>CALZJF010000096.1 GCA_945787885.1 uncultured Bacteroidales bacterium | reverse complement strand
GACTCAGGAGAAAACCTGAGTCGTTCAAGGTGGTGCCACCAGGAATCGAACCGGGGACACAAGGATTTTCAGTCCTTTGCTCTACCAACTGAGCTATGGCACCATCGTTTTGCCTTGCTGCGATGTTTCAGCAGTGCGCTGTCGTTATCGCCTGTTTGCGAGTGCAAAGGTACGGCGTTTTTCGTTACCGCCAAACTTTTCCGCGAAATTTTATCGAAAATTCCTTGTTTTTACGCATTTTATCGCAAACCGACATTGCAAAACTCCGAAATAAGACTCATTTCAGCCCTTATCGCCATGCTGCCAGCCCTGGGCTTTCAAGGCAAATTCGCTGCCATCGCGCGTCACGAGTACGGCTCCGAGGGCAGGACGAGTGATATGGCCTATGATTTTCACATCCTCCAACTGCGCCACACGCTCATGGTCTGCCAGCGGAACGGTGAAGAGCAGCTCATAGTCCTCGCCGCCGTTCAGCGCACAGGTATAGACATTGAGGTTGAAATCTTCCGCCGTCGATGCCGTCTGGAAGTCGATGGGTATGCGCTCCTCGAAGATGCGGCATCCGCAGCCCGATGCCTTGCAGATATGCAGGAGCTCCGACGATAGCCCGTCGCTGACGTCGATCATCGCCGTCGGGCGGATGCCTGCCTTTCGCAGAGCCTCCCACACATCGCGCCGTGCCTCGGGCTTGAGGATTCGCTCCAGCAGATATTCCTTCCCGGCAAAGTCGGGCTCAAAGGGCATGGGCGTTCCCTTCGGTTGCTGACGGAGCTGGTCGAGATAGATGGCCTTCTCGCGCTCCAGCAGTTGCAGGCCGAGATAGGCTGCGCCGAGATTGCCCGTGACGCACACCAAGTCAGTGTCCTTCGCCCCATCGCGCCCCACCACGTCTTCGGGGTCGGCATCGCCCACGACGGTGATGCTTATCGCCACGCCCGTCAGTGCTGCCGAGGTGTCGCCGCCGACGATATCCACCCCATGACGCTCGCACGCCATGCGGAGTCCGGCGTAGAAGCTGTCCAACGCCTCGACGGTGATACGGCGATCGACGGCAATGCCCACCACGAGCTGCCGCGGTGTGCCGCCCATGGCGTAGATGTCAGAGAGATTCACCATGGCGGCCTTATAGCCCAGATGCTGGAAGGGGGTATAGACGAGGTCGAAATGTATGCCCTCCATCAGCAGGTCGGTCGTCACGAGCGTACGCCGTCTGAGCTTTTCGGTGTCGATGACGGCGCAGTCGTCGCCCACGCCTTTCAGCGTAGAGGCATTGCGGAGCGCTATTGGCTCCGTCAGGCGGTCAATAAGGGCAAACTCGCCCAGTTCTGCTATTTGCATGACGGCTATCAGAAATAATATCCCAGTCCGATTTTCAGTCCGAACTCCGTGCCATCGTTGAAATCGTTGAGGGAGAGCTTCGTGTAGATGGCGGGCTCGATGGCGATGTGCTGGTTCAGATAGAAGGTGTAGCCGATGTTGATAGGTATGCGCAGATTGTTCTCATGAAGTTTCTTCTGCACCTTCTCGTAGCCCACTATCGCGTCACCAACGACGACAGGCACGTCGATGGTAGTCTTACCGAAATTTTCAAACTGATACTCCAGTCCGGCTTCGAGATACACGCCGTTCTGAAGGAAATTGTAGCGCACGGCACCGCCGAGGTTGAAGCCGTCGTACGACTTCTTATGGGAATATCCCAGATTTCCTTTCGCCATCCAGCAATTGGCGAAGTAGTAACCTCCCGTCGCATCGAGTCCGAAGGAAAAATCGGAGGCCTTGCTGTAGCTCAGCGAGAGTCCGCTGACGGAGGCTCCCACGTATTTCGTGCCGCGTTCAAACTGTGCCCAAGCGGCTGTAGTCATCATGGCGAAGGCTGCCATAGCTAATAATCTGCGTCTCATGTATTCTGTGTTTGCGTGATTGATGATTCTCCCCCGCTCTTCTGCCTGTCTTGCCAGCAGTCTGCCACAGCAGCCATCACGAGGGGAGTTTTGCGTGCAAAGGTAAGTCTTTTTTTTCACATTCTCCCTGCCATCGTGCATTTTTTTATGCAGAGAACGACATTATGGCATTGAATGCCGCCCGGCGTGCATGATAGCCGACGCTCTGCGAATGCCCTCCTTTCCGGGCTTGAGCATCCAAATCTGTGGCTTGGCTTCCCCAAGAACAGTCGCCAACAAGCCGACGTTTGCCGAATTTTCGGGATTGTCAGATTTCCGACGGCAGTTCTTGCTCCGGAGTGAGCATTTTGAGGGTGAGAAACGGCCATTTTGAGGGATGGAAATGGCCACTTGTGAGGCAGTGGCACTGTAGATGGGAGCGCAAGGCTCGGCATGTCAAAGACACCATCACGCACTAACCACGCGCACAACGCATCGTCAGCCTTCCCTCCTTATCCCCCTCCCCTTGCAATCCTTCTATCCCCTAATTAACAACAATAACAATCATAACAATCATAACAATCACAACAACAATAACAATAACAATAACAATAACAATAACAATAACAATAACAATAACAATAACAATAACAATAACAATAACAATAACAATAACAATAACAATAACAATAACAATAACAATAACAATAACAATAACAATAACAATA
>CALZJF010000095.1 GCA_945787885.1 uncultured Bacteroidales bacterium | reverse complement strand
CGCTCCCTCGTGAAAAACAAAAAACTACGGCACGATAGTCGCAAATACATCGCAAACTAATTGATAAAACCTACCTAAAATAATTTTTATTACCTACTTACCATAAGCCTAAACTTATCTTGCAGGAGGCGCAGTGTATCTTACTGCGCCTCCTGAATATTCGTCATAAGTTTTCCTTCAAAAATGCTGCTATCTCGGCAAAGGGAATGACCGACATGTCGTCATACAGGTCGCAATGTACGGCATCAGGCACAATCAGCAGCCGCTTGTTGTCGCCTTTGAGAAGCCTGAAAGTATCTTCGCTGAAATAGCGCGAATGGGCTTTCTCTCCGTGGACAAGCATCACGGCACTCTCTATCTCGCTGGCATAGGCAAGTATCGGGGCATTGAGGAAGGCAAGGCTTGATGTCAGGTTCCAGCCTTGGCCGGAATTGATGGAGCGTGGATGGAAACCACGGGAAGTCTTATAGTAGTCGTAGTAGTCTTTCATGAACTGTGGCGCGTCGGCGGCAGGTTCGGGGTTCATGACAGAGCGTTTGTAAGTGCCATTCCTGATGTCTTCCGTGCGTTGTGCATTCAGTGCCTTGCGCATTTTCTGGCGGCTGGCGGCATCGTCCGCCCCATCGTAATATCCGTTGGCGGTGCATCGGCTGATGTCGTACATCGTTACGGCAATGGTAGCCTTGATGCGAGTGTCTATGGCAGCGGCATTGACAGCAAAACCTCCAAAGCCACAGATACCCACGATGCCTGTCTTGTCGGCAGCGACATCTTCGCGGGAGATGAGATAATCAACCGCTGCCGAGAAATCCTCGGTATTGATGTCGGGCGAAGCGAGATTGCGCGGATGGCCGCCGCTCTCACCCGTGAAGGAGGGGTCGAAGGCAAGCGTGATAAACCCATCTTCCGCCAAACGCTGGGCATAAAGTCCTGACGATTGTTCCTTTACAGCCCCGAAGGGTCCGCTGACGGCCAGTGCGGGGCAAGCTCCTTTCTTGTCTTTAGGCCTATACAGGTCAGCAACAAGCGTGATGCCGTATCTGTTTACGAAGGTCACCTTCTCGTGTTCCACCTTGTCGCTCTTCGGAAAAGTCTTGTCCCAATTTCCCGCCAACTGCAGATTTTCCTTCTCCGCCACTTTGTCCTGCACTTCCTGCGCCTGAACATTTACAGTGAATGCCAATGCCATTGCCATCGTTGTAATCAAGTTTCTCATCTGTATCGTTTTTTTATGGTCTTTAGGTTGGTTCTATAAATTACCTCCGTTAAAAAGGTTAATAATTATGGTTTAACGGAGGTAATTTATAGAACCAACCTTTACATATTCTTCCCCATTTCATACGCTTCAGCGAGGGCATGATGTCCTGCGACATCCCCCATTTCGGTCACACCGCCTGCGAAGACCGTCCCAGCCAAATGCGCTTCAGGGAAACAGGCTATCCAGCCGCCGAGGCCCTCAATGGCTCTTTCCGGCACGCAAGGCTCATTCTCTGCGGCAGCAGTGAAGAGATAGATGTCGCGGAAGCAATAGTCGGAACCGTACAGCGGATTGGCTCTGTCGAGCAGAGTCTTCATCTGTCCGCTTATCTCGTAATAATAAATGGGCGTTGCGAATGCTATGACTTGCGCATCGTGCATCTTCCGGACAAGGTCAGCCATGTCGTCGCTGATTACGCATGAACCCCTCTTCTGGCAAGCAAGGCATCCGCGGCAATAGCCTATCTGCATTCCTCTCAGAGAGATTTTTTCCACTGCATGTCCTGCCTCTGCGGCACCACGCATAAACTCATCTGCCAATGCCTCGGAATTGCTCTTTGAGCGCAGGCTCGTTGATATGACCAGTATCTTTTTCATAAGTAGATAAAAAGTTGGCTGCAAAATTATGAAGAAACGAGCAAAAGCCGCAATACCCGAAATTCGGAAAGAATTACCTGCGCTTAGGATTCCGCCAATCATCCGGTCTCCCTGCCACATCCACTATTCCTGTTTCAGCTTTTCAGCGAACAGCAAGGCATAGCGTTCCGCCTTCTTCTCAATGCCCAACGGATAGGCGCGCGACGAGCTCGGCATACGCCACCACTGCAATGTGCGTCCGAAGGCTTCAAGGGTGGTGAAATGTCCAATCGCCGGGGACACCACGTCTGCCCCGACGGCTTCGGAGAGCCGCTGCCGCAGAGCCTCGCTCGCCTTGCTCCCCGTCGTCACGATGCGCCTGCACTCCGGCATCTGCGCCATCAGCCGTGCCACATCCGTCGGCTCCACGATTTCGAGGTCGGCATCGGAGGCATTTCCCTTCAGCCGCCTCACGCGCTGGGCGGTGTCGAAGAAGGCAAGGCCCTCGCGCTGGCAAAATTCGATGATGCGCCCACGGTCGAACGCCCTTGCCCCAGCCTCCTGCATCTCGAAGTGACGACGGTCAGCAAAGAAGATGATGCCCATGATGCGCCAAAAATCGTTTATCCAGTTCGGGTAGAAGAAGTCCATGCTCCACCGTATGCGCGGCGGAGGGAAACTACCCAGAAAGAGTATGCGGGCATTAGCGGGGAGGAAGGGTTTGAGCGGATGGTTTTCGATTTCCATGATAATGAGCAATTAGATTTTAGGTAGGTTCTATCAATTCAATACTTCGTTAAAAAAATACCAATCGGCTA
>CALZJF010000094.1 GCA_945787885.1 uncultured Bacteroidales bacterium | reverse complement strand
CTACGGCACGATAGTCGCAAATACATCGCAAGCTAATTTATAGAACCTACCTTATTCCAGAGCGTGCGCGTGCTTTCTTCTTGCATCGTTGTGCTTGCTGTAGCCTCTGCGTTGCTGCTTTCAGCAAATTGTCGTGAGTAGCCCGGCCATGGTGCTACTGGATTGTCTTCCATCGTTCTATCTTGCAGGTATGCAGCTTTGTGGATTGGTCATAGTTGATGCCCACGAGGAGCACGTCGCCCGTGTATTCTGCTATCTTCGCAGGGTATTGCCTACGCTTTATCTGCTCAAGGGCGGTGTCGGCGGTGTGGTTGAACTTCAATTCTATGATGAGTGCGGGCTTCTCGACATTGCGGCGCGGAATCATCACGAGGTCGGCATAGCCCTTGCCCGTGGCATATTCGCGGTGAATGATGTACTCGTTGCGCGCCCATATATAGGCGATAGTCAGAACGCAGGCGAGGGAGTTCTCATCGTTATAGGAGAGGATGCTCGTGTTTTCATCATGAGCCACGTCGATGGTCCGCGCCACTGCTTCTTCATTTCCAGCGATGGTGGCAGCAAGCAGGGATTTTGAGTCTTGAAGGGTCTTTGCCACAGATGCCCATGAAGTAGCTTTGATGGCCTTGTTCATTTCGTCCGCCACCTCCTTATTGGGGATGTAACACTGCTGACGCTCAGAATCGTAAGCAAGGTAGCCAAGGTGTATCAGCACGGTGAGGACATCGTCTTTACTTCTCACAATGCGCAGGTCATTCAGGAACTCCGTGGTATCTACATCCACAGACTCTCCGGCGAGCATACGGATGATGTCGTCTTTCAGGCCCTCAAAGTTCATCTCGATGTAGGTGCTGATGGAATCGTATGCCCCCGTGGTCGTCCAGTAGCTGCGATAGCGATTTTCGTCAATGGCAGACATCACGGAATATGGATTGAAGATGTGCGGCTCTTCTCCGATACGATACCCGTCATACCAGCGCTCCATCTCCTTGATGTCCATGGCGTGTCTGTCGCATAGTTTTTCCACTTCCTCGTGTGTGAATCCAAGCGTCGTTGCCATTCGTCCGGGATTCACCATGGAGTTCTCGCGGAAATTGTTCAATGCTGACTCCGTGTTGTATTTCTTGATGGGAAGAATGCCCGTGAGGTAGGCTCCTGCAAAGACTTCGGCAGAGCTGACGCCTTTGAATAGGCGGCGCAGCAAATCTATATATGCTGTAGTGATGTGTTCGTCGGTTCCCATTTCGCGCAGTATGGCATCCCATTCATCAATGATCATGATGAAGTGCTCGCCCATACATTTGCTGATGCTGTAGAGCACATCCATCAGGTCGTCGCGCTCTTTGACCTTTATCCCGTCATATTCCTCTGTGATGTCCTGTATTACATCTTGCTGAATGAGCTTCACGATGTCCTGCTCTCCCCTGTACTTGGTGGTAAATTCGGTCATGTCGAGGCAAATCACGCAGTATTTGTTCAGGTGCGTCTCAAACGATTCCGCCTTTTCTGCCTCCAATCCCCTGAATAGTTCTCTCGAATCGCACGACTTGTCATAGTAGGCACACAGCATCTTGGCCGCCATCGACTTGCCAAAACGGCGGCACCGCGTCGCGCAACTATAGCATTTCTCGGTATTGAGCGTAGCGTTGATGAGTGGTATGAGCGATGTCTTGTCAACGTATTCCTGATTGACGATTTTCCTGAAAGCATTATTGCCTTTGTTGATGTATCTACCCATAACGGTTCTTTTTGAGGGTCGTAGGAGAGATAAGCCTGCAACTCTGAGCGCAAAAATACGAAATTGTCGGCAAACAATCTGTGTTTTTGCCAGAAATTTTTGGGGGCGCGGCGGGCGTTCCGGAGTAGAAGCACGGAGTTCTTTCCTTGCTTTTGGCTTGACATATGCCATTTTCACTCTCGTGTTTTATTTTCCGACGGCAATTCTCGTCTCCCAGTCATCATTTTTGGGGGAAATGTGATGATTTTTTAGGGTAGAAATGATGACTTTTTGGGGTAAGATTGACCACCTGAGAGGCAAAAGTTCGGCAGATGGGGCGCGCCCCACAAAGACAGGTTGTTCAAAATAATGATTGGGCCGGGGGCTCGCCCTGACCGATGGTGGCCGGACTATAACGAGCCACGCTGGCAGGTAGGCGTGCGAAATAGTTTTTCATCAGTGAGCGGATGAAATATTTTGGCTTTGGAAGTTTTATCCTTCTCGTTTTTTGTGTTGTAAATCAAATGCAGGTAGTTTGATTAAGGTAATCATGGCGCAATCTCATACGCAAGGCATCCTCTTGTTCCTTCTTGCTTGTATGTTCGTTTTATTAAAATAACAACACGATATATAAATATAGGTAGGTTCTATAAATTAGCTTGCGATGTATTTGCGACTATCGTGCCGTAGTTTTTTGTTTTTCACGAGGGAGCGTAGCGGGCTACGTGACTGAATGAAAGACAAAAAGATACGGTGCGAGAGGCGTGAAGACATCCAAGTAAGACAGAAACGCTGCCTTACATTGAAAACTAATTTATAGAACCTACCTATAATAATAGGAATGCGCGTGTGCGCGCGCGAAGGCGAGGGGGAAGGGAGGAAAAGAGGGGAGGGTGGAGGGAGGAGGGGCGTTTCTTTGATTTCTGTAAAGCTGAAGGCAGGGAATGCCGAGGCAGCGATGGCGTCCTGTCAGGATGGTTCGGTCAATAGCCCATCTTCGTACAATCCGCGTCATTCGAGTTTCATATAAGGTAGGTTCTATAAATTAGTTTTCAATGTAAGGCAGTGTTTCTGTCTTACTT
>CALZJF010000093.1 GCA_945787885.1 uncultured Bacteroidales bacterium | reverse complement strand
CCCCGACCCTCTGCTTGTAAGGCAGACGCTCTGAACCAGCTGAGCTAAGCGCCCGTTGTTCTCAAAAGCGATGCAAAGGTACGGACATCTCACGAAACTCACAAGAAAAGTAATCACTTTTTCAGAAAAACACATCACTTTTCTATCAGGACGGGCTTTTTCAGCCTGTTTTGAAAAGCCTGCTTTGTAGAATCGAGGCTTTCAAACCGCAAGATGCAGACTGAGGGAAGCGAGATGTGGATGGAAAAAAGTGAGGCGAAAACGGTAAAAAATTTCATTTTCGCCCTCCTTTCGTTCATTTTTCCGCCTGCGGCGAGTTTTTTCCTCACTGCAACGGGCTTTTTCCCGCCTGCCCTACCCTGCTTCTGACTGGCAAACGCTGAGTTTTGTCTGGAAAACGCTGAGTCTTGACGGGCAAGAACTGAGTTTTGACTGGCAAGAACTGAGTTTTATCTGGAAAAAGCAGATTTCTGTCAGACGTTCTACGTCTATGCTTCGTTCTCCGCCCCGCACTTCGGACATTTGCCCAGCGTATGGAGGGGTGCTCCGCAATGCCCGCAATAGTAGAGGATGGTGTTGTGGCGGATATAACGGTGAAGGGCAAATGCCCAATAAAGCAGCAGAAGCACATAGCCTACATAATACTGCACCGAAACGCTGAAGAAAAGATAGAGCGACATGCAGAAACCGCAGAGCGAAATCATATACGACACGCCGTTCACCACATCGGGCTGCTTGCGGATGTCGTCGATCACAGCTATGAAGACCACGACCAAGAACCAGACATTCGCCAGAAATAGCAGAATGACGCGGGGCTGGCCGAAAGGATTCAGCGTGGGATGGAAGAAAAATTCTTTCCACACTTCGGGGCAGAAATTCTGTATAGAGCCGTAGAAGGCGGCCGCACCGCTCATGCCCAGACACAGCAAGGTGGGGTAGAAACTGCGGATATCATTGAAATGGACGATGAGGAAATGCTCCTTGCGGAAGCGCTGCACGATGAAAACGCCAAAAGCCAGGCAGAGGCACGTGAGGAAGACGAGGAAGCGGCTATCGGAGAATTGATGGATGAAGCGCGATATGGGATGGTCGGGGATGCTGCGCTCCATCAGTTGCTGCTCGCGCACCCATCCCATCGTCTGCTGGTCGCGTGCCACCATGACCCATACGCTGTCTATCGTATCGGTGGGGACGATGGCAAGGTTTGCCACCACTATCTCATCGTCTGACATCAGCACCGAACTGTCAGGGGCAAAGATGCTCGCCACCTCGCCCGGCACGCTGACCAAGAGGGGAACGCTGTCCGTCACCACGAGATTGTAGTTCTTCCAATAGTGATGGTCTTTGCGGAATGCCACGGAGTCGATGCCCGTAGTTGCCCAAGGGTCGATGCACTGCGGATGGTCGCGACGGCAGGACTGCAGGCTGAGAACGGCGAGCAGAAGCAGCAGGAAGCGGGAAAGCCAGGAGAGCATACACATATATATATATAATAAGGAGACGATGGGTTGGCAACAGGGAGACTATGGGTTGGCAACAGGGAGACTATGGGTTGGCAACAGGGAGACTATGGGAATCAACTTCGCGGTGCGAGCACCTGCATCTCGCAACGCTGGCAATCAAAGACGAGGGGGAAGCTCCGGCCATCGGGCAGACGGAGTGCCAAGGGCTCTTTCCACGTGGGCGGACGGTGGGTCTGCCGCGGACACTGCCCAAAGGCGTAGCGCAGGCAGTGGCGGCAGGTCATGATGACGGCTTGACGGGGCTGCCGGATTTCAAAGGCAGGCTCCACACTGGCGGCACCATGCTGCAGGAGCCACCGCCGACTGACGGCGTTGGCGACATTCGCCTGATAGCCGAACGATGCGCCATGCAAATCAATGCGCTGCATCGGACGACGGACATCGCGCTGCTGCAGATGGCGACGACAAAGTGCCTGCTGCAACAATGCCACGACATCACGACGCGCGGCTGCCACTAACGAGGCGGGGATGAAGCGTTCGCCATCGGTCTCTACGCTCACGCTTTCGAGCACGAACGGCGTATCGCCCAACTTGCCCAACTGGCGATGCAGATTTTCGCTCTGAGGTTTTGCCGCTGCCTGATGCTCCGTGGGGATTTCGACGCTGGACTGCACCCCGGATGCCGAGGCGGTGAGGCGATATCCCCCTGACACTTCTTCGAGCCGGAATGCGAGGGGAAGCCTGCGCTCTGCAGTGGGGCGTGCGAGCAGGCTTTCCCACTGATGGTCTTCATTGCGATACACCGCGTCGCCCTGCCGTACTTCGGGCATACGCAGGGGGAACACCTCGGCGCGACGCCCAGCTTCCATCTCCACACGGTTCGCACGGAAGCCCGTCAGGCCTTCCCTGCCTAAAAAGCAGAGGCCATCGCCATTGTGGAGAGGGGCGACGCCATCATGCAGCAGTACGACGAAGGAGCGTGCGCCCACGCGCTCCACCCTACCGACGGGCTCACCCATGGATTTCGGAGTGTGGAAATTCCACACATCGGGCGTGCGGCCGTTGAGGAAATAGGAGGTGAAGCCCCGATTGAAGCTCTTCGACAACTGCGGCGTGAAGTGAACGGTGGTGGTGCCTGCTGAGGCACGCACAAATTCCTCAGAGCGGCGCGCCAAGACTGCATCAATGGCGCGGCGATAGTAGGCAGTGACGTTCTTCACATACGCCGCATCCTTCAGTCTGCCTTCTATCTTGAAACTGCGTACGCCTGCATCCAGCATCTCCTCGATATATGCCGAGCGGTTCATATCGCGCAGCGACAGGAGATGGAGCTGCTCGATTTTTGCCATGGCAGCCTTGCCCGCGCCTTCCCGTGCTGCTTCCACCACTCGTCCATCAGCATCTACGAGGGAAAACGCCAAGCGGCAGAACTGCGCGCAACGTCCGCGGTTGGCAGAACGCCCGAAGCAATATTCCGAGGCATAGCAACGCCCGGAATAGCTGACGCAGAGGGCTCCATGCACGAAGGCTTCGATGGGGAGCGAAGTGGCTGCGTGGATGTCGCGTATCTGCTGCAGCGAAAGCTCTCTCGCCACGACGATTTGCGAATATCCCGCCTTTTCGAGCAGTGCTGCCCTCTCCGGTGTGCAGTTGTCCATCTGCGTGGAGGCGTGGAGAGCTATGGGGGGAAGGCGGAGCGATAGCAGCGCCATGTCCTGCACTATCAGCGCATCGACGCCGACATCGTAGAGCTGCCGGACGAGGCGTTCCACCTCGGCAAGCTCATCATCGTACAGGATGGTGTTGAGCGTCACATAGACTCTTGCCCCAAACAAATGGGCATACTGGCACAAACGCTCTATATCTTCGACACTGTTGCCGGCGGCGGCGCGGGCTCCGAAACCCGGACCGCCTATATAGACGGCATCGGCACCATGACGAATGGCTTCAATGCCCGTGTCGGCATTCTTGGCAGGGGCGAGGAGTTCGATGGATTGAAGGGGCATGGCTGATTTGTTCTATATAGGTAGGTTCTATAAATTAGTTTTCAATGTAAGGCAGTCGTTCTGTTTTACTTGGATGTCTTCACGCCTCTCGCACCGTATCTTTTTGTCTTTC
>CALZJF010000092.1 GCA_945787885.1 uncultured Bacteroidales bacterium | reverse complement strand
CCTTACATTGAAAACTAATTTATAGAACCTACCTTGTATGTTTGAACGCTCTCTTTGGCGCATCTTTCAGCCTTGGAAACTGTCACATAGCCCTCGCTATGCTCTTTTTTCAAGACTAAGACCTGCATCCAAATAGAGCATTCTAACATAAAAATCATTTTCATTACCTACTTAATGAAATTTATTTTATAAACACATCAGTACGGCAGGCCTTCGTATTGCAGGTCGGGCATATTAGGGTATTCCGTCAGTTCGCCAGCGGCATAAGAATTAGCCTCCTCGGCCATCTCCTGCTCTGCCCATCTGGCTGCAGCCGTCTCTTCCTGCATGCTTGCATCCTCGTCCTCCATTCTGCCTCTGCGGCTCTCAGGCTTGAGTTTTTTTGAAGCCCCTCTCTTCGTTTTCGCCTTCGTTCTGTCTGCTTTTTTTTCCATCGGGCCAATAGTCGTCACTGCCCGCTGCCGCAGATACGATGCCACGCTAAACGTCTGTAGGGAGAAATAGCGCAAGAGGAAGAGCTTGATGCGGAGCAACGTTGAAAACTCTTCGGTATGGCGTCCCAAGCGTTCTTCAATTGTCTTGTTCCCGCTCGCCACTCCGTTCTCTTTCAGCGTCTTACGCGTTTCTTCCAGTTCGCCGAAGAAGTAGTTTGCACCTTTTTGGCAGCGTTCCTGCAGGAGGGCATCTTCAGCATAGTCATACCCCTTCATCACCATTGCCGAATATTGCACGGCAAAGTTGTTCGCCACCTTGACCACTCTCTCCGCAAACGCATCGCGCGCAGCCTTGATGGCAGCAAGCTGCTGGGGATATTGCCTGAAAAGAAATTCATCAATCACTCTCGTATAAGCATCCAGCGCCTGCCGCAGTGGCACGAAGTCGAAGAGGTCTGAAAGCAGACTGAGGAAATATTCGCGCTCCATATCCTTCACCCTTGATGGAGTGGGCGTCTGCGCCGATATGCCATCGTTGAAGGCAGCGATGCAGGGGTCGGTGATGATAGCAGCCGGAGGAATCGGCGCACTCAGCACCATTCCTTCCAGACTCTTGCAACGGCTCAACGCCACATAGGTCTGACCGTGGGTAAACGAGTGCTGCACATCTATGATAGCGCGGGCAAACGTCAGACCCTGACTCTTATGCACCGTAATCGCCCATGCCGCCTTGAGAGGTATTTGTGCGAAACAGCCCAACTCTTCCTCCACAATCTCCTTGGTGGCATCGCTGAGCCCATAGCGCACATTCTTCCATTCTTCCTGCGCCACGGTGATATCCCGCCCCGTATCGTGCGCCCGTACGGTGACGGTGGTCTCCGTCATATCTACGACTCTGCCGAGCATACCATTGAAATATTGCCGCTCGCCGCTCGAATCGTTCTTGACGAACATCACCTGCGCCCCCACTTTCAGCCGTAGGTGCTGCGCAGTGGGGTACGAAAGTTCGGGAAACTCCCCCTTTATCGTGGCTACAAAGGTTCGCGCCGGCGTCTGCAGCTGTTCCAGTTTTTCCTCGTTCACCCGGTCAGCCTGATAGTTATGCGTGGTCAGGCGCACATATCCTTCCTCGTCTGCCGGCTCGAAGTCAGGCATATACCGCTCGTTAATCCGTGCGAGGATGCCAGCATCTGCCGTATTGCTGCGCACTGCGTTGAGGATGCTCACAAATTCAGCATCCGTCTGCCGATATACGGTGTGAAGTTCCACACTGACGAAGCCCACCTCCCGCAGTGCGAGAGAGGAAAAGAAGTATTGCGTCTCATAATACTTGCTCAGCATCTCCCACTCCTCAGCTTTTGCCACAGGTGCCAACTGCTGAAGGTCGCCAATCATCAGCAACTGCACGCCCCCAAAGGGTCGCGCACGGTCGCGATACCGGCGCAAGACGTCATCGACGGCATCAAGCACATCGGCGCGCACCATCGAAATCTCGTCGATAATCAGCAGGTCGAGACTGCGTATCAGCTGTATTTTCCGTTTTCCGAAGCGGAAACGCTTCCCCTCATCGCGCCCGGCGGCACCAGGAATAAAAGGTCCGAAAGGCAGCTGAAAGAAGGAGTGGAGCGTGCTTCCGCCAGCGTTTATGGCGGCAATGCCCGTCGGTGCCAGCACCACGGCGCGCTTCCGCGTCGCCTCTCTGAATTTGCGCAGAAACGTGGTTTTGCCCGTTCCCGCCTTTCCCGTCAGAAAAACGTTCGCCCCCGTGCTCTCCACCAAATGCCACACCAATTCTAAATCCCTGTTATTCATGGGCAAGGAGGCCAACCTTAGCGTGCCAAATATTTTCTGAGGATATCCGTATTCGCGCTTTCGCGGATATGGCGTATGGCATTCTCGCGAATTTGGCGCACTCGCTCGCGCGTGAGCCCCATCATGTTCGCCACTTCTTCCAGCGACATCTCATGCTTCTCGTTCAGGCCGAAGAGATAGTGAATGACGGTCAGCTCGCGCTCATTGAGCACAGAAAGCGTCGTGGCGAGGTCTGTGCCGAGCGATTCCTGGTCCACCTTGCTGTCAGTGCTGGCAAACACCTCGCCCGTCATGTTGTCAAGATAGCAGTTCTCCTCGTTGTCAGCATAGGGAGCATCGACGCTCATAGCCTTTCCGCTTGCTCCGAGGCATTCCTCAATGCGGTCGGTATCTACGTCGAGCATCTCCGCCAGTTCCTCCACCGAGGGGGCACGCTGGTTTTTCTGCTCAAAGTCCGCGCGAGCACGCCCTATCTTTGATTGCAGTCCCACCTGATTCAGGGGCAGACGCACGATGTTGCTCTTCTCGCTGATGGCCTGCAAGATGCTTTGGCGCACCCACCATACAGCGTAAGAGATAAACTTAAAGCCGCGCGTCTCGTCGAACTTCTGCGCCGCCTTCATCAATCCGATATTACCCTCGTTGATAAGGTCGGAGAGGGTCAGACCCTTGTTCTGATACTGTTTTGCGACAGACACGACAAAACGCAGATTGGCACATACCAGACGCTGGTACGCCTCATCGTCATTCTTCTGAATACGCCGCGCACACTCCACCTCTTCTTCTATCGAGAGCAAAGGATACTTGTTAATCTGGTTCAGATACTCCTGAATGCCGCCAGAACGGTCAGTGACGGTAGTGGCTATTTTTAGTTGCCTCATAATTCTTCTTTTGTATGCTGTCTGTTATACGTTATTGTTTTCCTCACTCATTCAAAGAGCGTTTCCTTCAGCCCATACTTCGGGCTTTCTATAGCAAAAGACGAACAATAGACATCAATACTACAGTTTTTCCGAGAAAATTTACGAAAAAATCCATATCTTTCTTCTTTGCTGCTACCTTCACTTATCATTCCTCGACTCTTTTCATCCTATACCACACGGAATAATTTGATTGAACACTCTTCAAACGATTCACACAAATCCATGTCACTGCCATTCATTCACATTCGGGCTTTTCGGGTTCAACAAACACCAACCAAGCCGTAAGGTTGCTACCTGAGCGTAATTCTGAACATCAATGCCAAGGAAACCATAGCATCCTCGATGTTCTCGCCATCATTGCGTTGAAGCAGCCTCCTCCTTCCTTTTTCTCTCCTTCCTCAATCGTTCCTCGCGCACGCACTCATCTATCATGATGATGAGAATTATTATTGTTATTATTTTTATTATTATTATTTAGGGGGGGGGTATAG
>CALZJF010000091.1 GCA_945787885.1 uncultured Bacteroidales bacterium | reverse complement strand
ATGTAGACACAGGTACAGCCTATTACGTAATGGATTTATGGGTGATAAAAACGGCGAAAGTGAATGGAAAACAACAGGGTTTTTCATCTATGCTCTATGTGCGTTGTATTTGTGCAAGTGCTATGTAGAAACGCGTGTACGCCTTTCTTGATCAATTCAGCCATTTTCATAAAGAAAAACCCGCTTTTCTCGGGCAATGTGGTGTACGAGAAAAGCGGGGGCGGCGTAGTGAAAAGCGGCCGTTAGGTAGTAGGGCGTAGGGTAGTGGGGCTTCAGGTTGTTTCATCGGGTTGCTGCCCGTCGTGGGCTTTCCAGGCACATTCGGTCAGTTGCATGTGCGTGAAAACGGCCTTGAAGGATGCGTCCTCAGGCGAGCAGGCATAAATGCCGAAGCGTATTTTGCCACCACCCTTATGCAGGTGGCAGATGCGCATTTGCGTGAAGCGAATGCCGTCGGGCGAGCACTCTATGCAGTAGTCATCGTTGCGGCGCGATAGTCGGAACCACATTGTCTTCACTTGTGCGGGAATGGCGGTTGTGGCCCAATCGGAGTAGCCGTGGTTGGTTACCACGCTGCCCAAATGTTGGAAGTCTTCATTTTCGTATTCCACACTGCACTTCAGCCAGTTGTCGCTGTCAAGATAGAGCACAATGCCGCATTGGTCGAAGCGCTGATGGCTGTCAGTGAAATCGGTCTTCACGATAAAGCTGAAGTATTTACGTTCCGTTTCCATCTGAAACACGGGAGCGTTGTCGTTTCGAAAATGATAGTAGGTGCGTTGCCAAAGGTCGGTTTTGGGTTGGGTGACTACCTCGATGGCCTTCTCTGTGATGACGCAACTCTTGGGTTGTCGCGTCCAACTGAATTTCTCCGTACTTATTTCCATACAGTATGCTGCTACTTTAGGAATGGGTCAATCGTGGCCAGCAGAGCTGTTTTCTGCATCACGCCGCTCGTTCGCCATAGCACTTCGCCTTGCCTGAACAGCATGAGGGTGGGCACCGACTGTATGCCATACTGCGAGGCTGTCATGCCTTGTTTGTCAACGTCCAGCTTGATGATGCGGATTTTGTCGCCCAGTGCGGCCTTTACCTGTTCCAGAATGGGGTGCATCATCTTACACGGTTGGCACCATGTGGCGAAGAAATCGACCAGTACCAATTGGTTGCCTGATATGACGTCCTTGAATGTTTCCATTGTACCTTATTATTTTATGTAGTTAGAGATTCATATTGTTTCCTTTGTTGATTTCCCTGCGCTGGCAAGTTTTGGGCGGAAGTTCATACAGTCAACGTCCATCCATTGTCCCCGTGGTAAATCATCTGGCGGGTCATGCCCCCGTCGATGCAGATGTTTTCGCCCGTGATAAAGCCCGCCTTGTCCGAACAGAGGAAAAGCACCATGTGTGCAATGTCCACGGGGTGGCCCACGCGGCCCACAGGCTGTTGCATGGCGTCGGAGCCGGCGTAGAACTGCTCATCCGTGTCAATCCACCCCGGAGAGATGGAGTTGACCCTTGCCTTGCCCCGCAGCGTGACGGCCAGGGCATGCGTGAGGGCGGAAATGCCACCCTTGGCCGCCGTGTAACTCTCGGTTTGTGGCTGGCTCATGCGGTCGCGTGAGGAGGAGATGTTGACAATTGATGCGCCGTCAGCAAGATAGGGCGCGAGCCGTTTGACCAAATAGAAAGGTGCGGTCACCCCTACGGCCAGTGCATATTGAAACTCTTCCCAGGAGCAGGCATCCAGCCCCTTCATGAGTGGCAAAGCGTTGTTGACGATGTAATGCACCTTGCCGTACTGGTTGATGACGTCATTGGCAAAGGCATCGACCACCTCTTTCCTGGCAATGTCGCCCATGAAGTGGTCACCCTTGCGCACATCAACGACCGCCACCCTTGCGCCCCGCTTGCGGAATTCCTCAGCAATGCATTTCCCAATGCCATGCGCGCCGCCTGTCACGACCGCTACCTTATCCTTATATTCCATCACGGTAGTATTCATAAATTCCTTTTTTTCTACACAAACGCTCGCAAGATGCTTGGCAAGCGACTGCGGGCAAAATTAGTATTTATGCTTGGATTATTTTGACTAAGGGTAGGGGATTGTAGGCATATATAACATAGGGAATAGAGATAAATGAGAAGGAGTGGATAAAATTTTCGATATTTGTGGTCTCAAATAAGACACAAGACCTTTATGTTATGACGAATAGATGTCTCTATCATGCTTCGTTCAAGGTGTTTTTATCCTCGGAGAAGATGGAAATCCTCGGAATCCTTCATGACCATTATCATGGAGAGGCTTTGACGACAACACACGAAGCTTGGAAAGGAGAGATAGAACTCATGCAGGAAGTGCTGCAACCCTGGGCAGATGAGGCTGGCGAGATAGTCTTTGAATATGACATTCCCCGTCTTGGCAAACGCATAGATGTTGTATTGTTGCTTCGTGGCATTATCTTCTGTCTTGAGTTTAAGGTGGGGCAGAAGGATGCGCTGCAGGCTGATGTAGAGCAGGTGATGGATTATGCGCTCGACTTGAAGAATTTCCATCGTTTCAGTCACGACAGAATGATAGTGCCCATTCTGATACCGACAAACTATGAACGAGTAAGCAGCGACTTTCTGCCTTCCGTCTATGACGATGCAGTATATAATCCCTTGATTGTAGGTGCCAGCCAGCTACAACAATTATTGGTGCATGTGCTGGAACATGCAGGCGCAACGGCTTCAGCATCTATCGACAACTGGATTATCAGCCCATATACACCCACACCTACTATCATCGAAGCCGCACGCACGCTTTACGAGAGTCACTCTGTGGAAGACATTACCCGCCATGAGGCAGACAAGGTCAGCACGGATGCCACTATCGATTATTTGTTGCGGATAATTGACCAAAGCAAACGCAATGGCCAGAAAAGTATTTGCTTCGTGACGGGAGTTCCTGGAGCGGGCAAGACACTCGTGGGACTTGATGTAGCCATCAAACAAACATATAAGGAAGAGAATAGTTCGAAGGAAGATGGTGCCGTTTATCTCTCGGGTAATGGTCCGCTTGTGGCGGTTCTCACAGAAGCCTTGGCTCGTGACAATTACAAGAAGAATGCTGGACAAGGGAAACGCCTGTCTGATTCGCGCAGAGAGGTTCGCGAGTTCATACAGATTATCCATCGATACCGTGACAATATGCTCGCAAAAATCAAGAACCCCGTGGAGAATGGTAGGGTGGAGATTGACCCTGAGAAAGCCGTGAAAATGGAATCTGCGGGCTATGGCGAGGTAGAGCATGTTGCCATCTTCGACGAAGCGCAACGCAGCTGGACACATAAAAGAATTGCTGATTATCTGAAACGAGGAGGTACGTACGGCAACAAATTGAAAGTGCCAAACTTCCCTTTCTCTGAAGCCGAATTCCTCATCTGGTCGCTCGACCAGCGGGAAGATTGGGCAGTTATCATTTGTCTTGTGGGAGGAGGTCAGGAGATAAATACAGGCGAGGCTGGCATTACGGCCTGGATCGAAGCGCTCAACCATCGCTTCAAGCATTGGCAGGTTTACATCTCCAATAAACTCACAGAGCCTGAATATGCCGAAGGTAAAGTGAACGAACTCTTGCAGGAAAACGGCAAGGTAACCTTCTCAGACAGCCTTCATCTTGCCGTAAGCCTCAGGTCGTTCAGAGCAGAAAGACTTTCCTCCTTCGTACATTCCATGCTCTCGTTTAGCAACGACGCTCCATATTGGTATAAGGATGTGACAGCAAAGGGCTATCCCATCGTTCTGACACGTGATATGGATAAAGCGCGCCAATGGCTTCGCAGTAAAGCAAGGGGCAGTCAGCAGACGGGGGTATTGGTGTCGAAAGTGGCAGCTCGTTTCAAACCGTTGGCTGTGAATATCCTGGCGCAGGGGGATGAGAATGCCGTGCATTGGTTTCTGGAGGATAAAACAGACATTCGCTCTTCCAACTATCTTGAAGATGCAGCAACTGAAATACAGGTGCAAGGCCTTGAATTGGATTTCGCCTGTGTGTTATGGGATGCTGA
>CALZJF010000090.1 GCA_945787885.1 uncultured Bacteroidales bacterium | reverse complement strand
AGAAGTGTCAGCCCTAATTTATTTTGCTTGCAAAAGTTTTACCGGACAGCAATATCTTGAAATTATCCAAGTCAGCAGCATCCCATCCCTCATAGAACGTACCATCCTCGTAGCGAAGCATCTCGGCAGCTATGCTCATTGTGCGAGCAGGAAACTGGAAGAGCTGCTCGTTGGCTGTTGTCACTTTGTTGCCCCATGCAGAAAGCAGCTTGACCGCATGGTCGGCATACGTCTTCTTGCCTGTGACATGCCATTCTATGGCATCGGTCAGAGCAGCGTAGGCATCGGCCGAGGCCCGTTGCCGCGTACCATTGCTGCCGCCGATTTCTGTCGAAGGGTTTGGCGTGCGCGAGCAGTTGGCATAAGATGAAGCCTGCATTTCGTTCCACGCTGTAGCCCAAGGTTCATCCTTCGCTTCCACGTGTTCTTTAATTCGTTTCAGGTCATTTGCAGTCAGGATGCTTCCCGGATGTATAAAGATGCGCTGAGCCTGAATGTCGGCGAAAGGCATCAGCATGAAACATGCTGTTGCTATCGTCCTAAACTTCTTGTAGTTTAACCCCATAGTTTGAATGTTTTTGGTGATGAAATCGTGGCGCAAAGTTACGCAGGCTTCCCGCTGGGTGTCTGACAGAAATGTCGCAATCCCTCATCGTCTGCCGTCTCACAGGCCGAATCATACGATTATACCGCATGTTTCTGAGACAATTGCAGCCGAAGCGGTCAATATCTCTGTCAAAATCTTCTCCCTTCATTGAAAGAAAGGAGAAGAGCGAGGCAAAAAATGGCGTATTCATCCAGCTTTTTGGCCAGTTTTTCCGTTTTTTTGTATTTTTGCTTCATCACACAACTTCCCCCACACACAAAAAAAATGAGACCATATATTCTCACTCTCATTCTGCTACTACTCGCTGCTACCCCGCTTCAGGCCCAGATGCGCAACTACGGTTACTCCGAAGGATTGACCACGGGCGAGGTGACGCAGATTGTGGAGTTGCCCAATGGGCAGATATTAGTAAACACCGTCGGAGGCTTCAGCTTGTACGACGGCGAGAGTTTCGTGCCTCTCCGTTGTCAGACGGACAGTCTGTTCAGGCTGCCATCCTTCGGGCGTTATGGTCATTTGATGCAGGGCGATACCTTGTTGTGGTTGCGCGATTTCCATTATCTCTATCTGTTTGATGTACGCGAACGGCGTTTCCGCTACGACATAGCGCAACAATTGTCGATGTTGCCCGCATCCGGCAGACTGCTGCGCGAAGAGGTGGGCAATGAGCCGCCTCCTGCCGCACGATGGCGAGACACCCTGAGAGCACACGGCATTCTGGCAGACTGCCCCATCAATGTCGTCTGCCAAGACCGACAGCGAGGCATTTGGATTGGCACGCAAGGGCAGAACCTCTTCTATCTGCCCCCGCAGCCGCCCTATGCCCACACCATCCCATGTCCGGGGGAAAAGGCGGCACAAGTGATAGCCAACGCCGGAGGCGAAACATTGATTGTTGGCACGGAAGATGGGCTTTGGCGTCTTGACATTGCTACAGGCAGTTTCCGCATTCTGAAGAAGGAAAAGCACGCTCTTTACCACAGTGCCTCCGCCGACCGCGAGGGCAGAGTGTGGATTTGCTCGCAAAACGGCATTGACTGCTATGAAAAGGGGAAACTTCTGCATTACGACTCACACAACATCCAAGGCTTCGTGCATGACCATGTATATTTCGTGAGGCAGCTGGCTGACGGCCGGTTGCTCATCAACAACGACCACCGCCTGCTGGGATTTCTGGATGCCGGGGCACAGCGTTTTCTGCCGCTCTCCAGAGCTGTGCCGGAGCTGCAATCATATCGTGTGATTATCGATGCCCTGCCTCTGAATGACGGTCAGCATATACTGTCGCTCACACAGAACGGAGCCTTCACCATGAACCTCAAATCTCAGCAGACACGCCCGCTCCGGCGTCTGCCCGAGGGATTGTCTTATAAATTCAATTGTGCCTGCCAGGATGAAGAAGGCAATTTATGGTTAGGCACACAAACCGGACTGGCAGTGACATCATCCACAGATACTCTGCCACGATTGGTCATGTCAGGCTGTATTCGGGGAATCGTCAGCGATGGCGAAGGGCATTTATGGATAAGAAGTTCGGACGGTCTGACGCGCATTGCCATCCGGCAGTATGGCAGCCTGGAAAATGCCGCGTGCTCTCCGGCAGGCTTCAAGCTATCGGAAGCCGACGGCATACCCATTGCCGGGCTTCAGGAGCGCAGCATGGTGATGACCCCGAAGGGTATGCTCTGCATAGCAAACGCCTGCGGCGTGACGTCAGTGGATACAAAAAGATTCGTCAGAGCTTCGGCAAGCTCATTTCCTCTGGTTCTGACGGGAGGCAGTACATCTCGGCGTGTGCTACCTTTGCAGCATAAGTGCTGGTATTTGCATTCTGGGGAGAAAGGTCTGGAAATCAGCTTTTCGGCACTCAACTATGCAGCTCCCTCCCACACACACTATCGCTATCGCTTGCGCGGCGAGAGCGAATGCTGGACAGAAACCACGCGAGGCAAAGCTCTCTTTACCGCCTTGCCCTCGGGACGCTACCGCTTTGAGGCCCAGGCCGCCGTTTTTGATGGTCAGTGGGGGCCGCTGTTTCAGCAGGAAGTCGTCGTGCGGCCGCCTGTCTGGCAAACTTGGTGGGCCATCGCAGGCTATATCGCCTTGTTCCTTCTGGCGATGATGGGAGCGGCACGCTGGTATGTCAGACGCACCAGGGCCGCCCTCGAAGCCAAGAACGACGAAAGGGTCAATCAGCTGTTTCTGCTGCGCGACGAGGCGCGCCACCGCTTTGCGCAGACGGTAAAGGTGACAGCCAAGGAGATTGCCGCTGACAGTCGAGAGGAGGAGATGATGGAGAAGATGATGGAATCGGTTGGGCGGAATCTCGATAATTGCGACTACACGGTGGATATGCTTGCCAACGACGTGTGTATGTCGAGGGCAAGCCTATACCGCAATGTAAAGAACATGCTTGGAATCACACCCAACGAGTTCATCCGCAATACGCGTCTGAAGCAGGCAGCACGCATGCTGGAAGAGACGAATCTCAGCATCAATGAAATATCCATGCGTGTGGGTTTTGGCTCTTCGCGCTATTTCACGATGCAGTTCAAAAGAGTTTTTGGCGTATTGCCCTCCGAATATCAGTCAAGAAGCAATAAGTAGGCAGCCGAACTTGGCCGCCTTGCTTTGTGACGGTTGTCGTAAAATACAGGTGGCCTCTATAAATTCCCACCTATATTTGATTTCGGAGAAGGTTTGAATGCCGGCATTGCCTCCTGAACATGAGAAAAAAAGGGCAGGAAAAGCTGTTTTTGTGGGTCGGAAGGGCAAATTGGGATCAAACTGCGGTGCAGAATCCGCGCGTTGTGCTTGAAAATCTCTGTTCTTACGCTGTTCTTCACCATTTACGTGTGAGATTTTCAGATTCCCGACATCATTTTCCGCCGCCATGTGACCACTTCGAGGGGCAAAAGTGGCAGCTTTTGGGGCAAAAATGGCCACTATGAGGGCCGGAAGTGACCACTGGCGATGCAGAAGCTCTGCCGAACGTGCGCGAAGCTCAGTGTTTTCGCCCCGGCATCGCGCTTCCCGCCTGCCAGAAACAGGGATTTTCGGGGGAAGAGAGCAGGCAAAAATGGACCTTCAAGAGTCAGATTGCTGACTGGCATTAACATCATGCAAGCGCAGCTTGTGGGGCAATACCATTGGGAAAGGGCAACGCCCCCGTCCGTGTGGCATGGTCAAGACATAACTATCTATGGTGCTACCCATTCAGAGCGAGCTTGACCAAACATTGGGGACAGACTTGAAAAAACACATGGCTATGCTCAGAAAGGGCTACACATCCCATCCCAAGGCAAGCGAGAAAAAAGAGCGACACCTTGGGCTACATTGCATTGCCCTTTCGAGATGCACTCGAACATACCGACAATTCATCATATACCATATGTTCAATCTATGCTCATCAACTGATATTTGAAAGAATACGAACCTTGATGGGATGTGACATGGTGCTTACAAGTTCTCATATCTGAAGGCATCAAATATAAGACTAAGATTTCTACATAGTAGTTTCTTAACAAAATCAGTCCAAGGAAAGCAGAAAATAAGCGTTATCAAACGAATAAAAGCCACAAAACACGGCTTGTTTTCAGATTTTCTGAGTAACTTTGCAAGATGAAATATAGAATTGAGCAATTAAAGAGTGCTTAATCAACACGTTTGAACTGATTTTTCCACAGAAGATTGCCTTGAATACAAGGAAAAGATACTTTACGGAAGGCGTAATAGCGACCGTTCTGGCACCTCATAATTCGTAAATCAACTCATTATTAATAGTACGTTAAATCATTTTCTAATCGTCTATAAATCAATAACTTAAATT
>CALZJF010000089.1 GCA_945787885.1 uncultured Bacteroidales bacterium | reverse complement strand
GTTCCTATACATCGTCATACGCAAAGCAATGAAACAGTGATTCTTCTCTGCGGAAAAATCATTGAGATTCTATATGATGATACCGGGAATGAAACGAAACGGTTTTATCTTGACCCATTCTTGGGAAACTTTGGCTGTGTTATTCCTGCGGGTATCTGGCATTCGGTCGATGTGCTGGAACCTTCGGTAATATTTGAGGCGAAGGATGGCAAGTATGGTGAAGATGGCAGTGAAACATGGGTTAATGGAACTGTATGAAGAAATGCTTTATCGATTTTCGTATTTATGAGCAAACTTGGAGTGATGGTTTCGGAAGGACTTGCCCGGACTGTGTGAATGAAGACAACGTGGAGGCTTGAAGACGTTATATCAGTACGAAAATCAGTGAGCTGATGAAAGATGAGACGATGCTGAAACCAGAGTTCCAGAAGATTTTAGAGCCAGTGAAGGAAGACAAGAGGCGACGTGAAGAATACGATAGGCGGGAAAAGGAATTGAGGGTAAAGCACGCGGAGGAAAGACGACGGAGGAGCAGTATGGAGCGAGCGAAGATTACGTATATACCCAAGGGACTGACCGTTCGGCTGTTGAAGCAGGAAGTGGAATTTACGCTGACCTGCCAAGAGGATTTCCTGCATCAACGGAGATTGATTGAGCGGTGGTACAAGAAATCAGTGCCGCTACTGATAGCCATGGGACGACCGGATGCAGCCTATGGGGTGAGTATGGCTCCATGCAAAGCGATACCGCAGTTTGTCTTCCGTGAGGACATCAAGACGATGCTTGATACGCAAAGGCCGCAACTCAAGGAAGGGGATTTTTGAACCTTGACTTTAGCCTTTACTATACCAAATGATTAAAACAGAGATTTCTATCTCTATCAACAATAGACAAACAAACTAATATACAATGGAAGGAAATATCCGGCAGGTGCTTGACACGAGGGGCGCGCTGAGGTGCGTGCGTTTTGAATCGGGCAACGTGGGGGTGGTGACCACGCAGGGAAATACGAAACTGGTGGTGGGGCCGTTCCAACAGCTGAGTTTTGCGGAGAACGGTTTCCTGAGGGTATTTAACGGCAGGGAGTTCTTCATCGACATGAAGAATGGAGAACTGTATGCCCACATGCCGGAGTTCATCCGTTTCGGCGACTTTGAGATTACGAGCATCGGCGGGTATCTGTGTACGAGGACCAAGAAACTCTATGAGGTGAAGGCTATTCCTGCAGAGGCATGGCACGGGAAGCATGGGCTGTATCTTTCGCTGCCTTATAGCGGTGAGCCGGAGGAGAGAATCAGGAAGAGGATGATATGGACTCCGTCCCGTTATGTGGTGTGCCTGTTGAATGGCGATGACAGCGGGGTGTATTGGAAGATGCGCGTGTTTGAAGATTATTCGCTGCTGGTGATGGACGACGACGGGAACTATTACCATGCGAAGAAGGGCGCAAGGTCGAGAAAGGCCGTGAAGGAGCATCTTGGACAGGTGGAGGGCGATGCAGACAGGGCGATGATTGTCCATGCCGTGCGTGAGATAGAGGAGCAAGTGGCTGACCATCTAAGGAAGGAGGCGGCAAGGGCGAAGCGGGAAGCGGCAAAGGAGCGTGAAAGGCAGATGGCGATGCTCGTCTCGGCAGAGCCATTCTCTATCGGGAATAAATGGGGGCTGCGCAGCAAGGGGCGCATGGTGGTGCCCCCCATCTATCACCGCGTGACATCGCCCGTGGGGCGTTACTGCGCCATGGAGACGTACCCCGGCATTTGGGGCGTGATGGCTGTAGATGGAAAGATTGAGGTGGAGCCCAGATATGAGGATGTGATGATACATACTGACGGGACGGTGGAGCTGACGGTAAGGCCGGGGAAGGTGATTACGAAGAAACTGCCGTAATCCTGACAGACTTTCACATCGGGGGGACGACGTTTCTCTGAGTCATGACGCAGAATACACTGAGAGACTATCAGGCAGAGATTTGCGAAAAGGTCAGTGAGGCATTCGGGGCGCATCGGAGCGTGATGATGCAGATGCCCACCGGCACGGGAAAGACCGTCGTGCTGGCTTCGCTGGTGGGGCGGCATCTTCAGGCGGAAGCCCGTTGCCCGGTGCTGATAGTGGCCCACCGCATCGAACTGACAAATCAGGCGGGAGCACTGCTGAGCCGTTTCGGGATGGACTACGGGGTGATTGCCCGTGGCAGGAAGCCCAGGGGGATGAAGCCCGTCATGGTGGCCTCGGTGCAGACCCTGAGTGCTCATCTGCATGACATAAGTGCAGCACTCACCCCTTCCTTTGTCATCATAGACGAGGCGCACCATGCGCTGGCCAAGACATACAGGCAGCTGTGGACGGCATGGCCGGAGGCGAAGTTCTTGGGTCTGACGGCAACGCCCTATCGAATGAGCGGCGAGGGATTCACCGACCTGTTTGAGGTGCTGGTGGAATCCCGGAGCATCAGGCAGTTTATCGCCGACGGATGGCTCTCGCCCTACGACTATTACTCCATCCGCCCCGACAGCGAGCAGCAGCGGGAGATAGACTCGCTGAAGAAACGGGGTGCGGACGGCGATTTCCAGATGAGGGAGCTGAGGGAGAAACTGGACGTGCGCCCCAGCATCGAAAGGTTGTTCAGTTCGTTCGGGCGGTTTGCCTTCGACAAGAAGGGAATCATCTATGCCATCGACATCGCCCATGCGGAGCACATCGCCGAGTTCTACAGGCAGCAAGGGGTGAATGCCGTGGCCATCAGTTCAAAGACTCCCGCGAAGGAACGGGAGTCGATGATCAGGGGCTTCAAATCGCAGGGATTCCTTCAGATACTGGTGAGCGTTGACCTCTTCTCGGAAGGCTTTGACTGTCCGGACGTGGAGTTTATCCAACTGGCACGGCCCACGCTGTCGCTGACGAAATACCTGCAGATGGTGGGACGCGGACTGCGCCCCTGCAAGGGGAAGACGTGCTGCACGATTATCGACAATGTAGGACTGTACCGCACATTCGGACTGCCCTCGGTGGATAGGGATTGGGGAGCGTACTTCACTGGTAATGAGAACTTAGGCATCAGGAATCAGGAATTAGCCAATGGCAGCGAGCAGTTCCTGTGGCTGGGCTGTGGCGACTTGCTGGAGGAGAATGACGCCGACATCGTGAAGATTATCTCGCACGAGGGCATGCAGTCGCAGTTCGCCAATCAGGGCAGCACGGGCTTTGAGCGTAGGAAAAAGGGGAAGGAGTGGATTTGGACAGACCTGACGAACGGCGTGGAGTTTGGCCATCATCCCCAAGTCATCAACTACAGGGGGATAGAACTGAGCACCGCTGACGGCGAGACCTACTTCCCACGAATCCGCTCAAGATGGATAGACGCGAAGCATGGCATCAACCGCAAGGCACTGGAAACCCAGGTGGGACAACCGACGAACGAGCGAGAGGAGAGCGGAGCTTGCTCCGGTTATCCCGAGCGAGGAGGAAGGCGGAGTCAGGGCATTGGCTGGATGAGGCTGTACGTCCCGTTCGCCATGCCCGGCAAGGTGCTGCAGCTGCAATCCGTAAAGCCTAATCAAATGAGAATATACAAGGACGAACACGGGAAAGTGTTCCTGCAGCAAGACCTTGACCACGCTCCCATCGGTGAAGAAGAGGCCGGCGGCAGGAAGGCGTTCATGGCCCGCTGCGACAAGGAGCAGGAGGCATGGGAAGAAACGAAGAGGAACATCCGCAAGAGAACCTTGAAATACGATGCCAAGAAGCGGTGGTGGCAGATTCCGGAAGGGAGCATCAAGCAGCCGTGGAATGGCAAGCATGGTTCCTCCATCTACCATATTATATATAAGGAGGGCGGGGAGAGCAAGGAGATGTGGGTGGATGAAACATCCGGCTTTACCTACCGCCACCGCCCCGTGCTGCACAAGCGGGGATTTGTGGAGCTGCTGTATGACGGTGATGTGGTTTATATCCAGAACATCCGCGAGGAACGCTTCATGCCCTACCGCAACTGGGAGATACGGGCCGACGAGCGCATCTGCGCCATAGGAAACAAGCTCTACTTCTGCAAGGAAAAGGATGAGCGCAGCTATCGGATAAGGAAGCGCAGCGATGATTTCCGCATGTTCATCGTGGAAGACAAGATTGAACATGATGAGTTGCTGATTATCAACAAGGCAGGAAAGGAACTGGAGATAGCGAAAGCCAACTGCCTGACATTCTCGGATTTCCGACAGCACTTCCCGCTCCATAGCAATCACATTGAGGGGGCAGAATAATCACTTCAAGGGGTGAAAATGACCACTTGAGAAGCACGAGCTCAGCAGAAGGGGCGCGAGGCTCAGGCATTTCGCCTCAGCAATGCGCTTGCCGACATCCGAAAGCAGTGTGTCTCAGGCGATTAGTACGAATAAAAAAGAGAATTTCAAGGCTGGCTCATCAACTGGCATTCACACCACAGGAAGTTTGCCCCATCAGGCTGAGGGCAAGCGTAAAACAGATTTTCATCAACTGCTGACTTAATTCCATAAGTAGGTGATGAAAATTAGTTTTTATGCTTGAATGCTCCATTTGTGTGCAGGTTTTAGGCTTGAGGTAGGTTCTATAAATTAGTTTTCAATGTAAGGCAGTGTTTCTGTTTTACT
>CALZJF010000088.1 GCA_945787885.1 uncultured Bacteroidales bacterium | reverse complement strand
CGTGACTGAATGAAAGACAAAAAGATACGATGCGAGAGGCGTGAAGACATCCAAGCAAGACAGAAACACTGCCTTACATTGAAAACTAATTTATAGAACCTACCATAACGCAAAAACGAGGGGACGCAGAACTGAGGAAATGCAAAAAACAAGGGATTTGCTTGGAAAAACGAGGCTAATATCGTAACTTTGCTCGTTGAAAAGTAAGTAGGTAACGCCTTTTATTGCGTACGATGTATGAATTTGAATGTTCAACACTTTCTGCATTTCCCATAAAACAGAAACTTACCTACGCTATTCAAGGTGGGTTCGGATAAATTCGATTTGTCGTCGCCCATAACAACCAATCAATTTGAAGGTGGGACTTTGCAGGACCCAGCTTTGGAATCTTATCAAAATCAAACAACACACACATTTACACTACCTACTTATGTCATTTTGCGAACAACTTTCTGCATTCCTGACCAAGGAAGGCTTTCAGCCTGAGGCCACAGAGTTCGGTCTTCAGTTCAAATTCCAGGGCCTTGAGTTCGTTCACTTCAAGGACGACAACGATGCCCTCTTCCTCAACCTCTTCTTCCCCCAGATTTTCCCCGTCACTCCTGAGAACAAGGCCGATGTGCTCGAAGCCATCAACACCGCCGACAACGATGTGAAGCTGGCAAAGGGCGCCATCCGCTTCGGCAATGCCGTATGGGTAGGCACGGAGTGCGCTCTGAGCGAGGGCTTCGACCTCAAGGCCATCGTTCCGCGCTGCGTAAACGCCATGCTCTACTACCGCGACACCTTCTACCGCGCCTACAGCCAGACGCCATCCGGACAGGAGGAAGTGAAGAAGGCTCAGGAAGCCCAGGGCGAGCAGCAGGCATAAGCCGCCGTTTGCAGCATCATTCACACCGACATATATAAAGGGAAGGGTGTGTCAGCAGTACGTATCTGACTGCTGGCACACCTTCTTTCTTTTCAGGTAGGTTCTATAAATTAGCTTGCGATGTATTTGCGGCTATCGTGCCGTAGGTTTTTGTTTTTCATGAGGGAGCGTAGCGGGCTACGTGACTGAATGAAAGACAAAAACCTACGGTGCGAGAGGCATGAAGACATCCAAGTAAAGCAGAAACACAGCCTTACATTGAAAACTAATTTATAGAACCTACCTTCAATGAACACTGATATGCAGACCACACCTCTCGTTTTTAGATTAAATTCTTGGCAGATAAAAAATTAGTGAGTAATTTTGCAATCTCAAATAGCCAATAATCAGCAATAGCGTCGGGTGATGCCGCCTTTTACAGCACGCTCCTTGGCTCACGAACACTCATGATGCACCCAAGGCAGGCCGCAAAGACGAGACATCAGGATACGCCTAAAAACACGAATGGGGGCACATCTCCCCCTTTACCATCTGACTACTTATGAAAAAAAGCCTCATTGCCCTCGCTGCCGCACTTCCCAGTGCCGCCCTGGCGCAGCAGACACAGTACAACGTGCTGTACATCATGACGGACGACCATACGGCACAAATGATGTCGTGCTACGACCGTACGAACGTCACTACGCCCAACCTGGACCGCATAGCTCAGGATGGCGTGCGCTTTATCAACAGCTACGTAGCCAACTCGCTCAGCGGACCTTCGAGAGCCTGCATGATAACGGGAAAACACAGCCATGCCAACGGATTTACGAACAATGAGCACGGCATCTTCGACGGAAGCCAGCAGACTATGCCGAAACTGCTGCAAGCTGCTGGCTACAGCACGGCCCTGATAGGCAAATGGCACTTGGTGAGCACGCCCACGGGGTTCGACCATTTCGAAATCATACCCGGGCAGGGCGAATACTACAACCCCACCTTCATCACCATGGACGGCAAGCAGCACACGGAAAAGGGCTACCTGACAAACCTGCTGACCGACAAGGCCATCAAATGGCTGGAGGAGGCGCGGAGCACGAAGAATGCCGACGGCACGCAGCGCCCCTTTGCCCTCTTCCTGCACGAGAAGGCTTGCCACCGCGACTGGCTGCCGGAACTGAAATATCTGCATGAATACGAGGACGTGACCTTCCCGCTGCCGCACGATTTCGACGATGACTTCGAGGGACGACAGGCGGCGGCTGACCAGGAGATGAACATCAGCTCTGACCATGACATGACGATGGACTACGACGTGAAGATGTTCGACCCGCAGCATCCTACGCGCCTCACTGACCTCTATCTGGGCTACATAGGGCGGCTTGATTCGCGCGAACGCGCCATCTACGATGCTTTCTACGACTCCCTCGCCATTGACTTCCGCAGCAGGAAACTCAGCGGACGTGCCTTGAAGGAATTCAAATATCAGCGCTTCATGCGCGATTATGCCAAGGTGCTGAAGACGTTTGACGACAACGTTGGGCGGCTGCTTGACTATCTCGACCAAACGGGGCTGAGCGAAAACACCCTCGTGGTCTATACCAGCGACCAGGGCTTCTATATGGGCGAGCACGGATGGTTCGACAAGCGGTTTATGTATGAGGAGAGTTTCAACACGCCGCTCGTGATGCGTATGCCGACGAAGTATCATAAGCCCGTGGCGCACGGCGACATCACGGAGATGGTGCAGAACATTGACTACGCACCAACCTTCCTCGACCTGGCCGGTGCACCAATTCCTGCCGACATGCACGGCGTGAGCCTCCTGCCCCTGCTTGAAGGTGAGCACCCGAAGGACTGGCGAAAGGCGGTGTATTACCACTACTACGAATACCCCGCTGAGCACCGCGTGCGTCGCCACTATGGCGTATGCACTGCCGACGGCTGGAAACTCATGCACTTCTACCCCACTGACAGCGAAGACGCTGCGCAGGCTCCGAAGATTGACGCATGGGAGATGTACGACCTGAACACTGACCCCGGCGAGATGCACAATCTCTATGGCAAGCCTGGGACCGAGAAACAGCTGAAACGCCTTAAGCGCGAACTGAGACGGCTGCAGCAACAATACGACGACCCCATCCTCCAAACCTATCCCCTGAAGTAGGACGACGGCCCACATCGAGAAAGAGAACAATAAACCTTAACTACCATAAAATATGACACTTATCAAATCTATCTCCGGCTTCCGTGGCACCATCGGTGGCCGTACGGGCGACACACTCAACCCTGTAGATATTGCGAAGTCTGTATCGGCATACGCCAGCCTTCGCGAAGCAGTCGTCAACCGCAAGTATCGCCGCAAGATTGTCGTAGGACGCGATGCTCGTATCTCGGGCGAGATGGTGAGCCACGTGGTCTGCGGAACGCTCATGGGCATGGGATTCGATGTCGTAAACATCGGTCTCGCCTCTACTCCTACTACGGAGTTGGCTGTAAAGATGGAGAATGCCTGCGGTGGTATCATCGTCACTGCCAGCCACAACCCCCGGCAGTGGAACGCGCTGAAGTTCCTCAACGAAAAAGGAGAGTTCCTGCCCCCCTCAGAGGCTGCCGAAGTGGTGCGTCGCGCCAATTCTGACGACTATGAATTTGTAGATGTAGATAATTTGGGCTGCTATACGAAGAACTTCACCTTCGACCAGCGCCACGTAGAACTCGTGAAGTATCTTGAGCTCGTTGATGTGGATGCCATCCGCCGCGCACACTTCACCGTGGCTCTCGATGCCGTCAACTCCGTCGGCGGTGTCATCGTTCCCAAACTCCTTGGACAACTCGGCGTGACGCAAGTGACATTGCTTAACTGCGAGCCTACGGGCGACTTTGCCCACAACCCCGAACCGCTGAAGGAGAACCTCAACGAGATTCGCAACCTCATGCGCAAGGGCCGTCACGACATCGGTTTCGTTGTCGATCCTGACGTTGACCGTCTGGCCCTCGTCTGCGAAGATGGCTCGATGTTCGGCGAAGAAAACACGCTGGTGGCCGTGGCTGACTATGTACTGCAGCATACGCCGGGCAACACGGTGAGCAATCTCAGCAGTACCCGCGGTCTGCGCGATGTGACGGAGAAGTATGGCTGCAACTATTGCCCTGCTGCCGTAGGCGAAGTGAACGTTGTTACGAAGATGCGCGAGACGGGTGCCGTCATCGGTGGAGAAGGAAATGGCGGTGTCATCTACCCCACTGCCCACAATGGCCGCGATGCGCTCGTGGGTATCGCTCTCATTCTGACCTATCTCGCTAAGACGGGCATGAAGGCGTCTGAGCTCCGCGACAGTCTGCCACAGTACTACATCTCGAAGAACCGTATCGACCTCGACCCCAAGACCGACATCTTCACGCTCCTCAATCGCGTAAAGGAGATTTACAAGGACGAGCAGGTGACGGACATCGATGGTGTAAAGATCGACTTCCCCGACAAGTGGGTTCACCTACGCAAATCGAACACCGAACCCATCATCCGCGTCTATTCTGAGGCGCACACCAAGGAGGAGGCCGACGCTCTGGCACAGCAGATTGTGGATATGGTCTATCAGATGACTCAGAAATAACACGCGCGCCTCAATGCCCTATAGGAAAAAGGCTTCATTTCTGAAGGCCTCGACCTACGGACTTTGGAAGCAAGGCAACATAAAAATCAAAAAGCTCCCTGATTTCACCATGGAATCAGGGAGCTTCTTGTATATAACTGCAGAACTTTTGTATATAACAACGGAGCTTTTGTATGTAACAGCGCAGCTTTTTGCATGTAACCGCGCAGCTTTTGCATGTAACCGCGGAGCTTTTTGCATGTAACCGCGCAGTTTTTATATTATTGCTGTCCGGTAAAGCTCAAAAGAGCCAGATAACCCTGTCCGAAGCCCAGTA
>CALZJF010000087.1 GCA_945787885.1 uncultured Bacteroidales bacterium | reverse complement strand
TACGGCACGATAGTCGCAAATACATCGCAAGCTAATTGATAGAACCTACCATAAATATGCCCCACGTTCATGGAGAACGGAGGGAGCTGCGTGCCCCGAATACACGTTACTCACCGATGGCCTCCTGCCAAGCTGCTATTTCCTGCACGCTCGGCCGCTGCACTTCGGTGATTTTATACTTCTTCAGCACCTCGCTGATTTGCTGTTGAATCTTCTGTGGGTTAGCTTCCTTAAGGTCAGCCACCATGTAGTAGCCTGCCTTTTGCACCACTGCGACGAGGTCGGCGGGAACGCCGATGGCGGTGTAAGCCTCTGCCTTATCGCGCTGGGGCTTTTTCTCAGGCTTCATCTGCGGGAAGAGCATCACCTCGCCGATGGCAAACTTGCCCGTGAGGAGCATGACGAGACGGTCGATGCCGATGCCGATGCCGAAGGTGGGAGGCATGCCATATTGCAGTGCGCGGAGGAAGTCTTGGTCGATGATCATGGCCTCGTCGTCGCCCTTGTCAGCCAGTCGCATCTGCTCTTTGAAGCGCTCCTCTTGGTCGATGGGGTCGTTAAGTTCGGAGTAGGCGTTAGCCAATTCCTTACCATTGACCATGAGTTCGAAACGCTCGGTGAGTCCTGGTTTCGAGCGGTGCATCTTCGTCAGCGGCGACATCTCTACGGGATAGTCCATGATGAAGGTAGGCTGAATGAAGTCGCCCTCGCAGGTCTCGCCGAAGATTTCATCGATGAGTTTGCCCTTGCCCATGGTGTCATCAACTTCTATGCCCAGCTTCTTCGCCGTCTCGCGAATCTCGTCTTCGCTCATGGGGTAGAGGTCATAGCCCGTCTTCTCCTTGATGGCATCGAGAATTGGCAGACGCTTGAAAGGAGCCCTGAAAGATATCAGCTTGCCATCAATCTCCACCTCAGGCTTACCGTTGACGGCGGTGCAGATAGTCTCAAGCATCTTCTCCGTGAACTCCATACCCCAGTTCAGGTCCTTGTAGCTCACGTAGAGCTCCATGCAGGTAAATTCAGGGTTATGGGTTTTGTCCATACCCTCATTCCTGAAGTTCTTGCCCATTTCATAGACACCCTCGAAACCGCCGACGATGAGACGTTTGAGATACAGCTCCGTGGCGATACGCATATACATATCTTGGTTGAGGGCATTGAAATGCGTCATAAACGGCCGTGCGCTGGCACCTCCGGCAATGTTTTGCAGAATCGGCGTATCCACCTCCGTATAGCCCGCCTCGTCAAGGATGCGGCGCATGGTGCGGATGATGGTGGCGCGTTTCAGGAAAGTTTCCTTCACGCCTGCATTGACGATGAGGTCCACATAGCGCTGGCGGTAGCGGAGTTCAGGATCATCGAAGGCATCATACACCTGTCCCCCAGCCTCTTTAACTACGGGCAAGGGCTTGAGGCTTTTGCTCAGCAGCGTCAGGGTCTTGGCGTGAACACTGATTTCGCCCGTCTTCGTGCGGAACACGTAGCCGCTGACGCCGATGAAGTCGCCCAAGTCAAGGAGCTTTTTGAAGACCACGTTGTAGAGGTCTTTGTCGTCCTCCGGACAGAGTTCGTCGCGCTGAATATATACCTGTATTCTTCCGCGGGCATCTTGAATTTCTGCAAAAGCCGCTTTTCCCATGATGCGGCGTCCCATCATACGTCCGGCGATGGTGACGTTACGGCTGTTTTCAGGCGTTGCTGCTATGCGGAGAGGCGTTCCCTCCTCATCTTTCAGGGTGTTTCCCTCCTCGTCGGTTTGGAAGGGCAGGTCGGTGAAGTTGTCGCGTATCTCATCGCTCCAGGCATTGACGGGAAATTCTGCTGCGGGGTAAGGCTCGATGCCGCGCTGGCGCAACTGTTCGAGTGAGGCACGGCGGGCAATCTCCTGTTCGCTAAGTTCGAGGTTAATCATAAGTAGGCAATAAAAATTATTTTATGATCAATATAGTAGATAATTATTATGGTTTGTATGTTTGACCGCTCTTCTGCCTCTCAGCGACTAATAGGATGATCAGCTCGGTCATGCACTCTTTTCGGCACGTCCCAGCCCAGCCACCAAGCGTTAGGCTCAAGTGTCATCTGAAAACGGCCCACGAGCATATTTACAGAGAATCCCCCTGTGTGTATTTTGCGTGCAAATTTAGTTTTTTTTTTGTTCTCAGCCAAGCATTGTTGTCCGCGTTCCGTAGTATATATATATAAGATGAGTGGAGATTGATTATCGACATGTGTTTTTGCAGCGTTCGATGGTCAGTTTCACCAAGTCGTGATGGCGGTGTGCAAAGTCTATCAGCAAGATGCCGATGGGCCCTTCTATGTCGGCAAGCCCCTGCAGTAAGGCAGGATTGACGCAGTCTGCAAATTGTTCTGCCGAATTGTTCGGAATGGCATGCGCCGAGGCGAAGGTGAAGAACCAGCAAGGCTCGCCGCCGGCATTCGAGGCGTGCAGGGCCGCAGCCGCAGTGTGGCGCAGTGCCGTCAGGGTTTTATAGTGTGCCGCCGTCAGTGTTTCGAAGGCATATTCATCCTCCACGCTCGCCGTTCCGCTTCTGCCATTGCTCCCCTGTATGCTGATGCGGCAGGTGGCATTGTCCTTCCAGCCGTGAAGTCGTGCGGCGTGCGGACAGCCCTCTACTTCATCGCGCAGCAGGAAGAGCATTCGTCCTCGACACTGCCCCAAGGACAGTTCAGAATCGTAATCCACTGCCCACGCTTCAGCCCTGGCCAGGCTTTCTCTCAGTATTCTCTCAAAGGCAGTGCGGTTGCCGCCTTCGCATTTCAGCAGGACAATGAGAAACTCCTGTGGGTGGAGCCTTAGAAACTCCTGCAATGTGGGCAACACTTCCGCCTCCCATGTCTGGTTCATGTATTGCATGGCGTGATAGACTCCCAGCGTCGTTGCCCCATCGCCTGTTTCTTCGTCAGCCGTCACGCCTGGTTCGGAGTCGGCTTTCAGTCGGATGTCGAAGACGCGAATGCCCATCTCCAGTTGTTCTGCGATGCCGGCATCCTGCACTTTCACAAACACGTTGCCCGCGATGGCTCCGCTGTCGTGTGTGCCGGGAATTGACAGGCAGCGTATGGGGGTGGCATCGGGAATCTCTGCCATCCATTGCGCGCATGGGGAAGTCTGTTGTGCTCCCAAGGGTAGGAGGGCAATCAGCAGCATGAGGCATAGGGCAAAATGTCGGTTGGAGGTTTTCATCGTGTTGAGGGGGAAAGGCTTAGAGGGTTGATAGTCAGCGTCGGGCATGGGCGCACCGCCTGTGGAGTCATGCCTGGCAAATCAGTTTTTCAGGTTTCTCGTGGAGAAGTGCTGTTCGTTGAGGGCTGTTCGCGAAGGGGTACAAAAAATGCCGCTGCTCTCTGCTCACGCAGATGAAGTGCAGCGGCCCTCACTACTAACCAAAAAGTGTAAATCGCGAAAAATAACGCTGTTTAGTATAAGTTCTGTAGTTTCTGTGTTTAGTGTTTGCTGGAAAATCAAGCCTGTTGGGCTATCTTTTCGAGTGCAAAGGTAGGGAAAAGTGGTCAATCGGACAACGATTTTGGTGATTTTTTAGGCTTTTTGACTAAAAAGACGGATGATTCCTTTCTTTTTGTAAAGTTTTGGAGAGTAAAAATGGCAAAACGAAAGGCTGACAGGACGGAAAGTCAGATGCGGAATTTCAGAAATGAGTCATCAGCTCGCAGACAATCTTATCGCGCTCAGAGGTTTTCGGCGTGGCATGATGGGGGTAAATATACTTCTCGTAGTTCAGCCGCAGGTCAGACTGGAAGCCTTTGATGCCGAAGCTGAAGGTGAGTCCTCCCGTCAGGCGTGAGCGTTGGGCATCGGTGGCGATGAGTTTTCCTGCCGCATCGAGCGTGCCGTTGAGATAGCGTCGTCCATCGCTGTGGTCGTCCATATAGTCATATCGCAGAAGTGGCGAAATCTTAGAGAACCATTTGCGTTGCAGGGCAATGTCGTAGCAGGCGAAGGCGTTGGCGGCGTTCACCTCATGGAAATCCCCATGTTCGTAGTGCTTTCGCAGATATTCCGCTTCGATGTGCAGCCCGTGGTCTTCATAGAAGAGTCCGGCATCGTAGAGCATGACGGTGTGGGCGTCAGGACGAATTTTCTGTACGCTGCCCACGAGGTGGAAGCCCGCAGGGAGCTGGAGCTGCGCTTTGGCAGAGAAATTGACGTTGCTCGTCCAGAAATCTTTCTGGTTCGTCAGTCCTGAGCCATTGAACATGCCTGCTTGCAGCGTGATGGGTATGCCCGCACGGAATTTATATGCCAGCGTAGCTCCCACATCGCGCACGTCGCCCACCTGTTTGGCTATGAATGAGCGGTTGGCGAAGTATTGGAGGTGTGGCGAACGGTGGGCATCTATGGTGAACGGCACACGCATTTGTCCGATGGTGAAGTCCAAGCCTTTGGCGAGGTTGATGCGAGTATAGGCATCGAGCATGCGCATTCTGCCTTCGTCAGAGAAGTCGGCCTCAAGTTTATAGGCCACGCGTTTCACCACATTTCCGTCTAAGCTGACGCGCGCATTTCGCACTTCAAATCGCCCTTCGCCTTCCTGCGTTTGATATTCATATTTGGCGCGCACAGTGCCGTGAACGTTGAGTGTGGGCGAGAATTTCTTCTCTTCGCTGTTTTGGGCGTAGCCTGCCAATGTGAGAAACGCTGCCGCCATCAGTGTGGTTCTGAGATTCATATAAGAAAAGAATGGTTGATGGCGCAAAGATAGGGCTGAGATGTTACAATTTTATGTCAGCCGTCAGGAATCAGAAAAAATCTGATTAGTTCATAAGGTAGGTTCTATAAATTAGTTTCTTCAAACAGGCGTGGTGAGGAGATTGCGCCCAGCAAGGATAGCGCAGGGCCTGACAAAGGCATAGCCCTAAGATAGGTAAGCAAGTCGTAGAAACCTGTTTGTGGCAAGTATCACAGGTGTAGCCGTGGTGAAAATGCTGTGCTTTTCAATCCTGCTGCAGAGCTCCTGCTTCAGAAGTAATCGTTTTCACCCCTAAAGAGATTATTTTGCCCCCGGAAAATGGTCAGTTTCCGGGGGCAAAATGGTCACTCCGGGACGAAATGTTCCGTAGAAGCAAGACGTCTTGCCGTAAAATGAATTTTCTTGTCTGCTAAATCAGAATTATTTTGTAGTAGGTGTGGTGAGAATTGTTGTGGCTTGTGGTAGGTTCTATAAATTAGTTTTCAATGTAAGGCTGTGTTTCTGTTTTACTTGGATGTCTTCACGCCTCTCGCACCGTATCTTTTTGTC
>CALZJF010000086.1 GCA_945787885.1 uncultured Bacteroidales bacterium | reverse complement strand
CTACGGCACGATAGTCGCAAATACATCGCAAGCTAATTGATAGAACCTACCATAAAAAATTAGAGGGCACGATTCGGGGAGGAGGAATGCTCCGTCCGAACCGTACCCTCTGTGTTCATGTTGCGTCGATGATGAAAAGGGGGATGAGTGATTAAGCTAATTTATAGAACCTACCTTAAGTTTTGGAAATATTCGTGCGTCGGCTGCCCACCCGCAAATCGCGGAAGGTGGTGGTGTAAGAGTCGATGCCGAGCAGTGTGGAGACGAACACCAAGAGTTGTGCCACCAGCATATTCACCGAGCCGTCGATGTTGCCCTTCGGCGGTGCGATAAGTCCGATGAATGCCATGACGATGGCTGCCACGAATGCCAGCACCGAAAGCACGAGTTTGATGTCCATGTTGCGAAGATTCTTCATGGTTGCTGCAATGTTTTTAGGGTGCTCCCCGCCGCACATATATAATGCGTACGGCGGGAAGCCGTGTCATACTAAATCAGGCTATACGCGCTTCGAAGCAGTGCGCTTCACGCCCGAGAAGGCAAACTGGAGATTGTTGCGGTTCAGGGAGCGTTTGATTTCGCTGCTGGGGTTGAACACCACCTTGAGCGAGCGGATGTCGTTGGAAGTGACGCCAAGTTCCTTCACGGTCTCGCCGTCCGATTCATACACCGTGTCCGCCACCTTTCTGCCGCCGGCTACATAGTTGCCCATTTCCTTGCTGTAGATACCCGAACGGAGGGAAGGGCGGAACGTGCCAAGATCGCCGAGCGATACGCTGTAGCCATTCTTGAGATATTCGATGACCACGCGCTGAAAGGCTTTCAGGCAAGCCGTGATGTCCACCTCCGTGAGCGTACAGCGGTTCATGATGCTGTTGGTGATGTCGTCGATGCCGATTTTGCCAGAGAGGGCAATGATGGGGAACCATCCATAGTCGTTTTCAGTACCGAGGAGACGCTTTTCTACTTTTGCAAACTTAATCATAGCTGTAATTGTTTTTTTTGTTAGAGAGGGTTAGTAAATGGTGGAAAGGGGCGGATTATATCCAATATATGAGGCCTCGAAGTATATTGTCCGTCACCCCTTTCTTATTGTTTGACAATGCAAAGGTACGAAGATATTTGAAATAAACAAAATATTTTGTTTGTAAATTTAATAAATGAAGTAATAATTGTTGTTTTGATGGTTGTTTTGTAATGTATAGATAATAAATTATATTATTATTTTGATAAAAAAGGAAATAGATAGATACCTAAATGTTTTGATTATGCAGTGAGGATGTGGTGGGCATAGGTAGTAGTAGTAGTGGGTTAGGCATTGCGAATGGCATTGCGAATGGCATTGCGCCCTACCTTTCAGGACGCAGCCGTGTAATTCGTATTCAATCGAATTTATATGCGTGAAATATATTGAACACGGATTACACGAATAACACGAATGCGGATAAATAACGTTGCAGAGTATTCGTGTAATTCGTGTAATTCGTGTTCCATCCAAATATTCCGCGTGATATATGTTGAACACGAATAGCACGAATATGGCGAATGTGGATAAATAAGGTTGCAAAGTATTCGTGTAATTCGTGCAATTCGTGTTCCATCTAATTTTTCCCGTGATAAATATTGAACACGAATAGCACGAATATGCCGAATGTGGATAAATACCGTTGCAAAGTATTCGTGTAATTCGTGCAATTCGTGTTCAATCAAATATTTCGCGTGTTATATGTTGAACACGAATTACCCGAATATGGCGAATGTGGATAAATACCGTTGCAAAGTATTCGTGTAATTCGTGAAATTCGTGTTCAATCAAATTTTTCCCGTGATAAATATTGAACACGAATAGCACGAATATCCCGAATGTGGATAAATACCGTTGCAAAGTATTCGTGTAATTCGTGCAATTCGTGTTCAATCAAATATTTCGCGTGTTATATGTTGAACACGAATTACCCGAATATGGCGAATGTGGATAAATACCGTTGCAAAGTATTCGTGTAATTCGTGAAATTCGTGTTCAATCAAATTTTTCCCGTGATAAATATTGAACACGAATAGCACGAATATCCCGAATGTGAATGACACCGCTTGCCATGTATTAGTGTAGTCCGCGTTCAAAATATACTAATCAAACTGCATGGCTGCGCCCTGGAGGGCAGCACCATTACGAGGGGGCAACACCCCCGTCCGCGGTAAATGTGGTGCCCTTTGCCTTCGTGTGGCTATATGCTATTCCGTTCACTTTTCACAGCCCGTTCCTCTCACCCCTTATTCCGCGGAGGGCGATGGAAATATTCCAATTCCTCGTCCGTGAACAAATGGTCCAGCTCTCCGGCTTCCAGCATACGCCTGTATTCGTCGTAGGAGACGCATTTGCTGCTCCGCCGGTTAAGCTCCTCCTTCCTCCGGTCCTCTTCGAGCTGCCGCGCCGCCGCCATCCGTTCGTTGATGAAGACGCGGAGAGAGCGGAGCAGGATAGAGCCGTCGAAGGTGTGGTAGAACGTCAGGTAGCGCCCCGTCTTCTGCCGATAGAAGAACACGAGCAGCTCCTTCGCATTCAGCCATCCAAACTCCTTCATGACAATTCCCGCCACGCTGTTCATCTGCTCACTGTTCGCCGTCACTTTCAGGCCGCAGAACTCGCAGAGATTCATGATAAGCGCAGAAATCCATGCCTTCACGATGTGCGTGCCATACTGCCGGCCCACCTCCTGAATGCTGGGGGCAGTGTCGATACACCGCTTCAGAGGCATGGCGGCATAAACCTCCTGATTTTCAGTGGAATAAGTTTGTATGAACTGCCGGGTTTCCAGCTGTTTCTGCAGAGGGCTTAGAGGCTGTTCCTGAGGCAAGTCAGGATTATTCGTCGGGTTAGTAATTTGCGAAAAGACTGTCGTAGTCATATCCGTCAGCAGCGAGGAGCTTACGGTAGTAGTCGATGGTTTCTTCTCGGGTTTCTTCTCTTCTTCCATGTCTGTATTTGTTGGTATGAGTGGTACAATCATTTGGATTTTCCTGACGAGCGGCAGGCCTGCGATAGTCCGTCAGCGGCTCCGTCTCCCATGTTCTCTGTTGCAGGAAGTTGCAGAACTTCTTTCTATACACCTTGTTCGGCCGCATCTTCACGTAGTCCTTGATATACACGATGGCAGCCCGCCGCTCGTCGTCCGTCAGCGAGTTCCAGATGGACTGCGCGAAGAAGGCATCGCCCGCCGGCTTGTCGTAGAGAGCATACACCTGCTGGAACGAGAGGTCTTCCCCGTTCAGCGTTTCCGCGTTCAGGGCCCCGTCCGTAGCCGCGCCTTCCGCCCCGGGCTCGGTGCAGGCAGCAGCCCCGGCGTTATCTGCCAGCGTAGGTTCAGCCGTAGTAGCCAGTTCAGCCATCATGGCTTCACTGATAGCAGCCTCCCCCTTTTCAATCCCTCCCTCCATCTTTGTCTCTTCTCTCGCGCTATCATCATCATGATGAGAGTTATTATTATTATTATTATTATTATTTAGGGGGGTATGGGGGGGAACGGCGTTAGCAGTGCCATCATCGTGGCTGCCCGTCTTTTTGGCAGCAGCAGTGTTGACAGCAGCAGCAATGTTGGCAGTGGCAGCAGTATTATTGGCAGTAGGAGCAGCAGCGGTATTAGGAGCAGCAGCAGTCTTGGCAGCAGTGCCGCCGCAGCGAGTCTGATATTTCGCCATGTCGCGGTCGAGCGCGGCACGCAGCAGATGGAACACCGCCATCAGCGCCCGGTTCTTGAACTGCGGCATTTCGCCACACGCCGCATAGTTCATCAGCGCGAAGATGACGTTGCCCATGCTCGCTGCCGTCAGGCATCTCAGAGCCTCCAGATTGTCGAGATGCAGAATGATGCTTTGTATGCGTGGTTGTATCATAATTGTTTTGTTTAGAGTGAATTGTTTTGAATTATGGCGCAAATATAATGAAATAATTATTTTAAAACAAAATAATTGGTTCACTTTTCTCTCGAAAATTTTAATATAATAATCATTTAGCAAGCCTGCATATAGCATTCGCACCTCATTTTTTCATCATTTTCATCATCTTCGTAGGTTGTTTTTTCGTCCGCAGCATTTTTCCCCATCCTCTTCTTTTTTCTTTCTCTTCCGCAGCAATTTTCAGTCCTGTCCGATGTAATTTTCAGTTCTGTCCGCAGCACAATAAAGTTTAGTCCGCTCAGCAAAGGCGCGCGATGCCGTCCCCTCAGAGTGGCCGGTATGGAGTGAAAAAGTGAGCATTTTTGAGGCGAGAATGAACACTCTCAGGCATCAAGGCGGTAAGGGAAATTTGTCAGCAAACCGCAGAAATGATTAAAATGGGAATATCAATGTCCTCGCCATCGAGTGAAAAATTCATCCTTCACGGAAAAATATTCTATATACGACGCAACATTGCGAATTTTTCTAACAACAACCCCTTTTTGTCAATCTGATAATTTGTATATTTGCACATGCTAACAGGCAGTCCAAACGGAAAATTATCCTCAACGGCGAAAAGAAAGTATAGGATGTCTTGGATGATTTCTGCCTGATAAAAAAGTAACAAGAAAGACTGATATGATACAATTTAATTCAAATATAGAGTCGCATGGAAATGAACACCAACGCATCTTCCATGGTGATGCTTTGGAGGTTTTGTCTCAGATACCTGATGAATCAGTAGATTTGATATTCGTTGACCCCCCTTACAATATAGGCAAGGACTTTGCTGGGAGAAAGGACAAGTGGAAGGCAGATGAATACTATCTGAATTGGTGTTACCAATGGATTGACCTCTGCATTCAGAAGCTAAAACCTACAGGGGCTTTCTACGTGATGACATCCACGCAGTTCATGCCATATTTTGATTTGTTTATACGTCAGAAGATGACGATTCTTTCACGTATAGTGTGGGCATACGATAGTTCCGGAGTTCAGGCAAAAAGGTATTTCGGTTCGCTTTATGAGCCAATATTATTCTGTGTGAAGGACAAGGAAAACTATACATTCAATGCTGACGACATTATGGTGGAGGCAAAGACTGGGGCGAAACGTAAGTTGATAGATTATCGTAAGAATCCCCCTCAACCATATAAGAACGAGAAAGTCCCGGGCAACGTATGGGATTTCTGTCGTGTGAGATACCGCATGGAGGAATATGAAAACCATCCTACTCAGAAACCTGTCAGTTTGCTTGAACGTATCATAAAAGCAAGCAGCAATGAAGGTGATTTGGTGCTTGATCCTTTCTGCGGAACTTTTACCACTGGATTTGTGGCTAAAGAGAACAATCGCGACTTTATCGGCATCGAAATTCAAGAAGACTACTACAAAATAGGGTTACGCCGGCTCGGAATCGCTACGGAATACAAAGGCGAATATCTTGAAAAGGAAAAGAAATCGTACGAAACAAAAAACATTATATAAGAACCAACATTATCATTGTTCGGATAGTCATGGAAACAACATTTGAAGCTCAAATTTGTCCTTAAAACGAAATCTGCCAACAGAGGAGCAAAGGCTCGTGGTAGTTTTGCCAATATCTATGCCATTTATGTGATAGTAGAGGATTACCTGAATCACGGTTACGACAAGAAAAACGGTTATGCCAAATATGAAGGCGCACAGTTCTCGGCTTTGCTGAATAGGCAGAGAAAATTGCCATTTGGCGCAAAATTGCAGAATCATGCGTTAAATTCCCGTATGAATGAAGAGTTCTTCAAGTATTTCCCTACACAAAGTGGCATGCCTCCGATAATCGTGTCGGCACTACATGTGCGAAGTGTAGGATGAAGCGAGAGTTGGTACATCAGATGAGTGGTGACATCCTCTATGCATGAGCCGCCGCAGAAATAAACGCTCATAAGCGAACGGATGATTTCGCTGTATTGATAACCATACA
>CALZJF010000085.1 GCA_945787885.1 uncultured Bacteroidales bacterium | reverse complement strand
GGCGTACGCCAGCAGATTTACAGTCTGCCCCATTTGGCCACTCTGGTATTTGCCCATAAAATCAATTCTCAACCGCTGTGCTTGTGTTGTGTAGCAGCATTGTTTTGATTTCGAGTGCAAAGTTACGGCTTTTCCCGAAACCTCCAAATGTTTCAGACTTTTTTTTCGCAAAAACAGCAGTTTTTCGCCATTTCCCGCCGTAAAATATCTTTCAGACTTTACAAAACGGCATTTTAAGCCCCTTAAACACCCCTTATATTATAGGAGTTCGCCATAGAAGGATGAGGAGCTGTCATGGAGCAATCCAAACAAAACAGGCGTGATGGCACACCCCAAGGGGCACCCTGGAAGGTTTTCCCCTTGGTTGGGACGAAAACACTATTATGCAAGTCGCAAGTATTGTCTTACGACAAATGCCAAGTGTGTCGCCGTGGTGAAAATACCGAGCTTTGCAATCCTTCCACGGGGTTGCTGCTTCCCAAATAATCATTTTCACCCCTCTAAGTGATTACTTTGACCCCATTATACGCCCATTTTTCCCTTCAGAATGGTCACCCTGCGACGAAATGCGACGTAGAAGCAAGGCATCTTACTGTAAAATCGTTTTTCTTACCTACGGATTAGCGGGAAACAGATGGCAGGAAAACACAAAACAAGGGCGGTCCGCACTTTCCACCTTCACAGGATACTACCTACAGAAGGGCAAAGTGCGGACCGCCGAAAGCTATTTCAAAAAAATCTATATCGAAGGAGCATGGCAACCATTTGCGCCAACACTCCCCTCACTGTATCATTTGTTCTTCTCTAACGCACGGCGTACAACATCAACGCAGAGGTCAACGGCCTCTTCAAACGTGTCCGCCACCTTCTCCACATGAACGGTCTGTCCAGGGAGCACAACGTGCATTTTGGCTTCCTTGTTGTTCACCGTCTCAGGCTTTACGACATCAAGGGTGAGGTCAACGGTTTGAATATCGGGATTCTTTTCGAGTTTAGCGACTTTCTTGTTTACGTACTCAACAAGTTTTTCGGTTGCATTGAAGCGAAGTGTCTGAAGCTTGAATTCCATAGTAGTTAATATTTGTGGTAGGTTTTTCACTCCCCACCGTTAACAATATAAAGGAGTATGCTTCCTCTCTCCCTCATTCAAGAAGCAGCAGGAAGCGTTCCAATCTGTTTTGGGCAGACGTCTGGTCAGACTGCGAACAATCGGCCAGCACATTATCATCGTCAGAAGAAACTTTCGGAGATGCCCGCCATCGCTTTTCATCGTCGTACTGACGTCTTTTCTCGCCACAAAAGTAAACAGAAATGCCGATACCAACAAGAAAAAAACGAAAAATCTGCATCGAAACTCATCATCGCTCTGACATTGGGGATTTTTGTCCATCGTGCCTGCTCGTCGCATCGCCTCATGCCAGAGGTATCTGACTGAAGATTACTACTTCATTCTCAGTCCTCGCTTTCATTTCGAGGGTGGGCTTTATGATATTGCTCCCGCAGTTCTGCCACGGTTGTATGGGTGTAGATGGCAGTCGTCGCCACACTGGCATGTCCCAAAAGTTGCTGAATGGCTTCCAGCTGGGCACCATTGGCAAGCATGGCAGTGGCAAAACTATGCCGAAGGACATGGGGGCTGCGTTTTTTCTGCGTCGTCACAGCTCCGAGTGCATCGCGCACCAACTGCCGAAGCTCTGTGTAGGTCATGCGTCGTTTGCGCTGACTAACGAAAAGTGGAAGCCCAAAGGCTTCTGTGTCGGCACACCCCAGAAAGGCTTTCCACTCCTTTATATATATATATAGGGCTTCGGCAAGCTCTGGCCCAAAGGGTATCACGCGCTGACGATTGCCCTTGCCCGTCACTCTGACGGTGGATTCCGTCAGACTGACGTCTCCCCCGTTCATTGCCAGCATCTCTGCCGACCGCATACCCGTGTGATAGAGGAGGAGGAGTATGGTATAATCGCGTCGCCCTATATAGCCATCGCCAAACGGATATGACTCAAAAAGGCGGTCCATCTCTTCTTCGCGCACGAATGTCGGGAGGCGACGCGGGATTTTAGGAGTCTTCACCTGCCGCACAGGGTCTGACTTCACCCGTTGCTCGCGCAGCAGAAAACGATAGAAGGAGCGCAGCGCTGACATGTTCTTCCGCACATAGGCGGGCATATAGCCTCTTCGCATTTGCTCAGCTTCCCAAGCCCTGAAATCCTCCGTCTTGAGCAGGCTCCATCTGACAGGTGCAGCCTTTTCTCTCACAAAAAATTCTTCGCTGTAGTTCAAAGCCTCACGATAAGTGGCGATGGTTCGGGGCGAGGCTCCGCGCTGGGCACACTGATAGGAAAGAAAATCTTCCACCCATTCGTTTTCGTCCTGTATTGATTCCATAGCAATATTTTTTCAAACGGCGTACGCGCGCCAAACTACAAAAAAATGAGCATCGCTCCCAGCACATCCGTGAATGTTGCTGGAGGCGATGCTCACCGTGAAACGTTCTGCTGTCGCGCCCTCTTCATGGTCTGTGACAGAGAGGAGCATTTCAGTGCAAGCAGAAAGTTTCTGGTTGTTCTGAAGCAGCCCGAACGCATCAACCTGCGTCGCAACGCTGCGGAAGTTCAGAAATTATTCTTCGTCGCGACGAAGCTTCTGCACATAGATAGCGTGCTCCATAGCGAGACGCTTCTTTACGCTGGGCTTGTCGAACTGCTGACGACGACGGAGCTCCTTGGTAACGCCGGTCTTTTCGAACTTTCTCTTGAACTTCTTGAGAGCGCGCTCAATGTTTTCGCCCTCTTTGATGGGTACTACGATCATAGTGTTGTGTGACTTTTTATATGGTTTTTACGTAAATGCACAGTTATACCAACGGCGCGGCATAGTTCTGCCACGCGTACGGGTGTGCAAAATTACGCAAATTCCGAGATTTGCAAATAGTTTAAGGGAGTTTTTTGAGGTTTCAGACGATATTCTCATCTAAAATGACAGGTCAGGACGACCAAAATCAATTTTTCTTTCGTTCGGTTTTCTTCTTTCTAAGCGTTGTAAACCAACCCTCCTTTCTTTTTTGCTAAATGCCACGCCCCCTTACTCTACCCTTCGCAGCTGAGCGAAGAGGAGGGAAAAGGACTGACTATGATGAGATTATTCGATTAACCCGTATTTATTCTGCATCTCACGCGTTTACTGCAACACGCGACATGCTCCGACGTAGCGTCGGGTATAATAAGGGTCGCGCGAAGAGTCCACCTTGATGCCGCTACTCGTGCTGGCATGAATGAACTTGAAGCTCTTCGTCGAAGGATCCACCTCGGTGACGATACCCACATGTCCGATATTTTTCGACGACCGACTACCACCGAAGAACACCAAGTCGCCTTTCTGCAACTGTGCAATATCTTCCACGCGCGTACCTTCATTATATTGCGCGCGCGAGGAATGCGTCAGCTGAATATCATGCTGACGAAAGACGTAGCGCGTAAAACCCGAGCAATCAAAACCATCAGGACCGCTTCTACCACTGCGGTATCTCACGCCAAGATACTTATAGGCAGTTGCCAGAAGATTGTCGAGCCGACTTTCAGCAGCCCTTGCAGCCTCTTCTTCCGCCTCAGCCTCACGCTTAGCTATCTCTTGGGCGTTGAGCGAGAAGCGTGTCAGGTCAATAAGTGTCAGCGGAGCCTGCTGACGTTCCATCTTGGCTTGCACAGGCAAAGGGTCGCCTGCCACCAGCGTAGCGTATTCCGTCACATCGTCTTCATAGCGTGCCTGCACTTTGATACTGTGGGCTGCCATGACAAAGGCAATTACGGCAAATGCCGCACCGGCCAGGAGGTTTCTGATAGTCACTTTTGTTTCTCGGTTTTTGCGGGTTAGTCGATTTCAGCCGCGAAAATACGCATTTCTTCTATAACAGCCAAATAATCAAGGGTTAAAACCGCCACCGCCCTCGCCTTTTACCGTATTTCTGACAAGCAAGGTGGGTAAGAGCAGCACATTAAATGCTCATTCTCCATACAAGAATGCTCATTCTCCATACAAGAAAGAACAAGCCATCCCGTCCCATGTGAGCGCGCTCCCCTGTTTCCTGCTCATCTGAATCTTATCTGAAAATTCAACACTATATGATAGAAAGCCCTTGCATTCCTAACGCCCAAAGGATTCACTTCTGCAACCACATCGCACACACCCATCACTTTGTTAGAATTTCCTGTATTAGGAACGGCACAGAGGGTTGTTTCAAGCTATTGGTTTGTGGCGATTACAGATTGCTCTATCTTGCACGAGTGCTGCTTAGTCTCCTTGTCGTAATTGATGCCGACGAGGAGCAAATTGCCTGTGTATTCTGCTATTTTCGCTGGATATTGCTTTCGCTTTATCTGATCGATGGCGGTGTCGGCGGTGTGGTTGAACTTCAGTTCTATGACGAGCGCGGGCTTGGCGACATTGCGGCGCGGAATCATCACAAGGTCGGCATAGCCCTTTCCCGTGGCATATTCGCGGTGGATGATGTATTCATTTCGCGCCCAAATGTAAGCCACGGTCAGTACACAGGCGAGGGAGTTCTCATCATTATAGGAGAGGATGCTCGTGTGTTCATCGTGAGCTACGTCGATAGCCCGTGCCACAGCCTCTTCATTGCCAGCGATGGTGGCTTCGAGAAGATTCTGCGAAGCTGTAATGGCATCTACGAGCCTCGTCCATGAAGTGTCTTCCACGGCATTCAGAAATTCATCTGCCACCTCCTTGTTCGGCACGTAACACTGACGCTTGTCCTCATCGTAGGCCAAGTAGCCAAGATGTATCAGCACGGTCAGCACATCGTTCTTGCTGCGCACGATGCGCAGGTCATTCTGGAATTTGCTGGTATTCACATACACGCGCTCCCCGGCGAGCATTCGGATGATGTCGTCCTTCAGGCCCTCGAAGTTCATCTGTATGTAGGTGATGACGGAATCGTAGGCCCCCGTCGTCGTCCAATAGCTGCGACACGAACGCCGCTGCAGGGCCTTCATCACGGAATAAGGGTTGTAGATAGACGTTTCACTGCCTATTTTGTAACCGTCATACCACAGTTTCAGACTATCCATCGAGGCTCCATGCCGTTCTGCTAATCTTTGCACTTCCTCATTTGTAAACCCATAGCAAGAGGCTAAGAAAGCAGGGTCAATCATTGAGTATTCACAGAAATTATTCAATGCCGACTCCGTGTTGTAACGCTTAATTGGCAGGATGCCCGTGAGATAAGCACCGGCAAATACCTTGTTCGACGCTTGCGTCTTGAACAATCGGCGGAGCAGCATGACATATTCATCCAAAATGGTGGGAGCGACGGTGTCGGGGTCCCCTTTCAGTTTCTGACGCTCAGGAAACTCGCGGCAAATGGCATCCCATTCGTCGATGATGAAGAAGAATTTTTCGCCCGTGTATTCACGAATGGCTGAAAGCACATCCATCAGGTCTGAGTTCTCCTTGTATCTTACATCTGGAAACGCTTCCTTCAACTCATAGATAATCTCATTTTGTATCGTCCGCACGATGTTTTTCCTAAATTCGGGACGTGCGGTGAACGACGTCACGTCAAGGTAAATCACATGATACTTGTTGAGGAACGTTTCAAACGAAGAATCCTGCTCAGCCTTCAGTCCACGGAAGAGTTCGCGCGAGGAGCACGACTTGTCGTAATAGGCACAGAGCATATTGGCCGCCATCGATTTTCCAAAACGACGGCAGCGCGTCACGCAACTGTAGCGGCTCTCGGAATTGAGCGTAGCATTGATGAGCGGAATCAGCGACGTCTTATCCACATATTCATGAGATATGATGTCACTGAACTCACTATTGCCCCTGTTGATATACGTTCCCATAACCTTTTTGACCTTTTGCAGGAGAGATAAGCCCACAAGATGCTACAAAAATAGCTATAAATTTTGAAATGGCATAATGAGGCATGGAGAAAACAATCATTTTCGCCCATTTGCCGCTGCAACTTTTATGGTAGGTTCTATAAATTAGCTTGCGATGTATTTGCGACTATCGTGCCGTAGGCTTTTGTTTTTCACGAGGGAGCGTAGCGGGCTACGTGACCGAATGAAAGACAAAAA
>CALZJF010000084.1 GCA_945787885.1 uncultured Bacteroidales bacterium | reverse complement strand
GCTATCAGCCTAAGGCCGCTTAGCCGATTGGTATTTTTTTTAACGAAGTATTGATAACTTAGCTTGCGATGTATTTGCGGCTATCGTGCCGTAGGTTTTTGTTTTTCATGAGGGAGCGTAGCGGGCTACGTGACTGAATGAAAGACAAAAAGATACGGTGCGAGAGGCGTGAAGACATCCAAGTAAAACAGAAACACTGCCTTACGTTGAAAGCTAATTGATAGAACCTACCTTTACTCATAGCGAATGCCGCAGTTGTAGCTGAGGCAGAGGGGGATAAGCTCGCCTTTGCTTTTGTTTCGCTGTAGTTTTGCCCATAACTTCTCCATTTTTTTGCGCATGGACGCTGTGACAGCCTTCTGTTCGCCGTCGGGCGTGGTGTACGACGTAGCACCATCTTTGATTTGCTGCGCAATCTGATAGAAATAGTCTATCTCCTCCTCGTTGAAAAGATTCATCGACGTACGATGGCTAATGCTCACGGGGAGAAAGACGCCGCGGATTTTCCGGCAGATGATGTTTTCTTGGTTGTCGTCGTTATAGATGTTTACCTTCACAATCTGCCAGTCGTCTTCAGCTACGTGTATGGTGCAGGTGGTTTTCTTCTTCTTTGCCGTCAGGACGTCTATGTATTGCCCGTCTTCCATATAGCTGCCCTCGTATTTGAAATGCTTTTTCATGCTGCCATCCTTGCCCCAAGGTGCGATGGTGCTGGAAATTCCGTCATAGACATTCTTCTTGAGAAACTTGTTCTTGAAGAAGAAATCGCGTTCAGGCTCGGAGAGTTCGACATTGCACTCTACGATGCGCTGATTGGAGTCGGCGACCTTCTTTCCCGCACACTTCTTCTGCATCTCGACGCTGACCGACGGTTCCTCATGGTAGAAGGCGAAGTTCATGATGGGCTTGTAGCCTGCCAGGTTAAACGCCATTTTCAGCAATCGGAGGGCGAAGGGCGGCGCCACGGCCGTGATGAAGTCCAAGTTGTAAGTGGAAAAATCGTAGGAGAGCGTGGCGTTGTAGCTCAGCGTCTTGCGTATGGTGGCCGTCTTGTCCCACATTTTTTGCAGGATGTAGGCAGCAGGGTCCTGCCCGTCGGGGAGGGCATAAGCCATGGGGAGGTCGTAGGGCTGCATCTCCATGTTCATGTCGAGCTGCGCCGTGGCGTTGTCCGAAATCTGCACCGTGGTCTTCATCTTGCCATAGTTGATGTGCGAGAATTCCACCTCGTAGGAGCCTGCGGGGATGGAGCGGAAGCGGTAGTCGCCATATTCGTTGGCGACGACGGTCAGCTGCAGCGCAGGGATTTGCACGGTGGAATATTTGCCGGGCAGGGTGTCGCTCAGCGTGATGTGGCCTTTTAGCGATTGTCCGCTTGCCGACAGGGAGAGGCAGAGCAGGAGCAGGAGTTGAAGGAGGCGTTTCATGGGGGAAAGTTCTGTAGGAATTTTTGACGGATGCAAAAGCAAAAATCCCCCTGCCTTAGCGAAGAGAAGATGCTTTCGTAAAGGCAGAGGGAGAGGGGTAATAAGAATTTGAGCGAGTGCTTACTGAGCCACGAGTGCCAGCGTATCAGAAGCAATCATCAGCTCCTCGTCGGTGGGGACGACGACGACCTTTACGCGGCTTCCGGGCGTGGAGATGACCTCCTCTTCGCCGAAGTTTGCGCGGTTTTTGGCCTCGTCGAGCTCGACGCCGAGGAACTCCAGGCCCGAGGTGGAATGATGGCGGATGTCCCACTGATGTTCGCCGACGCCTGCCGTGAAGACAATGGTGTCAACGCCACCCATGGCAGCAGCATAAGCTCCGATGTACTTCTTGATGCGATAGCTGTACATCTCCAGAGCCAGTCCGGCGCGCTCGTTTCCAGCCTCGAAGGCGGCGGTCACCTCGCGCATGTCGCTGCTCACGCCGCTGATGCCGAGCACACCGCTCTGCTTGTTGAGCAGATTGCTCATCTCGTCGGGGGTGAAGCCCTCGTCCTTCATGATTTTCAGCACGGCGCTGGGGTCAGTGTCGCCACTGCGCGTGCCCATCATCAAGCCTTCGAGCGGAGTGAGACCCATGGAGGTATCAACGCAGCGCCCGCCATCTACGGCACTGATGCTTGCGCCGTTGCCGATATGGCACGTGATGATTTTCTGATTCTCCTTCTTCACGCCGAGGAACTGGCATACGCGGTCGGCCACGAAGCGGTGGCTCGTGCCGTGAGCGCCATAGCGGCGAATCTTGTTCTCCTCATAATATTTGTAAGGCACGGCGTAGAGATAAGCCTTGGCAGGCATGGTCTGATGGAATGCCGTATCGAAGACGAACACCTGAGGGAGATTCGGCAGCAGAGCCTTCACGGCCTCATAGCCTTTGAGGTGGGCAGGATTGTGGAGGGGAGCCAAATCCATATACGTAATCCATTCCTTCAGCATCTCGTCGTCCACGAGACGGCTTTCGGCGAAGCGGCCTCCAGCCACGATGCGATGGCCGGCAGCAGCAATTTCATCGATGTTCTGGATGGCACCGTATTCAGGATGCAGGAGCGTGTCAAACATCATCTTGATGCCTTCAGTGTGAGTGGGGCAGTCGAAGGGGATGATTTTCGTCTCGCCGTTGATTTTTGTCTTGAGGAATGCGCCATCGAGTCCGATTTTCTCGATTCCACCTGCGGCGAGCACGCTCTTGTCGTCCATTTCATAGAGCTTGTACTTGATGGAGCTTGAGCCGCAGTTGACTACTAATATCTTCATTTGTAGGGGTGTGTAAGGGGGGATATGGTTTGTTCAGAGAAACTGTGGGCTTTACGCCTTGGCAGCCTGCGCCTGACAGGCGGTGATGGCAATCATCTTGTAGATGTCGTCCACGCAGCATCCGCGGCTGAGGTCGTTGACGGGGCGCGCGATGCCCTGCAGGATGGGGCCGATGGCCTCGGCGTGAGCCAGACGCTCCACGAGCTTGTAGCCGATGTTGCCCACCTCGAGGCAAGGCACGACGAGCACATTGGCCTTTCCGGCGATGGGGCTTCCGGGGCACTTTTTCGCACCGACACGCTCCACGAGTGCAGCGTCGGCCTGCATTTCGCCGTCGATTTTCAGTTCGGGGGCCATCTCCTTGGCAAGGCGCGTGGCTTCGATGACCTTGTCGCACACCTCATGCTTCGCACTGCCTTTGGTGGAGAAGCTCAGCATGGCTACGCGGGGGTCCATTCCTGCTACGGCCTGAGCCGTCTGAGCGGTGCAGACGGCAATCTGCGCCAGCTGGTTGGCATCGGGCATGGGGGTCACGGCGACGTCGCCCATCACGATGACGCCATTGTCGCCATACTCCGTGGCAGGCGTGATGAGCAGCATGGCACCGCTCACGCACGTGATGCCCGGGGCACACTTGATGATCTGGAGAGCGGGGCGGAGGGTGTCGCCCGTGGTGCTGAGCGCACCGCTAATCTGACCGTCGGCATCGCCGCTCTTGATGATGAGGCAGCCGAAATAGAGAGGGTCGAGCACTTGCTGACGGGCCTTTTCGATGGTCATGCCCTTCTTTGCGCGAAGCTGGGCAAGGAGCTGGGCGTATTCTTCAGTCTTTTCGCTCGTGGCAGGGTCGATGATGGTGGCCTTGCCGATGTGTTTCAGCTCGAGGCGTTCTGCCAGGGCATGGATTTCATCGGGGTTGCCGATGAGGATGATTTCTGCAAGTTCATCGCGTAGGGCCATATCGGCGGCGGTGATGGTGCGCTCCTCAAGACTCTCGGGGAGTACGATGCGCTGCTTGTCAGCCTTAGCGCGGGCACAGAGTTGTTCGATGAGATTTGCCATGATATTTGTTTGTAGTGGTATGAAGCGTATGTAGTGGTATGAAACGTATGGGGGTAATGCGTACGTATTCAGCGATTTTCGCAGGCAGAAAGCTCGGGAAAAAGGCTTGGAAGTGATGAAAAATGTGGCGCAAATTTACGATATTATTTCATCCTGCAAGTGGCATTGCAGGGAATTTCTGCAAAAATGTCAGTGTAAAATCAAAAAAAAGGGGTCACTTTTAAGTTGTCTCGGTGGAATGCCGTAATTTTGCAGTTGTTCTGTTTTGACGGTTTTGCGCACGAAATAGGATAACTTTGGGCTGTTTTTTCCGGTTTTTTCCCCAACGACAGCGTGAGCCGTATAGCCCTCTCCCCCTCTCTTTCATACATGTTCAGACTGCAACATCATTTTTATATCGCACCATTATACAACGTTTTTTATTTATATGAAAATAGGTTTTGACAACGAGAAGTACTGCCGCATACAGTCGCAGCACATCAAGGAGCGTATTGCCAAATTTCAGGGAAAACTCTATCTGGAGTTAGGCGGCAAACTATTTGACGACCACCATGCCAGCCGCGTATTGCCCGGATTTCAGCCCGATTCGAAGCTGAGCATGCTGAAGCAGCTGGCAGATTCTGCCGAAATAGTCATCGTCATCTCTGCCGTCGATATTGAGAAGAACAAGGTGCGCGGCGATTTGGGCATTACGTATGATGAAGACGTGCTGCGCCTGCGCACGGAATTTCAGAACCGCGGCTTCCTCGTAGGCTCGGTGGTCATCACGCACTACAATGGTCAGCACTCTGCCGACCTCTACCGCGCAAAACTTGAGCGACTCGGCATCAAGGCCTATTATCATTACACCATAGAGGGCTATCCCACGAACGTCGCCCTCATCGACTCCGATGAAGGCTTCGGCAAGAACGACTATGTGGCGACGGAGCGTCCGCTCGTCATCGTCACAGCCCCCGGACCGGGCAGTGGCAAGATGGCAGTATGCCTCAGTCAGCTCTACAATGAGCATAAGCGCGGCGTGGAGGCAGGCTATGCAAAGTTTGAGACTTTCCCCGTCTGGAATCTTTCGCTCAAGCATCCCGTCAATATCGCCTACGAAGCTGCCACCGCCGACCTCGACGATGTGAACATGATTGACCATTTCCACATGGAGGCCTATGACGAAGTGGCCATCAACTATAACCGCGACATAGAGATTTTCCCCGTCCTCGACGCCCTCTTCACTGGCATCTACGGCTACAACCCCTATAAGTCGCCCACGGATATGGGTGTGAACATGGTGGGATTCTGCATCAGCAACGACGAGGCCTGTCGCGAAGCCTCGAAGCAGGAAATCATCCGCCGCTACTACAGCGCGCTGAACCGTCTGGCAGACGGCGCAGGCAATGAGAACGAGGTGAACAAGATTGCCCTCCTATTCAAGCAGGCAGGCATCTCCACCGACGACCGCCGCTGCACCGTTGCCGCCCGGGAGCGCAAACAGCGGAGCGGAGTACACGCCGCTGCCATCGAACTGGCTGACGGCACGCTCATCACCTCGGAGACGAGTCCGCTGCTCGGCCCCAGTGCGGCCCTGCTGCTCAACGCCACGAAGCATCTGGCAGGCATCGACCACAGCGTGAAACTCATTCCGCAGGAGATGATCGAGCCGATACAGAAGACGAAAATCGAATATCTGGGCGGCAACAATCCCCGTCTGCACACCGACGAGGTGCTCGTGGCACTCTCCGTGCTGAGCCAGCACAACGACGATTGCCGACGCGCGCTGACGCAGCTGCCCGAGTTGCGAGGCTGCCAGGTGCATTCCACTGTCATGCTCTCAGAGGTTGACCGCAAGATTTTCAAGAAGCTCGGGTGCGGCCTGACGTGCGACCCTGCCAAGAAACCCAATTAACATCCCCGCAGTATCTTAACCCCGTATGAAAATTCTCATCACCGGAGCTTCGGGCTTCGTCGGCTCCTTCCTCGTGGAGCATGCCTTGGAGCTGGGCTATGAGGCATGGGCAGCCATGCGTGCCACCTCGTCGCGCCGTTATCTTCAGGACAGCCGCATCCGCTTCATCGAGCTGAATCTGGGCGATGAGGCAGAGCTGGAGCGGCAATTGTCGGCCCACGTTGCTGCCCACGGAGCCTTCGACCATGTCATACATGCTGCCGGGGCTACGAAAGCTCCCTCATTGGCGGCATTCCGCAAGACGAACACTGAGGGCACGGAGCGGTTGGCACGCCTCCTGATGCAGACGGGCGCGCTCACCCCCGGCGGACGCTTCGTCTTCGTCTCCTCGCTCAGCGTCATGGGCAATGTGTGCGATGCTCCCCAGTGCGATGCCACGGGGCGTCCGCTCGAAGGCTTTGACCGCTATCGTCCCTTCAGCGAGGCCGATGTGCCTGCGCCGAATACGGACTACGGGCGTTCGAAGCTCGAAGCCGAAGAACTATTGGCGCGTATGCCCCATCTCAACTATATCGTGCTGCGTCCGACGGGCGTCTATGGCCCCCGTGAGCGGGACTACTTCCTGATGGCCGACAGCATCCGTAAGCATGTGGACTTCGCCGTGGGTTATACGCCGCAAGTCATCACGTTTATCTACGTCCGCGACCTCGTTGAGGCCTGCTTCCTCAGCCTCACGCGCGGAGAACGCGGCAAGGCCTACTTCCTCAGCGATGGCTGCGACTATGACAGCCGCCGCTTCTCCATCCTGCTGCAAGAGGCGATGCAGGTGCGCGGAGTGCTCCACATCGTCGCTCCCGAATGGGTGCTTCATGGTGTTTGCGCCTTTAACACTTGGCTGTCAAGGCACACGCACCGCCTTTCTACGCTGAATATGGATAAATTCCGCATTCTCAAGCAGCGCAATTGGCGTTGCGACATCAGTCCTGCCCAGCGGGATTTGGGCTACAATCCCCAGTGGGGGCTCGAACGCGGTGTCCGCGAAGCCGTGGAATGGTATAAAGCCAACGGCTGGCTATAGGCTGGCGGCGCGAAGCTCTGAGGAATAGCTGCCTCCGCCACCATTGCTCCCTCCTCCTGAATGGTTTTAGGTAGGTTCTATAAATTAGCTTGCGATGTATTTGCGGCTATCGTGCCGCAGGTTTTTGTTTTTCACGA
>CALZJF010000083.1 GCA_945787885.1 uncultured Bacteroidales bacterium | reverse complement strand
CCGTATCTTTTTGTCTTTCATTCAGTCACGTAGCCCGCTACGCTCCCTCGTGAACCCCCAAAAAGCTACGGCATGATAGTCGCAAATACATCGCAAGCTAATTGATAGAACCTACCTAAAAAAATCAGTTTACTGTGAGTTGCCTTATTCCTACTGCAAATTTCGTCGCAGAGTGACCATTTTGAAGGGCAAAATGGCCATTTTCTGGGGGCAAGACAATCACTTGGAGGGGCGAAAATGATTACTTGGAAAGCAGAAGTTCTGTGGAAGGGGCGCGAAGCGCGTCATTTTCACCACTGCCGCGCATGGCATGCCAGCCGGAACAGAGTGGATTCCACGGATTCAGGGGGCGAAAATGGGCTTACTGAGTCAGAATTATCAACAAGCATGAGCACAACGAAGCCCGCCCGTATGGTTCCGCGGAAGAGGGCTATACATTTTGTACTTGCGACAAACCAGCTCTTACGACTTACTTATATATAGAAGTCGGGCGCGCTCAGCGAAACTTGCCCATCGGACATTCGGTGCTTTGTCTGTCTGCCTCAAAATCTCTTGGCCCTATCGCACATTCAGCACCTTCCCGCCTTGATGTATCAGAATGCCGCGCGTCTTGAGTCCGCTACGCCGTCCCCAAAGGTCGTAGCAGGCGGCATCTTCGGGCGCAGTCTCTACGCTTTCTATCTCCGTGACATCTGCCATGCTGAAAGTCATGCTGCGCAGCACTTCCCAAGGCCATCGCAATGCAAAAAGATGCTGGCGATCATCGTCGATGCACTTAAATTCCACGGTGCTACGCTGCGTCGCGCCGGCAGGAATATAGGCGTATTCGTAATGCCGCCAGTCGCCATTGAGCAAGACCTCCGTTTCCGGCATCAGGCAATAGGTGATGAGCGTACCGCTGGTGGTCGTCCCCAGGTTCGTAACATCTATGCTGAACGCAACGGACGTAGGCGAAGTGCGCTCTATCTCCAGTTCGCCAAATTCAAGCTTATCTTTGACGGCCTCAGCAAACGTCACTTTCTTGTCGGCCAGAATGGTCACGTCGTCGGGCGATAGCCTCAACGTGCGCAAACCAGCCTTCTTGAAGAGGCAGTGGACTGTGATGGTGCGCCGCTCGAAGGGCTTCATCGTCACCCCGAAGAGCGCGCCGTAGTCGCCTTGCATGAAAGGGTCGTCGTCTGCCGATGAGTTGGTGAAGATTTCAAATGGCGAGGTAATCTCTTGGTCAGTCGTATTATAGAGCGTGAAGGTGACGGGGGTGTATTTCCCTACCCTGACGCCATTTGCCAGCTCTATCTTTTCAACGGCTATCTCCTGTCCGGTGCGCGGTTGCTGCTCGTCGAAAGCGGAGAGATCCACGGCATCAGGACAGAGGAAGAGGGCGATTTGGTTGCAGAAGAAGCCCTGCATGATTCCCGTCGGCGTGGGGTCGTCGGGATTTTCAAAGGGCCCCAGAGCCTCCAGCTCATAGAAGCCGCCATCGTAAGCACCATTGTATGCCCAATTGACATGGAAACGACCGCGTTCGTCATAGCCGTCGAGCACAAACGCATGGCCGCCGATGTTCATCGTATAGCCCGTATAGAGGACAGGACGGCCGTTGCGCAGTTCATTCTTCAAGAGTTCCTTCCACTGCTGCGGCGTATAGAAATAGGAGTCGGCAATGCGCGCCGTCTTCCATCCGAACACGTTCTGCAACGGCTCTACCAAATCGCTGATGTTTGCCCCACTTTCCGTGACGCCATAGTTCATCTTCGCCATCAGACCGCAAGCCAAGGATAGCGTAGCCACCTCATCCACCGCCGTCTGATAGTCATCGGCGTTCATTCCGATGCTCTCCGCCGTGCCATCGCCATAGTTTTTCAGCACTCTTCCCGCCTCGATGACGGTGCCGGCAGGCAGTCCTGCCACGCTGTAACTGTCGGTGTCCCATCCGTCCAACGGCTGCTGCAGCACGATGGTACGCCCGTAGTAGGAAACGATGCTCTCCAAGGCCGTCGCCACGCAGCCCACCTTGCAGCGACGCCCCTCGTAAGGAGCACGCGTCCACTTTGGGCAACGAGCGTTGAAGGGCTCCACCTGATCTCTCACCCATCCTTCCAGCAGTGGCTCTACGCTGTCAGCAAACAGCGAGAGGGGGACGATGGGCAACGAAAGCAGGAGCAAGAGGAAAATGAAGGGAAAGTGGTTTTTCATACAAGGCTACGCGGGGAAAAGAAAGGATGTACGGAGAATCAGGAAGGCAGGCAAGCCGCGATGTCATTCGTCAGGCGCACGAAATCTGCTACGCTGAGCTGTTCAGGACGCTGCGTGGCGAACTCATGTCCCTCTGGCATCAGTCCGCGCAGGCTTCCCCGCAACATTTTGCGCCGTTGCTGGAAGGCTTGCTTCACGATGCGCACGAGGAGGGCGGTGTCGCAGCCCGGGTCGGTAGTAGCGTTCCGCGTCATTCGCACAACGGCACTCTGCACCTTGGGCGGCGGATTGAAGACACCGGGCGGGACGGTGAAGAGATATTCCACATCGTACCAGAGCTGTACGAGTACGGTCAGTATGCCAAACGCCTTCGTGCCGGGCTTGGCGGCCAATCGTTCTGCCACTTCGCGCTGTATCATGCCCGTGCAGCAAGGGATATAGTCCTTATACTCCAGCATCTTAAAGAAGATCTGCGAGGAGATGTTGTAGGGGTAATTACCCGTGAGAACGAACTTTCTCCCATCAAACGTCTCATCGAGGTGCATCTTTAGGAAGTCGGCGCCTATGATGCTGTCCTCGCTGTCAAAGGCGGTAAAGTTTTCACGCAGGAATGCCACACTTTCACGGTCTATCTCCACGACGCGAAGTTCCCGTCCTTTTTGGGCAAGAAACTGCGTGAGCACCCCCATGCCGGGGCCGACTTCAAGAATTGGCAGCTCGGGGCAGGCATCCACGGTATCGGCAATCGCTGCCGCCACTCTCAAATCCTTCAAAAAATGCTGACCGAGACTCTTTTTTGGCCGTACATGTTCCATATTTTCTAAAAAAAGTCGTACATTTGCGAGCGCAAAAGTAATCATTTCCCACGAAACCGTGAAGAAGTTTCTTCAATTTCTGAAAAATATCATCCCCTTCGCTTTGACGGCAGGCATCCTCTGGTGGATGTATCGGGGTACTGACTTGCGCTACCTTGTCAGCGAAGGTTTTTCTCTCATTGACTGGTGGTGGATGACGCTAAGTCTCATCTTTGGCATAGTCCCTTTGGTATTCCGGGCCCTGCGCTGGCGTATGGCTCTCCAGCCGTTGGGGGAGAATGCTCCCACGCGCATCTCCACCGATGCCATCTTCATCAGCTATGCTGCCAGCCTGGTCATTCCTCGCATTGGCGAAGTGACGCGCTGCGGTACGCTGAAACGTTGTGCCGGCGTGTCGTTCTCCAAATCTTTGGGGACGGTGGTGAGCGAGCGAATGGTAGATAGCGTGCTGATGCTGCTGATTGCTGCGGGGGCGTTCCTCAGCCAGCTGCCCCAACTGATGATTTTTCTCCGTACGACGGGGTTTGACATCCATGCCCTTGCCCATCGCTTCACGCCGACGGGATGGTGGGTCACTGCGCTCTGCGGACTGACGCTGCTGGGCTTCCTCTTCTACATTCTTTTTCGCCTGCGACTGATGCGGCAGACACGGACGAAGATGCAAGACTTCCTGACGGGCATCGCGTCGCTGCGGCAGGTGGAACGCCCGTGGCTCTATCTGCTCTACAGCCTGGGCATATGGGTGGGCTATTTCCTGCATTTCTATCTGGCTTTCTTCGCCTTTCCTTTTACGTCTTCCATAGGCATCTTGCCCGCTCTCCTCATCTTTTGCGTAGGCTCCTTTGCCGTTCTTGTCCCCACGCCGAATGGCGCCGGACCCTGGCACTTCGCCGTCAAGACGATGCTCGTGCTCTATGGCGTGGCAGAATCTCCTGCCATTCTCTTCGCACTGATGGTCCACTCCATACAGACACTCCTCGTCATCCTACTGGGAGGCTGGGGATGGGCTGACCTCGTATGGTTCAGGCACGGCAGAAGATAGCCCGCCACTGCTTTCCTATCTCCAGAGAATGCCAGTTTACAAGCAAACAGACAGAAACATTTATCAACCTTACGAAATACTACTATGTCAGCAATCTCACATCTCGAACCCCAAGCCATCTGGCACAACTTCGACCTCCTCACCCAAGTACCGCGTCCGAGCGGACATCTGGAGAAAGTGCAACGCTTCCTCCTCGAATGGGCAGCCGAACGCGGCATTGAAGCCTGGCAGGACGAGGCCGGAAACATCCTGATGTATAAGGCCGCTGCTCCCGGCTACGAGAATCGCAAATGCGTCACGCTGCAGGGACACATGGACATGGTGCCGCAGAAGACGCCCGAGTCAGCACACAACTTCGAGACTGACCCCATCGTCACTCGCATTGAGGGTGAATGGGTGAAGGCCACGGGAACGACCCTTGGTGCAGACGATGGTATGGCGGTTGCCACCATCATGGCCATCTTTGAAGACAGCACCCTGCCCCACGGTCCGCTGGAGGCTTTCATCACCACTGATGAAGAGACCACGATGTATGGCGTGAACCACATGCAGGACGGCCTGCTGAAGGGCGAGATTCTCCTCAACCTCGACAATGAGACCCACGGCGAAATGGTGACGGGCAGTGCCGGCGGCATCAATCTGACCGCTTCTCTGGAGTATAAGCCCGTAGAAGTCGAAGAGGGCGATGCGGCGGTGAAGGTCGTTCTGACAGGACTCCGCGGCGGACATTCCGGTCTGGAAATCAATGAAGGCCGTGCCAATGCCAACAAGTGTATGGCCCGCATCGTCATGGATGCCATCGTCAACTTCGAGGCCCGCCTCAGCTCGTGGGCCGGCGGCAACATGCGCAATGCCATTCCGCGCCACTGCGAGGTGGTATTGACGCTCCCGGCCGAGAATGTCAGCGAATTTGTGGAGACCGTCAACGGCGAATGGGCCGATACGCTCCGCGAAGAATATGGTTACATCGAGCATGCCCTCACTTTGAAGGCCGAGACCACCGGACTCCCCACAGAACTCGTGCCCGTGGAAGTGCAGGACGCTCTCGTCGGTGCCGTCATGGCTTGCCACAATGGTGTGCTGCGGTTCATCCCTCATCTCCCCACCATCGTCGAGACGTCTGCCAACCTGGCCATCGTGGAGATTGGCGCTGGCAAGGCATTCTTCAAAGACCTCGTCCGCTCCTCCAGCGACAGCCAGCGCCAGTGTTGCTGCGACACCATCGAGGCTGCACTTTCACTCGCCGGCATGAAGGTGGAATTTGACGGTGCCTACCCGGCCTGGCAGCCCAGCCCCACAAGTCCCATCGTCGAACTCATGCGCGAGGTCTATCGCGACCTCTTCAACGAGGAGGCCCACGTGCAGGTGGTCCACGCCGGTCTGGAGTGCAGCGTCATCCTCAGCCACTGCCCGGGCATGGACGTTGTCAGCTTCGGTCCGACACTCCGCTCTCCGCATACGCCCGATGAGCGCGTGCTGATTGACTCCGTCGGAAAATACTACCACTTTGTCCTGGAGACGCTCAAGCGCATTCCCTGCAAGGCTTAGTGTCTGCTGACTTTCATCCACCACTACGCCCCCGTACGGACTACTCGAAAGGGCATTCCGTACGGGGGCTTTCTTTTTCCCGCGCATGATGTCTCCTCTCATCTCTGTCCTTATTCCTGTCTATAACGGCGCAAAATATCTCGACGACAGCATTGGTGCCGTCGTAGCCCAGACTTTCGCCGACTGGGAACTGCTTCTCCTCGATGATGGCTCCACAGACGACAGTCACGCCGTGCTGACCGCATGGGCAGCACGCGATGCGCGCATACGCCTCTTCTATCAGCCGAACGACGGGAAGGGGAATGTGGCGCGCAACATCCGGCGTATGTGCAGCGAAGCCCGTGGGGAATATGCGTTTTACATGTCGCAGGACGACACGATGGAACCCCACTGTCTGGAAATGCTGGCCAAGCGGGCCATGGCGTTAGATGCCGACATCGTCCTGCCCGACATGCTACTGCGCTATGCCGATGGTTCCTGCGCCACATGGCCGTGCTCCTATCCTCCCGGGGGCGACCACCATCTCGTGCTGACACCGCGCGAGGCTTTCTATCTTGCCGTCGATTTCAGCATCCACGGTTTCGGACTGGTGCGGATGCGGCTGATGGCTGACGAACGCAGCGATGTGCGCTACTACGACAGCGATGAATACAACAGCCGGATGCAGTTCCTATGGGCGAATCGTGTGGCGTTTGCGCCTACCACATTCTACTACTATCAGGGCAACCCTGACGCCATCACGCATCGCTTCTCCCCACGGCGTTTCCAGCGGCTGCAGACGGCTCTGCTCCTCAAGGAGGCTTTCGAACGAGAATTTGCGTTGCCTGCCGAACGCAGCCGGTTGATGCTGATTCTGATGAAATACTATATCGACACCACCCTGCTCTTCTATACGCATGAGCGCGAGCTCTCGGCCGCCGGGCGGGAGGAAGCGGTGGGCATCTTCCGCAACTTCGAGCGGCAGGTGAAGTTTGCGGGTTATCGCCGCGAGGTGTTGCGCCACCTCAATACCTACGAGCGGACGTTTGCCTGCTGCTATTTCTTCTTCGGCACAACGCGTCCCTTCGCGCCGCTCTACCGCTGGATCCACCGCCTCCGGAAGGGGGATTCTGCATAGAAAAGCCAATATTTCTGGAACACAAGTGGATGACAGGTCAGATGCAGAAACATATCCGTGAGGTCAATGAAGGTAGGTTCTATAAATTAGCTTGCGATGTGTTCGCGGCTATCGTGCCGTAGGTTTTTGAGTTTCATGAGGGAGCGTAGCGGGCTACGTGACTGAATGAAAATCAAAAAGATACGGTGCGAGAGGCGTGAAGACATCCAAGTAAAACAGGAACACTGCCTTACATTGGAAACTAATTTAACGTGAGTTCGACGAATATACTTTAGAAAAAAGTAAGTTGCCTGTCATTTG
>CALZJF010000082.1 GCA_945787885.1 uncultured Bacteroidales bacterium | reverse complement strand
AGCCCCTCAGCCCACGCCGGCGCAGCCCGCCGAGGCCGAGGCCGACCCCTCGCGCGATGCAGCATGGCGCAGCGAACTGCGTGCTGCCATGAAGCCCAAGGAACGAATGGCGATTCCACGCGTCGAGATGCCCCATCTGGAGGGCAAAGTGCGCGCGCGCCTCTTCCGCGATGAGGTGAACCTGGGCCTGACCCTGGAGCAGGCACAGCGCGAGGCACACCGCTGTCTGGACTGTGCAAACCCCGGTTGCCGGCAGGGCTGCCCCGTCGGCATTGACATTCCCCGTTTCGTCAAGCATATAGAGGCGGGCGATGTCATAGCCGCTGCCACCACCATTCGCGAGACCTCCTCGCTCCCCGCCGTCTGCGGCCGCGTCTGTCCGCAGGAAAAGCAGTGCGAGAGCCAGTGCGTGCATATAAAGACGGGGCGTGAGGCCGTCGCCATCGGCTATCTGGAGCGTTTTGCCGCCGACTATGCCCGCCATCATGCCGCCGAAATGCCTGCCGCCCCACTCCCATCGCCCTCCGGCCGCCGTGTGGCAGTGGTGGGAAGCGGCCCTGCCGGACTCTCATTTGCCGGAGAAATGGCGAAGCACGGCGTGGACGTGACGGTCTTCGAAGCCTTGCACGAGGTGGGCGGAGTGTTGAAATACGGCATCCCGGAGTTCCGACTCCCCAACAGCATCGTCGAAACCGAAATCCGCAGCCTGGAATCGCAGGGCGTGCGCTTCGTCACGGACTGCATCATCGGCAAGACCATCTCCGTGGCAGAGTTGCAGGCTGAGGGCTACGATGCCATCTTCGTGGCGAGCGGAGCCGGACTCCCCAATTTCATGGGCATTCCCGGCGAGAACCTCAATGGCATTCTCTCCTCCAATGAATACCTGACGCGCTGCAACCTGATGGACGCCTCGAACCCCGAGTCAGAGACCCCCGTCTTCCATGGCCGCAACGTAGTCGTCGTTGGTGGCGGCAATACTGCCATGGACTCCGTCCGCACTGCCCTCCGTCTGGGTGCGCAGCGTGCCACCATCGTCTATCGCCGATCGATGGACGAAATGCCCGCCCGCGCTGAAGAGGTGCGCCATGCGGAAGAGGAAGGCGTGGAATTCCTCACGCTCCACAATCCCATTGAATATCTTGCCGACGAATCGGGGCGCGTGGCGAAGGTAGTGCTGCAGCAGATGGAGCTGGGCGAGCCCGATGCCAGCGGCCGACGCCGTCCCGTTCCCGTGGAAGGGGCTACCGTGACGCTCGATGCTGACCTCGTCATCGTCGCCGTCGGCGTGAGTCCGAACCCCATCCTCCCTGCCTCCGTGGAAGGCCTGGCCTTAGGCCGCAAGAACACCATCGCCGTCGATGCCGACATGTGTTCCAATCTCCCCGGCATCTATGCCGGCGGCGACATCGTCCGCGGCGGTGCCACCGTCATCCTGGCGATGGGCGATGGCAAACGAGCCGCACGGGCGGTTCTTGAAAAGTTGGGGCTCGCGTAGGCCAGTGCTTCTGGTGCGGCAAACATATGGAACATGAATGACGCGGATAACGCGGATTCCTGCTTATAGGGCAGAAATTGCTATCGGAAAGGCAATTTCTGCCTTTTTTGCAGTTTATTGGAAGAATTATAGCCATTTTTGACCCCTCGTTCTTGATAAAGTCTTAAATTTACCCACGATTTAGCGTATGGCAGGCTCTCGTCAAGCTCAGGGAATCGCTCCCTGTCACCCCCTAAACCCACGCATACACAGACAACCTACACACACATACAGACAAAGCATATGTCAGACAACCGCAGTTTAGTGAGCATTGCAGGTCTCTCACGTGAGAAAATCCTTTATCTGATGGATATGGCTCATGAGTTTGAGAGTCATCCCAATCGGAAAATCCTCGATGGGCGCATCGTCGCCACTCTCTTCTTCGAGCCCTCCACTCGCACGCGCCTCTCGTTCGAGACGGCCGCCAATCGTCTCGGAGCCAGAGTCATCGGTTTCACCGACCCCAAAGTCACTTCAAGCACGAAGGGCGAAACGCTGAAAGACACCATCATGATGGTGAGCAACTACAGCGATGTCATCGTCATGCGCCATTACCTCGAAGGGGCTGCACTCTATGCCAGCGAACTCACGCCCGTGCCCATCGTCAATGCGGGCGACGGTGCCCACCAGCATCCTTCGCAGACTCTGCTTGACCTCTATACCATCCTCCAGACACAGCATACGCTCGAAAATCTACAGATTTATCTCGTGGGCGACCTGAAATACGGCCGCACCGTACATTCCCTCATCATGGCGATGCGGCATTTCAATCCCACCTTCCATTTCATCGCGCCGAAGGAACTGGCGATGCCGGCAGAGTATAAGCAGTATTGCGAGGCGAACGGCATCAGCTTCGTGGAACACGAGGACTTCAATGAGGACATCATTGCCGGAGCCGACATTCTGTATATGACGCGCGTGCAGCGCGAACGCTTCTCTGACCTCATGGAGTATGAGCGCGTGAAGGATGTCTATCTCCTCAATGCTTCCATGCTCTCCAAGGCAAAGCCCAATATGCGCATCCTACATCCCCTGCCACGCGTGAACGAAATCAGCCAGGACGTGGATGCCACGCCCTATGCCTACTATTTCCAGCAGGCTCTCAATGGGCTCTATGCGCGCGAAGCCATCATTTGCGATGTCCTCGGCATTACTCTGGAGGATATCCGCGCAGACAAGAGTTATCTCAGCTTTAGATAAAGACACTGTATATATGAAAAGGTAGGTTCTATAAATTAGTTTTCAATGTAAGGCAGTGTTTCTGTTTTACTTGGATGTCTTCACGCCTCTCGCACCGTATCTTTTTGTCTTTCATTCAGTCACGTAGCCCGCTACGCTCCCTCGTGAAAAACAAACACCTACGGCACGATAGTCGCAAATACATCGCAAGCTAATTTATAGAACCTACCAAAAGAGAAAAACATATATGAAAAGAGAAAAACTTATGGTGGCTGCCATCGAAAATGGCACCGTCATCGACCATATTCCCAGCAATCGTCTGTTTGAAGTCATCCGTCTGCTGCGCATCGAAGAGCTCGACCACGACACCGTCTTCATTGGCTATCACCTGAAGAGCCGCGTGATGGGGACGAAGAGCATCATCAAAATTGCCAACCGCTTCTTCTCGGAGCAGGAACTGAACAGTTTGGCAGTCGTTGCCCCTAACGTCACGCTGAGCATCATCCGCGATTTTGAGGTGGAATCGAAGTTCCGCGTCGAACTTCCTCATGAGATTTCCGGCATCATCAAATGCAATAACCCCAAGTGCATCTGCAACAATGAGCCTATGCCCACGCGCTTCATCGCGCAGGGCGAGAGCGTGAAGTGCTATTATTGCGAGAAGGAGCAGGAACTCTCTGCCGTGAAGCTGACCGACGAGATACGCTAATTCCCCCTCCCCTTGATATTCACATTATAGGTAGGTTCTATCAATTAGCTTGCGATGTATTTGCGACTATCGTGCCGTAGGTTTTTGTTTTTCACGAGGGAGCGTAGCGGGCTACGTGACTGAATGAAAGACAAAAAGATATGGTGCGAGAGGCGTGAAGACATCCAAGTAAAACAGAAACACTGCCTTACATTGAAAACTAATTTATAGAATCTACCTATATATATAGTATATATACAACTCCTATACATACACCCTTTTTAAGCATATGAAAGACGAACAAATCTTCAGTCTGATTGGCGAAGAGCGCCAGCGCCAGATGCGCGGCATCGAACTGATTGCTTCCGAAAACTTTGTGTCTGACCAGGTCATGCAAGCCATGGGAAGCGTGCTCACCAACAAATATGCCGAGGGCTATCCCGGCAAACGCTACTATGGAGGTTGTCAGGTGGTCGATAAGGTGGAGAGCATCGCCATTGAGCGCATCTGCAAACTCTTCGGAGCTGAATATGCCAATGTGCAGCCCCATTCCGGCGCGCAGGCCAATGCTGCCGTATTCCTCGCAGTGCTGAAGCCCGGAGACACCTTCATGGGCCTGAACCTTGACCACGGAGGCCATCTCAGTCATGGCTCAAAGGTGAACACCAGCGGACTCATCTACAACCCCATCGGCTACAACCTTAACCGCGAGACGGGACGCGTAGATTACGACGAAATGGAGCAGCTCGCTCTCCAGCATCGCCCAAAACTCATCATCGGCGGCGGTTCTGCCTATAGCCGCGACTGGGACTATGCCCGTATGCGCCGCATTGCGGACAGCGTAGGAGCCATCTTCATGGTCGATATGGCGCACCCCGCAGGTCTTATTGCTGCCGGTCTGCTCGAAAACCCTGTGAAGTATGCACACATCGTCACTTCCACCACTCACAAGACGCTTCGCGGACCTCGCGGCGGCATCATCCTCATGGGCAAGGACTTTGAAAATCCCTGGGGCCTCAAGACGCCGAAGGGCGCGACGAAGATGATGAGCCAGCTCCTCAATAGTGCCGTCTTCCCCGGCATTCAGGGTGGTCCGCTTGAGCACGTCATTGCTGCAAAAGCAGTTGCTTTCGGCGAATGCCTCCAGCCCGAGTGGAAGGAGTATGCGCAGCAGGTGAAGCGCAATGCTGAGGCCCTCGCCAATGCCCTTGCCGAGCGTGGCTTCACCATTGTTTCCGGCGGCACCGACAACCACTCCATGCTCGTTGACCTCCGTGCCAAATATCCCGACCTCACGGGCAAGGTGGCGGAGAATGCCCTCGTGGCTGCCGACATCACTGTCAATAAGAACATGGTGCCCTTCGATTCCCGTTCCGCCTTCCAGACCAGCGGCATACGTCTCGGCACGCCTGCCATCACCACCCGCGGCGTGAAGGAAGACATGATGCCCGTCATCGCCGACCTCATTGAGACCGTCCTCAATGCGCCTGAAGATGAAGCGGTCATCGCCAGCGTACGCGGCAAGGTGAACGAGATGATGAAGGAATATCCTCTCTTCGCTTGGTAAAACCCCGCTTCCGATACACCCGTTTTCTCACCCTATCATAATAAAAATGGGGGCTGACAAACGTTGCCGGCATTAGGCATGGCAAGGTTTGACAGCCCCCATTGTTGTTCGTGTTGGTGCAGATGGTTGCGAAAAGGGTAAGACGGGCAGTTTGCCTTCCTTTTTGCAGAACTGTCCTATTCGGTGGAATGGCTTTTCCCCGTCTATTTCCTTTTTTTACAACTGCCTTTAGTATTCTCTTCATACCTTTGCACTCAAATTCATTTCAGGTAAAAAGGTATGAAGATGTCTATGTGGCAATTCTGTTGGCTCGTCGCCTTCTTCTTTCATGGTATGCGGGCAATGACACAGAGCCTGACCAGACGCGTTGTTGACGAGCGCGAGCGTCCGCTAATCAGTGTCAGCCTGACCTTATACAATCCCGCAGATAGCAGTCGGGTAGGCGGAGCCGTCAGTGGTGAAGATGGCGGTTTCTCCATTCCTGTTGCAGAGGGCAGCTATCTGCTGCGCGCGTCGGAAATGGGATATGAGGAAATAGATACGGTCGTCGCGTCGTTTTCTCCCCTCATCCTGCGAATGCAGGAGAAGCCCCATCTGTTGGGCGAAGTGAAAATACAAGGTGTGCGCCCGACGTACAGGATGGTCAGTGGGGGAGTGAGCATCGATGTCAGAAGCAGCGGACTCGCGCGTCTGTGCGAAGCTCGCGCGTCTGTGTGAAGTTTGCGCCTCTGTGCGATGCGCGTTGAGGGGGAGGCTCCCTCGTGCGGTCTTCCGCGCATGAGGGAGGGGCGGGAGTTATACCATCGGCAACTGATGGCCGTTGATTTTGCGGTAGAGGTCGAGGGCGAAGACATCGGTCATGCCGCTGATGTAGTCGATGACAGCCATGACGCGTTCAGGGAGCTGCGGTGCCTGAATGTCGTATTGCCCCGACACCTGCTGCAGGAGCAGGCGCGAATAAGACTTTTCGGGATGGAGGATGGCATCGGTGGTGAGTTCGAGCAGCGTGTAGATGATCTGAAAACCGGAAAGGTCGATGTCCGTCACCTCCTTGCATTTATAGATGCGGGCTTTTGAAAATGCCGCACACTGCAGATAGCCCGCACGGAGAGGGTCGGGGATGGCTTCGATGAGCGTGCCTTCGAATGTGCCTGCCAGTATTTCCTCCTCATGCTCCACGAAGGCCTGCACGCACGCCTGCTCCAAGGCATTGATGGCTGAGGAGCGGTAATAGACGATGCGCTCGCCGAGGTCAGTGACGTCGGGGTAGATGGTGCGGAGTTCTGCCTGCCGCTCCTCGGAGTGGAAGCCGAGGAGGAGGCTGGAGGCTTCATCGTAGGAGAGGAGGCGGAGCTTGTAGGCATCTTCGATGTCCATAATCTCATAGCAAATGTCGTCGGCCGCCTCTACGAGATATACGAGCGGATGGCGCGCCCAGCGTTCGTGGCCATTTCCCGAGGCAATCTGAGGGATGCCCAGCTCGCGGGCGATGGCCATATAGACGGCTTCTTCTGAGGAAAAGAATCCGAACTTTGGCCGCTCGACGAAGTAGGATGGGAAGGGATATTTGACGATGCTTGCCAGTGTGGTATAGGTCAGGCCGAAGCCGCCGCTGCGCCGCCCCCGGAAGGGGTGGGTCAGGAGTCGGAAGGTGTTGGCGTTGCCATCGAAATTGATGAGGTCAGTCCAAAGATTCCAGGGGAGCAGTGGCTGCAGCTCCTTCCCCTTTCCCTCTCTGAAGAAGGAGCGTATGGCCTCTTCGCCGCTATGGCCGAAGGGGGGATTGCCCATGTCGTGTGCCAGGCAAGCTGCGCTGACGATGGCGCTGACGCTCTGGAAGTCGGCCTGGGGCTCAGGGAGGGCATGCCGCTCCTGCAGTATGCGCCCGACGTCGGCCCCCAGTGAGCGTCCGACGCTTGATACCTCCAAGGAGTGGGTCAGGCGGTTGTGTACGAAGACGCTGCCGGGGAGGGGGAACACCTGCGTCTTGTTCTGCATACGGCGGAAGGCGGACGAGAAGATAAGACGGTCGAAATCGCGCTGAAACTCTGTGCGCTGCTCCTTGACGAGCGGCGAAGGGGAGCTTTTCCCAAGGCGGTGGGATGAGAGAAGTTGTTGCCAATTCATGATGACGGGATAAGATGGAAAAATGGCGGCAGGAAAAAGCGAAAAGTGAGGTAAACAATGTAGGGGAAACGTTAGTTGAACGAAACGTCCTACATGGTAACGAGGGCAAAATTAGTGATTTTTTTCTGTTTTTGTCGGCTGTTATCCCTAAAATATGTAGCTTTGCAGAAAGAACGAACTTACTCTCAATGTGATTCGTAGGCAATAGAAAATAAGTTTGCAGTAAGATGCCTTGCTTCTACGCTGCGTTTCGTCTTGAAGTGACCATTTTCCGGGGCAAAATGACCATTTCCCGGGGTCAGAACAATCACTTTGAGGGGCGAAAATGTTCGCTTGCGAAGCGGGAGCCATGCAGAAGGCTTGCAGAGCACGGAGTTTTCGCCACGGCTACACATTTGATACTTCTCATAAGGTAGGTTCTATCAATTAGCTTGCGATGTATTTGCGACTATCGTGCCGTATGTTTTTGTTTTTC
>CALZJF010000081.1 GCA_945787885.1 uncultured Bacteroidales bacterium | reverse complement strand
TCTTCAACTTACAATTTGAACTTGAAAATAATCTCAAAATCTGACAAAGCTAATTGATAGAACCCACCTCAAAATAATTTTGCACGCCTACTTATGAACTCATTTTTGTACAAAAAGCCCCCGCACCGAGATGTTTCAGTGCGGGGGCTTACATTGTTCAGGCTTCAGATGTCAAGCGTATGGCAGTGAGCCAATGCGACATCGGGAGCATCTATTTACCACTCCATCTTGCTGGCGCGGACATAGCTTTCATAACGCTTCTTAGCCATAGCCTGGCAAGCATCGAAGAGCTCCTGAGCCTCATTGGGGAACTGCTTCTTCACAGAGAGGAAGCGAACCTCACCATTGAGGTAATCCTGGAACTTATCCCACTGCGGCTCCTTGGAGTCGAGGGTGAAGGGGTTCTTGCCCTCTTCTTCGAGAGCGGGATTGTAACGCCACAGGTGCCAGTAGCCACATTCTACAGCAGCAGCTTCCTCAGCCTGAGCCTTACCCATACCCTTCTTCAGACCGTGATTGATGCAGGGAGCGTAGGCAATGATGAGCGAAGGACCGGGATAAGCCTCTGCCTCGCGGATGGCCTTCAGGCACTGTGCCTGATCAGCACCCATAGCCACCTGAGCCACATAGACATAGCCGTAAGTGGTGGCAATCATGCCGAGGTCTTTCTTGCGGACACGCTTTCCGGCAGCAGCAAACTTGGCGATGGCACCGAGAGGAGTGGCCTTGGAGCTCTGGCCGCCGGTGTTGGAGTAAACCTCGGTGTCGAGCACGAGGATATTCACATCCTCACCGCTGGCGATGACATGGTCGAGACCGCCGTAGCCGATGTCGTACGAAGCACCGTCGCCACCGATGATCCACTGGCTGCGCTTCACGAGATAGTGGCTCAGCTCATCGAGGGCAGTGCATGTGGCGCAACCCTTGGCCTTGCCTTCCTCAATGAAGGGCTTGAGAGCCTCGGCAGCAGCGCGCGAAGCGTCAGCATCATCCTTGCCTTCGAGCCAAGCCTGAGCGGCAGCCTTATAGCCTTCAGGAGCCGACTCGCATGCTACGACCTCTTCGAGCAGAGCCTGGAGGCGGGCACGCATCTTCTTGTTGGCGAGCACCATACCGAGACCGAACTCGCAGAAGTCCTCGAAGAGAGAGTTGGCCCATGCCGGACCCTGACCCTTGGCATTCGTGGTATAGGGAGTAGAGGGGATGGAACCGGAATAGATAGAGGAGCAACCCGTAGCGTTGGCCACCATCTCACGGTCGCCGAAGAGCTGGGTGACGAGTTTGACATAGGGAGTCTCACCGCAACCGGAGCAAGCTCCGCTGAACTCGAAGAGGGGCTGTGCGAACTGGCTGTTCTTCGGATTCTGCTTGATGTCAACGAGATGCTGCTTGCTGCTGACGTTCTTGACGGCATATTCCCAGTTGGCAGCCTCTGCGCGCTGTGATTCGAGGGGAACCATCTTGAGGGCGGGACCTCCGAGCTTGGGATTTCCGGGGCAGACATCAACGCAGTTGCCGCAGCCGAGACAGTCGAGCACGCCGACCTGGACGCGGAACTTCATGCCCTTCATGGCGGCAGGAGCCTTCATGTCGATGGTGGGAGCATTCATGCCGGCAGCCTCCTCATCGGTCATCACTACAGGACGGATGCAAGCGTGAGGACAAACGAAGGCACACTTGTTACACTGGATACACTTCTCAGGCTCCCAGGTGGGAACGAAGGCAGAAACGCCACGCTTCTCGTAGGCGGCAGTGCCCTGAGGCCACGTGCCATCCTCAATGCCCTTGAAGGCACTGACGGGAAGAAGGTCGCCATTCTGAGCCGTGATGGGGCGCATGACATTGGTGATGAACGCGGGCTCATCCTTGGCCTCTACGGCATCAGCGGGAAGCTGTGCCCAAGCGGCATCGACGGGGAGCTCCTTGTATTCGCCACCACGGTCAACGGCAGCATAGTTCTTGTCAACGACATCCTGACCCTTCTTGCCGTAAGACTTCACGATGAAGTGCTTCATCTCTTCAACGGCCTGCTCTACGGGAATCACGCCCGTGATGCGGAAGAAGGCACTCTGGAGAATGGTGTTCGTGCGGTTGCCAAGACCGATTTCCTGAGCAATCTTCGTAGCGTTGATGTAGTAGCACTTCACCTGCTTCTCTGCGAGCACGCGCTTCACATTGTTGGGCAGATTGGCAGCGAGTTCATCACCCTCCCAGATGGTGTTGAGAAGGAAGGTGCCACCCTGCTGGATGCCGCGGAGGACATCGTACATATGGAGGTAAGCCTGAACGTGGCAGGCCACGAAGTTTGGCGTGGTGACGAGATAGGTGGAGCGGATGGGGGTATCGCCGAAGCGGAGGTGGGAGCAGGTGAAACCGCCGGACTTCTTGGAGTCGTAGGAGAAATAGGCCTGGCAATACTTGTCGGTGGTCTCGCCGATAATCTTGATGGAGTTCTTGTTGGCACCTACCGTACCGTCAGCACCGAGTCCGTAGAACTTGGCCTGGAACATTCCGTCGCCGCCCAGTGCGATTTCTTCCTTCTTGGGCAGTGAGGTGAAGGTGACATCGTCCACGATGCCGATGGTGAAATGATTCTTGGGCTGGGGGAGTGCCAGATTCTCATAAACGGCGAGAATCTGTGCGGGAGTGGTGTCGTTCGACCCCAGACCATAGCGTCCGCCGACGATTTCGGGAGCGTCAGCCTGTCCGTAGAAGGCCTCCTTCACATCGAGGTAGAGGGGTTCACCGTTGGCACCGGGCTCCTTGGTGCGGTCGAGCACGGCGATGCGCTTGCACGTCTTGGGCACAGCGGCGAGGAGATGCTTCGTGCTGAAAGGACGATAGAGGTGTACGCTGACAAGGCCCACCTTTTCACCCTGAGCCGTGAGATAGTCGATGGCTTCGCGGGCAGCCTCAGAGGCACTACCCATGAGGACAATGACGCGATCGGCATCTTCGGCACCGTAGTAGCTGAAGAGCTCATAGCGGCGACCCGTGATTTCGCTAATCTTGTGCATGTATTCCTCTACGATTTCAGGCACAGCCTCATAGTAGGGGTTGCAGCTTTCGCGATGTGCGAAGAATGTGTCGGGGTTTTCAGCCATACCGCGTGCCACGGGGTGCTCGGGGGTGAGGGCGCGCTGACGGAAAGCAGCGAGGGCCTCCTGGTCAACGAGGGGCTTGAGTTGCTCAGTCTCGAGCATTTCAATCTTCTGGATTTCGTGCGAAGTACGGAAACCATCGAAGAAATTGACAAAGGGAACGCGGCTCTTGATGGCAGCAAGATGGGCAACACCAGCGAGGTCCATCACTTCCTGAACACTACCCTCAGCCAGCATAGCGAAGCCCGTCTGGCGAGTGGACATCACATCCTGATGGTCGCCGAAGATGCAGAGGCTGTGGCTGGCAAGCGTACGAGCAGAGACATGGAAAACGCAGGGAAGAAACTCGCCCGCAATCTTGTACATATTGGGAATCATGAGGAGCAGACCCTGCGAAGCCGTAAAGGTCGTGGTCAGAGCACCAGCTTGGAGCGAACCGTGTACAGCACCGGCTGCACCGCCCTCAGACTGCATTTCCTGTACGAGAACGGTCTCGCCAAACATGTTCTTACGGCCCTGAGCCGCCCATTCATCTACGTATTCTGCCATGGTAGATGAAGGAGTGATGGGATAGATGGCAGCCACCTCGCTGAACATATACGCGATATGGGCAGCAGCCTGGTTACCATCACAGGTGATAAATTTCTTTGCCATAGTTTATTTTGAAATTTATTGAAGAGGGGATGCCATACAAGGGTGCTTGCGCCATCATAAAAAAGACTTCTACCAAGAGCAAGACCATTGGGGCGCACCCCGCTATGAATGATGATTTCTGAAAAAAGATTGTAAAGGCAATGCCAGCGTCCTGTTCTCCACGTCTTACTCATATATATATTATATATAGGAGCAAGAGGCATATTGTATAGGAGCTGGGAAACGGGGCTTCATACTTAGAAGAGGAAGCCGAAGAGCCAGAGGGGAATTTCGTTGTCAGCGCGTCCGAGGTCCATATTGTAGCGTGCGATGATGGTTCCGGCATCAGCCTTCACGCGCTTATAGCGGTCGCAAACGCAAATATCAACGTTGCTATTGACGCGGTAAGTGCCTTCGCGCTTGCCCTTGTTGACGGCATGGTGGCGCCAGAGGGAGTTGACGAAGAAGGTCTCCATGGTCTGCTGCTCATTGACGTAGGGGCAGTAGATGGAGTAGATGAGGTTCGTATTATGGAGCAATACGGCGGCAGGCTTTTTAGGGAACTGTTCGCCCTCTTTGTAGATGAGATTGATAAGGCGAGCCTCCTCCAAATACTTCAGGTAGTTCATCACCGTAGCGCGCGAAGTTCCGATTTCCTCAGCCAGACGGCTGACATTGGGAGCGGGCGATTCGCTGATGGCGAGGAGATAGAGGAGCTTCTTGATCTTCTCCAAATACTTCAGTTCGATTTGCTTGATGAAGAGGATATCAACCTCAATCATCATGTTCATTGCCTTGAGCAAAGCCTCAGTGAAGTTGCGTCCTTCGAGGAAGAAGGGATAGTAGCCATGATGGATATAATTGTTGAAATGATCCATCGGGTTCACCTTCTGGCGAATCTGCTTGGCGATGTTCTTGTGGTCTTCAAGCAGTTCCTTGAGGGTGTATGCGCGGAAATTCTCTCCCGTCTGCAGGTTGATGTATTCTCTGAAGGAGAATCCGTGGAGCCAATACTGACGAGAGATAGTATTGAGTTCTGTATGGTCGTTTTCCCCTCCGCGAACAGACGTAGTGGTATAGACGATTCGCAGATAGGGATACTTTTCGTAGCATTCGATGAGCTGTTCGCGCCAGCTGGGTATCTTGAAGGCTTGATCGACGAGCAGGATTTGTCCGCCTGATTTCACAAAGTCTCCGGCAAAATCAACAAGTTTACGTCCCTGGAAGTAGAAGGAGTTCATGTTGATGTAGAGGCACTGTCGCAATCTCGCCTGAAAATTCTCCTTGGCATACTGCAACAGGAAAGACGTTCTTCCGACACCGCGTGGGCCTCGGATACCAATAAGTCTGTAGCTCCAGTCGATATTATCCATCAGAGCACGACGCACGGGCACGCTGACGTGTTCGATTTGATAGGAGTGCGACTGGAAGAACGACTCCATGATACTGGCTTTGTTTGTTTGAAAGGTGATGTGACTGTTGTCGCCTCCGAATGCGTCCATAGGATATAGTATTTATGGTTTTGAGTTCTAAAGAAAGTGGGGGCTACGATGTGTGTTCATCGTCAGGGAAGGGTGAAGACGCGCTCTTTCAGCAGGCCATCGTCGGCTTGCGGCAAGCGTACATCAGCGTGCTGAAGGTCAAAAGCATTGACGAAAAGGCAGCATAGCACTCTTGCGAAATGAGGAAAGAGCAAAAATGACGCTGCAAAATTACGAAAAAAGTTGGTTTGTAATGTACGAATATCAAAGATTCTGCATAAAAACGTGCATTTTTACCCTTTTGGACTACAAAAACGCCCCTTTCGCCCCTCCCCTCCCCCACTTCAACAGCTGTATGCGACAAGGCAAAAACATCGGCGAGCCCCCCACACAGCACTACGAAGAAGAAAGGGCTGTATGGGGGCTCGCCTGACAATGGGGAGGACAGTCGGGGCAGATGCCCCAGAAACGGCATCATGCCGGTTGTTCACGGACGACGGCCGCTCAGTCTTTTCGGACGGCACGGCTCACCTGCTCTATCTGCTGCAGCTGCGAGCATATCAGCTGAATGTCTTGCACATCAAAGACGCTGACGCAGATTTCGCCTTGGAAGATGCCATCCTTCGTATGCAGTTCGATGGAGCGGAGGTCAAAATGCTGGAAGGTGACGAGCACATTCGAGATGCTCTGCAGCACACCCTTCGCATCGCGTCCTTCTATATATATAGAGGAGTCGAAGGTAAGGCGGCGGTGCATATCCCAATCCACGGCAACGATGTTCTCGCCGAAGCTCGTCTTGTATTTCATGGCGAGCGGACAATCGCGGCGGTGTATCTCCAACTCCTGATTCTGATTGATGAATCCCATCACCTCGTCGCCGGGTATAGGGTGGCAGTCAGTGCAGGGTGTGCATTTTTCGAGCGTTTGCTCATCGAGGAGGAGCGTTTGCGAGCGGTTGATGCTCTTCACGAACTCAGCCATTTCGCCCTCCACGCGCTGCACCTCTACGACTTTGGGCTTCATAAACGGCACATAGCGCCGCCATCCCTTGCTTCTGACCTTCACCTTCTTGCCCTTGAGGAAGTTGATGTCAGCCTCGCCGAGCACGATTTTTCCCTTGCCCACGGCGAGATAAAGCTCGTCGGGACGCGAGAAATGGTGGAAGGTGTAGATTTTATTGATATGCGATGTGTTGGGCTCGAAGTCGTTTTTCCGCAGAAAGTCTATGACGGTCTGCTCGCCCTCACGCTGACGGTCGCGATCAGCCTTGCGCAGGAAGGCAGAAATCTTCCCCTTCGCCTTAGCGGTAATGACGTAGCCGAGCCAGTCAGGATGTATGTTGTTCTCGTTGCCCGTGATGATTTGCACTTGGTCGCCGCTCTGCAGCCGCTGCGAGAGAGGCACGAGGTGATGGTTCACCTTCGCGCTCATGCAGTGGCTTCCCACAAAAGAGTGGATGGCGAAGGCAAAATCGAGCACACTCGCCCCCTGCGGAAGCGTGACGATGTCGCCCTTCGGCGAGAAGACATTGATTTCGGAGACGAAGAGATTGAGCTTGATGGTATCGAGGAGGTCGAGCGAGTCAGGCTGCGGGTCGTCGAGTATCTGCTTGATGCTGTTAATCCATGAGTCGAGTTCGTTCTCGTCATAGCTGGCTCCCTGGTCTTTATATTTCCAGTGAGCGGCAAATCCCTGCTCCGCTATGTCGTCCATGCGGTCGCTGCGTATCTGCACCTCTATCCATTTTCCCTGCTTCGACATAAAGGTGTTATGCAGAGCCTGATAGCCATTGGCTTTCGGCACGGCGAGCCAGTCGCGGAAGCGCGTGGGATGCGGTGTGTAAATCTGCGTCAGGGCAGCATATATGGCGTATGCTTCAGAAATTTCCTGCTTGCGGTCTTTCGGATGGAAGATGATTCTGACAGCGAGGATGTCGAAGACTTCCTCGAAGGGCACCTTCTTCCTCACCATCTTCTGCCAGATGGAGAAGGGGCTTTTGATGCGCGCCTTGAGCGAGTAGGCCACGCCCATTTCGTCGAGCGCATGGCAGATGGCAGGCGTGAAGTCGCGGATATCATCATCGCGCTCCATCTTCGACTCATGGAGTTTGTCGATGACCATCTGATATTCCTCCGGATGTTCGTATTTGAACGAGAGGTTTTCAAGCTCCGTCTTGATACGGTTGAGTCCGAGGCGGTCAGCCAGCGGGGCGTAGATGAAGAGCGTCTCGCCGACAATCTTCATCTGCTTGTTCTTGGGCATGGAAGCCAGCGTGCGCATATTGTGCAGGCGGTCGGCAATCTTGACGAGGATGACGCGAATGTCATCGCTCATCGTGAGGAGAATCTTCTTGAAAGTCTCAGCCTGCGAACTGCCACGGTCAGCAAATATTCCGCTTTCCACCTTCGTCACGCCCTCCACGATGTTCGCCACCTTCTCGCCGAAGATGTTGGCGATGTCGCCGCGCGTGTATTCCGTATCTTCCACTACATCGTGCAGCAGCGCGGCACAGATGGTGGTGCTTCCCAGCCCTATTTCCTCACTGCATATCTGCGCCACCGCGAGCGGATGCATGATATAAGGCTCTCCACTGCGGCGACGAATACCTTTATG
>CALZJF010000080.1 GCA_945787885.1 uncultured Bacteroidales bacterium | reverse complement strand
CTCTCAAGACTTACTGCCACCCTATCGGGACGCAGACCTGTCCCCTGTCCCCTTTCTGGCGGGTTCACCTTTTGGTGAATCCGTTTATTTTTGTTAATTATGTGGGCAAATCGGGAATCATAGGATAAGGTACCTCTCGACCCTCCTTTGTGCCATTTCTCCACGTTTGCTTATAGAGCGTTCAATGCCTTTCCTCTGGCCCTACCTTTTCTCTTTTTACGGCCTTGCTACAAAAAAATGAAGAAAAATTTGGAGATAAAAGACGCATGTTGTAACTTTGCAACACGAAGCATCGAACCATGAGACAGGAAAACTACCATACGCTGCAAAATCGCAGAAAACTGATGGGGGGGGGGTAAATTACACCCTTCCACTTTCTCCTTCTTACTGCTGACGCTCTTTTTCGCCAGCATCGTCTCATGCGCCGGGAGCGAAGAGGCAGATTCCATTCTCCCTCCCACCTGCGAGATGACACAGAGCTGCCCACCATCCCTTCCCACCCAAGGCGACTACGCCTTCATCTCCTGCCGTCAGGGCAACCTTCCCATCACTTACACCCCCAGCGGCTACCTCCGCTTCACCGCGGACGAGCTGCAGCACCGTGATACCCTTACCTTCATTGACCTCAACCAAGAGGCACCTCAGCGCGAGCTGGACACCCTCCTCGCTGCCTACCCCATTGTGCGCATGCCCAGTGGGGACTGCCTCATAGACGGGAGGCCCGTGGCGCTCCAGCCCTCTCCCCAGGGAGAACTCTCGCTGCTGTGTGAAGGGATGCTGCTGAGGCTCAAAGCCATGCCCTGAGCCTACTACATCATTTTCGTAATCAAATATATAAGAATAAAGATATGACATCACGTAGCGAACGCGAGGAATTGCACAGAACCATCTGGGACATTGCGAACAAACTGAGAGGCAGGGTCGATGGCTGGGACTTCAAGGCATATATCTTGGGCACCATCTTCTACCGCTATATCAGCGAGAACATCACCCACTACATCAACAAATTGCAGCAGGATGCCGGGGTCGAGGACTTCGACTATGCCTGTTTCGACGACGAGGAAGCCCTGAAAGCCAAGGAGCAGCTGGTGGCTGAGAAGGGATTCTTTATCCCGCCAAGCCAATTGTTCTGCAATGTGGCGGCAAAGGCAGAGAAGGACGAAAACCTCAACGAGACTCTCGCCAAGACATTCCGTGCGATTGAGGCAAGTGCCGTGGGAACGGATGCTGAATACAAGATGAAAGGCTTGTTCAGCGACTTTATCGTGGATAACTCAAAGCTTGGTATCACTGTTGCCGACCGCAATAAGGTGCTCTGCGATGTGATTATTGCAGTACGCGACATGAAACTGTCGCAGAACATTCAGAATAACAAGAACGACACTTTTGGCGACACCTACGAATTTCTGATGTCGATGTATGCTGCTAATGCCGGTAAATCGGGCGGTGAGTTCTTTACTCCACAGGAGGTGTCGGAGATACTCGTGAGATTGGCTACATACGACAACGACAAGATTGACACGGTGTATGACCCTGCCTGCGGAAGCGGTTCGCTGCTGATGAAGTTCCAGAAGATTATCGGCAAGAAGAATCCCAATCTGAAATACTATGGTCAGGAGATTAACCCTACCACCTTCAATCTCTGCCGCATAAACATGTTCCTGCACAATGTCAACTACAATAACTTCGACATTGCCCTTGGCGACACGCTGCTCAATCCTGCTCATAGAGGAATGGAGTTTGATGCCATCGTGAGCAATCCTCCTTATTCGTTGAAATGGGTAGGTAAGGATAATCCTATACTCATCAATGATGAACGTTATGCACTTGCAGGAGTGCTTGCTCCCAAGAGTGCTGCCGACTTGGCGTTCACGATGCACATGCTGAGCCATCTGAAGGAGAGCGGCATTTGCGCCATCGTTGAGTTCCCCGGAGTCTTGTATCGTGGTGGAGCGGAGAAGCAGATAAGGGAATATCTCATTCAAAACAACTATGTGGATACGGTTATTCAGTTGCCAGCCAACTTGTTCTTTGGCGTGGGCATTGCCACATGTATCATTGTGCTGAGCAAGGGCAAGAAGCGAGATGGCAATGTGCTCTTCATTGACGCTTCGAATGAATTTGTGAAGAACGGCAACAAGAACCTCCTTGAGCAACAAAACATAGATACTATCGTCGGAGCGTATATCAACCGCAAGGACGAGCAGTATTTCTGTAAGCTCGTGTCTAACGAGGACATTCTTGCCAATGATTGTAATCTCTCTGTTTCGTCGTATGTGGAGGCTGAGGACACTCGCGAGAAGATTGACATCAAAGCTGTTAACAAGGATATTGTTAAGGTCGTGAAGGATGTTAATAGACTAAGAGAGAAGGTGAATGAATTTATAGATGAAATGGAGGGATGATGTATGAGTAAGGTTACGGATTTGTTGGAGAAATATAATTCTAATGGAGTAGAGCTATTTGATTTAAAAAAAGTATGCAACATAATAAGAGGCAATAGAGTCACAAAGCGAGATGTTAAGGATTTTGGTGATTACCCTGTAATAAGTGGAGGTCAATCACCTATGGGTTATTTTGATTCGTACAATAGAGATGCTAATACAATAACGGTTGCACAGTATGGAGCTGCTGGATATGTAGATTTCCAAAAAAATAAATTTTGGGCAAACGATGTATGCTATTCAATAATACCATTCGAATCAATTGAAAATAAGTATTTATACTATATATTAAAATCAAAACAGGATTATATATATTCTATTAGGAATACGGATGCTGTTCCATTTTCATTGCCTATAAACACTTTATATTCTATACAAATACCTCTTCCACATATCAAAGTTCAAGAAGAGATAGTGGAGATATTGGATTCTTTCACTAATCTTATTGATGCCCTCAATGAAGAACTGTCATTGAGGCAGAAGCAGTTTGAATATTATCGAGAGAAACTTTTGACGTTTGATGATAAATCCATATATACAAATTTGGGGAATGTTGGAGAGTTTATAAGAGGTAATGGATTACAAAAGAAAGATTTTACTGAATCAGGTTTTCCTTGCATACATTATGGACAAATTCATACTTCATATGATACATCAACGACATCCACTATATCTTATTGTTCTGATTCATTAGCAAAAAAACTAAAGAAAGCAAAATATGGAGATTTGTTGATTGCAACAACAAGTGAGGATGTTGATGCATGTTGTAAAGCAATAGCATGGTTGGGAGAAGGTGAGGTCGCGTATAGCGGAGATTCTTATTGTTTTTCACACAATGAGAATCCCAAATATATGTCTTATCTATTTCAATGCAATTTGTTTGCAGATCAAAAAGCCAAGAGCGCAACTGGAGCTAAGGTCGTAAGAGTTTCTGGTGAATCAATGTCTAAGTTTGTGTTACCAATCCCATCTCTTTCCATCCAGCAATCCATCGTCGAAAAGCTCGATGCCTTTGAATCCCTTATCTCATCATTAAAAGAAGAGATAGCACTGAGGCAAAAGCAGTATGAATATTATCGTGAGAAATTATTGACCTTTGACTAAATATATAAAGCCTATGGCAGATAAATATAACATAATAGCGGAGCAAGCGGAAATGACCGTGATGGCACACTACGACGTGCAACCACGGGAGGCTGAGGCTTATCAGAGCGAAGCGGCTTTGGAGGCTAAGCTGATAAAGCAGCTCGTGAGCCAAGGCTATGAGAATCCGAGGATTACGGATGAACCATCGCTGTTGGCTAACCTGAGAGCACAACTCGAAAGGCTGAACAAATATGAGTTTAGCGACGCTGAATGGAAACGACTGCTCGACACCGAGATTGCCAACGACGCTATGGGCATCGAGGCGAAGACCGCCCTCATACAGACAGCTGACACCATCGTGAGCCTAAAGCGTGACAACGGTGAGCCAAAGAACATCAAGCTCATCGACAAGCGTAATCTCGGCAACAACCACATGCAGGTGATTCACCAGTATGTGCCTTCGGGAGGTACGGCAAAGAACAGGTATGACGTGACGATACTCGTGAACGGACTGCCGATGGTGCATATAGAGCTGAAGCGAAGAGGCGGAACACTGCGAGAGGCTTTCAACCAGATTGACCGCTATCAGAGGGAGTCGTTCTGGGCAGGAAAGGCATTGTTTGAATATGTACAGATATTCGTAATCTCCAACGGTACACAGACGAAATATTACAGTAATACAACACGAACCGCAAGGGAGAAGGAAACGGACAAGGCCAAGAGCGCAGGAAGGAAGATTGAGTCGAACTCGTTTGAATTCACTTCTTACTGGAGTGATGCCGAAAACAACATCATCTCCGACCTTGAGGACTTCGCCTATACATTCCTGAGAAAGCAGACGTTGCTGAACGTATTGACGAAATATTGTGTGTTCACTGTTGACAGATTGCTGATGGCAATGCGCCCCTATCAGATAGCTGCCACCGAAAGAATATTGCTGAGGATAGACACGGCAATAAAGAACAGATGGCAGGGAACGGCAAAAGGCGGAGGATATATATGGCACACGACAGGAAGCGGCAAGACACTGACATCGTTTAAGACGGCTCAGTTGGCGGCAAGGATGGACAACGTAGGGAAGGTGTTGTTTGTGGTTGACCGTCAGGACCTGGACTATCAGACGATGAAGGAGTATGACAACTTCGAGAAGGACTGCGCCAACAGCAACTCAAACAGCAGGATTCTCGAAAGACAGTTGAAGGACAAAACGGCGAGGATTATCATCACCACGATACAGAAACTGTCGATAGTGCTGAAGAAAAAGGGTGACGATGACGGAATGAAGAGATTGCTGAATGAAAACGTGGTGCTGATATTCGATGAGTGCCACAGATCGCAGTTTGGCGACATGCACAAACTCATCATGAAGTCGTTCAAGAAATACATGATGTTTGGATTCACAGGTACGCCAATCTTCGCCGAGAACGCCAACAAATACAGCAAGGGAGATTGTCAGACAACGGCACAGGTGTTTGGTGGCGAACTCGACTCGCGAGGCCAGCGTACCCGACCGCTGCACACATATACCATAGTGGATGCCATAAGGGACAAGAACGTGCTGAAATTCCATGTTGACTACATCAAGACAATGAAGGAGAAGGAAGGCGTGGAAGACAAGCAGGTGGAAAGCATCAACGAGAAGAAGGCCATCACCTCGCCCAAGAGAATAAACCTTATCACCGACTATATCCTCAACCACTTCGACCAGAAGACGAAGCATAAAGAGGCGTATAAAATGACGAAACTCTTGAATGTGGCAGAGGTGATAAAGGATGGTAAGAATGCCGTGGAGAAAAAGGATAAAATGGCAACAAGCGGATTCAACTCTATCTTTGCCGTGGATGGCGTGCCTATGGCGAGGGAATATTATCTTGCACTGAAAAAGAAGATGGCTGAGCCTGGGAGAAGGAAGTTGAAGATAGCCACCATATTCACCTACGAAGCAAATGAAGCTTCTAATGAAGCGACAGGAATGTCGGACGAAGATCCTGCCGCAATCGATGGTCTTGACAATACAAGTAAGGAGTTTCTGCAAAAGGTGGCCATTCCCGACTATAACGAGATGTTCGGAACGAAATACGACATCAGCAGCGACAAGTTCCAAAACTACTACAAGGACATATCGCTGAGAATGAAGAACAACGACCTCGACCTGCTTATAGTGGTGGGAATGTTCCTCACGGGATTCGATGCCAAGACTCTGAACACTCTGTGGGTGGACAAGAACCTGAAGATGCACGGATTACTGCAGGCTTATTCGCGCACTAACCGCATACTCAATTCAATAAAGGACTGTGGCAACATCGTTTGCTTCCGCAATCTTGATGAGGCGACCAAGGAGTGCTTCGCATTGTTCGGCAACAGGGATGCGGCGGGACTTGTGTTCATGCGCTCGTTTAAAGACTACTACGAGGGTTATGACGACGACAAGGGCAAGCACATGATGGGATATAAGGAGATTGTGAAGGCATTGCTCGACAAATTCCCCGTAGGCGAGATAAAGAATATCACCGACGATGAGCAGAAGAAGGAATTCATCCGTCTCTTCGGCAGCTATCTGAAGGCTCACAACTTGCTGATAGCATTCGATGACTTCTGCCCTGACGACCTCGACAAGCGCAATGAGGTGAGAATCATCCAAGAGGGCGAGCGTCAGGATTATCTGTCGTGGTATAACGACCTCTATGACGAATTCAAGCGCAGTCAGCAGCGTGGCGAGCGAGCCGACATCGAGGACGATATAGAGTTTGAGATTGAGCTTGTGAAGCAAGTGCAGATTGACATCACATATATCCTCGAACTGGTGGAGCAATACAAGGCTTCGCAATGCCGAGACAGGGAAGTGCTGCTGAAAATCAGCAAGAGCATCACGTCGAGCCCTGACCTCAGAAACAAGAAGGAACTCATCGAGAAATTCATCAACCGCATGACTCCCGAAGCCGGAGAGGTGCATGATGAATGGGACAAGTATCTTGCCGAGGAGAAGAAGCGTCAGATGGACGAGATCATCAGCGAAGAGAAGCTGAAGCCCGAGAAGACTCAGGTCTTCATCGAACGCTGCTTCAAGGACGGATTTGTGGAGGAAAACGGCACTGCCATCACCGACATACTGCCGCCAATGCCGCTATTCGGAGCTGGCAAAAAGCGTCTGGAGACAAAACTGAGGGTAATAGAGAAAATAAAACAATTCTTCGACAGATTCACAAACATTTAGAAGATTTAAAATTGAAAGATTGAAAGATTGAAAGATTGAAAGGAGCCTATCCCTATAGGTAGGCAGAGAATAGAAAAAGGTAAGCGTTGTCAGCGTCTTGTTGTCTTGTCGTCCCAAATTACCACATAAATAAAGACAAAGATACTTTCAAGAACCAACGACAAGCGTTGCTCATGCTCAATAGATATACAACAATCTACGGCGTGGGCTTCACTTGTATGCGGCATATAGAAAGTATCGAGGGTGTGGTAACCCTGGGACGACTTTTCATGCAGTTATGTGGGTGAACGCCCACGCTTACTCAAATATATACACCGGAAGACATGGGACAGGAATCATTGAAGGACATACTGGACAACCTCAAGGAGTTGAGCAGGAGGGTGCAGGGGGCGTCCCGCCTCTCGCAGAAGTGCTATGCCCTTTTCCTGCTCCAGGAGTACCGCGAAACGGTGGCATATATCACCGCGGCGGCTGATAACTGGAGGCAGACGGCTCCTTTTCACGAAGTGTGGAAGCTGGACGTCGCAGACACTGTCAATGACTTCGAAGAGATAAGTTTCAGCTCACGCATGGTAGGCGGAGTGAAGGAAGACATGGTGTCATGCCCGCTGGTCCTGGAGGAAAGACCCCTGCAGGACGTTAGCATAACGGAACTGTACGAAAAGCTGGAGGATGCCCGGAAAGGGCTGCTGCTGGCACTGGAGCAAGTAAACACTCTGCGCAACAAGACATACAGCACAGAGGAACTGGAAGCGATAGCCAAGAGGGTGTACGAGGAATGTGAGGTGCGCGAAGATGAGCTACGGAGAATGTACGACAGCGAGAAGTGTTTATACTACTCAAAAGATAAACGCACGCTGGATAACATACTGAAGGAGCAGCTGAAAAGAGTACTTGAATCGGGATTCTGCGAAACCCGAAAATTTAAATACGAGGAAGACCGCGCCCGGGAATTCTTTAAGAAATCGCTGCTCTACGATCGCGAAGACCTCGAAAGCAATAAGAATTTGGTAAAGCCATATTACTACCTTGAAAACATACTCCTTTACAATAACAAGACCTTCAGCCTGAAAGGAATGGAAGAGCTGGGCTCTTACCTCATGGGAAAACTCAAAACCGTCAAAGAAGGTCAGTTTTACGAACTCTACAAACTGCTCAAATACAACGAGTGGGCGAACAATGACAAAGAGAAATTTTTTTCTGCACCGGACAACAATAAAGAATTCCCAACAGATTACAAAGAGGCATACGAGAGGGTGTTTGCGAAAGAATACATCATCAACGGAGACCTCACTTTTCCTACGGGAAGCCAATTATGGAAACTGCTGCAGAAAGTTAACTTCGAGCAAGTAAGAGATGTGGCAATCGCTTATATAGCATGCGATGACTGTAATATGCTCATGGGAGGGATACATGATACAGATTTCATCAAAGCGTGCCTGTTCCGGAAAGGTGACCATACCAAGGACATGATATGGATACGTAAGAAATCGTCGGGTTTTAGAAGGGCGGTAAATAACATCGAGAATAATAAAGATGCAAATGGTAACATTGCATGGAGGGAGAGCTACAAAAAAAGGTGGAATGAGTTTTTCCACATTTTAACGACAATAGAGTAACGGCTGACCGAATTATGGCAGCCGTATTTTTTTTGTCGTAATGTTTCTTATTCATGGAGTTTTTGCGCATTTTCGCAAAAAAATGCGCATTTTGCGCATAATTGGGGCGTTTTTGCTCATAATGGGGTGTTTTTGCTCATAATTGGGATATTTTTGCTGATTTTTCAGCATCACTATGCTTTATTTTCGGGGGCAAATCTTCTATTTTGTATAGATGTTTCTTGTTTTAGGGCTATTTTTTGGGTTTTTGCTGATTGCTGATAAATTTTTGCTCATTTTGCTCATTTTTGGCCCTTTTTTGCTCATAATGCTCATAATTGAAAAATGGTGATTTTCAGCACGAAAAAACGCATATTATTATTCCATTACTCTAAAATTTCCGTCGTACCTTTGCATCGTCAACGTTGATAAAGGCGCATCCCGAAAAGCCTGTAACAGAGTAGGGAAAGACAA
>CALZJF010000079.1 GCA_945787885.1 uncultured Bacteroidales bacterium | reverse complement strand
AGTAAAGCAGAAACACTGCCTTACATTGAAAACTAATTTATAGAACCTACCTTTAATGTTTCGAGTGCAAAAGTAACGGCAGGCGGAGACAAAACATGTCCGACCTGCCAGAAATCTGCATCTTTTCTACTCGTATATCCCGGCTATCGACTTCACAATCTTCGCCATCTCCTCGCGCATGAACATAGGCTCAAGCACTTCCAACCGCTCCCGATGCCAAAGCAACTGCTGATACAGATTGTAGCATGGCACCACGTGATATTCAAAAACGGCATACTCCGCAGTCGTCTCAATCTCACGTTGCGACTCGTGTATAGGCAGGGCACGCACATAGTCGGCCTGCGAGCCATACACCTTGACAACCAATCTTTCCGCCTCCTGCTCATCGCTATGGTTCACTCCGAAGCTGCCTTTGAAGTAGTCATCCACCGTAATCTCGTTCGATGGTTTTACCTTCTCGTCCGTCAGCCGCAAGTTATCCATACGTTCAAGGGCAAACACCGAGAGTCCGTGATGGTGGTTATCAGGCTCTGCCACCAGGTACCACCGTTGCTCCCATGTCTTCAGGAAATACGGAATAAGCCTCTGCGCTTTTTTCGTCTTCTTGTTGAACGCATAATAATCGCACAGCAATCCCCGGTGCCGGTCAATGGCTTCGAGCACCGTCTGCACGTGCTCTACTCCCGTAGGCGGCATCAGCAGTTTCACCTTGTCGCGATGCTTCAGAGCCAGTTCCGTCATGCTCTCGATATGGTAAGCAGAGAACAGATAGTTGTATAGCGATTCATCCTCGCCATACTGTCTGTCACGCTTCAGGTAATACTCCCGCGTGCTTGCATCATACTCTATCCTGCAAGGGAAGTTCAGTTCGATAAACTCCTTATACCTCGCAAACGTACGGGGAATAATCTCCCCATCGTAGATGGACGAGTACTTGAAGTGCTCGTTTATCTCCTTAAGGCTCATCGCCCCTCTGCGCGTGAGAAGGTCAATGAGGTACAGGCATTTCTTAAGTTTGGACATAAATGTTTGCTTAAGTAGGTAATGAAAACAATTTATCATTACCTACCTACTTTTCAGTTCGCAATTTCTTTATTATGCTTTCAATTTCCTTTGGTTATATTCCTCTCTCAAGACCCCAATCAGCAAAACGCTTGGAGCAGTCACTCGAAAAGCGGGGCCTGTCACCATTCGGGTTAAATCGGAAATGGTCCATAAGCCTAATACAATTTGGACACCAGGCAAAATGTAGCCTCCGGCTTTTTTTAGCAATTGACTGGCACCTGCTTTTACAATAGGTGAGAATCCACCTGCAACAGCAGCTCCTTTTAATGCGTCCCAACCAAGCTGCTGGGTATAGCTGTCTGCAGAACAAGAGCCCTGAGAGATAAAGATATGATAGGCTTTCAGGCGTGTTGAAGGGTTGTTTATCAACTCCTTCACGCAATCCTTCTTCTCATCCATCCTCATATCACTATTTACCATTATCCCAAAGTCTTCCAAAACTTCATCAATGGCTTCTTCTTTGTATTTGTCGATTGAATCGAAAGCAACACTGCGCAATAACTCAAATTCAATTGCTGCAACTGTATCTGATTTTTTATAGCGGATGTTCTGTTTATCACATACGTCAGTAAGTATCTCCCTGTATGAGACACCGTGTCTTCTGAATAAATTCATAATAGAATCACCACCATAGAGCTGAAGTTCATGAATAATCTCGCCGACACAATAATGTAGTTTGTCAGGATAATGATTTACATACTCAAGTTTATTCGCCAACTTTTGTGTTTTGCGCTTCTCCCCGTCTTTTATGTCATAGACAAGGATGTCTGCCAATTTCTTCAATCCCTCATTGGGAACATCATTGAGAAATTCCAGATCAAGATCTACTTTTATGCTCATAATCTATTATATAAGTAGGTAATAAAAATTATTTTAGAGTAATATATAGTAGGAATTATTATGGTTTGTATGTTTGAACGCTCTCTTTGGCGCATCTTTTAGCCTTGAAAACAGTCACATAGCAGGCTATGCTCCTTTATTTCAAGACTAAAACCTGCATCCAAATAGAGCATTCAAACATAAAACTAATTTTCATTACCTACCTAATTGGTTTATACGTTCTTCCAGTTCTTTCAGTTTATGGTCATGAGATTCGAGCTTTTTCAGAATGTCCTCGTGGCTTTTGAGTTGCTGTATTATCTCTTTCAATTCGTTCTTGACACGTTCATCTTCTGGTGAATCAGAAAGCATGGTAATCTTACCGCTCAGGTCATTGATAACCTTGCGATAGGAAGCCATATTGTGTATGCTTATGGAGAACAGATAGTTTATGATTGCCACCAGTTTCTTCTGATTCTCGAATGCTTTCTTCTGAGATTCTGTCAGGCTTATCAAGGCATTGCTCATGTCGATGCAGGCTTGCTGGAGATGACACACCGCCTCTGTATTGAAGATGCCTGTTTTTTCCTGAGCTGCACCGCGTGAGGTTTTTAATGCAACCTTGGCCCTTCTTTCCGCCTTGGCAATTGCTTCTGCGTATTCATCCCTAACTTTAATATGGTTTGTAAGTTCATCGACCTTACTTTCTATATCATCCGGTAAATAATCGCAGGCATTCATGATATATATTGTTGTATTTCGTTAATAATCTGAGGATTTGTTTTTTGAATATCCATCAAGCCCCTTTCTATTTCCTTGTGGGATTTATAGATATCAGCCATTGACTCAATCACAGCTGGAACAGAATCTCCCACCAAGTTCACAAGAGTGTCTGCAGCCTTGGTGGCATCAATCTCTGCAATCTGCAGCTCGCCTTGCTTGTAATACAATTGGGCATTTGTCAATGCCTGTTGGCTTGAGAGCATACTTTGAAGATGTTTTACTTCCTTCCAACGGTCATAACCCATTTTCGCATCAGCATAGACAGCCATAGAGAATCTTCCAACTCCTACTATGTTCACTCTAAGGAGTAGCTGTTTTGCAAAATTCCCTGGATTTGCGCCTGATAACACTAATGCTCTAATGGTTGCATCGGCTATATCAATGGCAGTAAAGGTTCCTGTTGATATTGTAAGCATTCTCACGAGCGTCCTGTTACTTGCTTTGGGAAGGATATTCTTCCAAGGAAACGTATAAATCTTGTTATAGTCTTTCCAACTCTTTAGTTCCACGCCCCTGATGCTTCGTATCAACCGGCTAACCATATAATATGACCGAACGATACATTCATTCAATACAATGGGGAGAGTCTGCCTCCCAATTTCATATCCGACCCCGATTTCTGCTCTCAGGTCAAATTTCAAGACACTCTCTGGGATAATCCTTCCTTCTGCATCATGCTCAGCAAGCAATGTTCCGTTAAACAGCTTGCTAATCCATTTTGAGAAGGTGTTGATGTTGTCTTTGTCTTGAAAGACTGGCAACGACGACAACTCTTTAAGTAGAGAAACGACAGGTCCGGGCAAGCCTGTGCCATACTTTCCCATATAAATGGAACTGCTGGAACCAGCCATATCACTCACCATATGAAACAGCCACTTGATGAAACCCAGAGAAATTTTGCTCGTAAGGCTATTCCCTATCAACTCGCCATTGGGAACAGGGTATGAAACAAATGCGCCTTGCGGTTCCGGAGAATCTACTGTCATCAGCGAACTCGCTTTCGTTCCGTAAACCCTACCTGTGAACTGAGTTAGCATGGAGAAGAACAGACCGACAGGCGTAGGATGATGACTAAAATCATTCAAGTGATGAAAGCGTCCTCCACCAAAATTATTGGTAACCAAATCTGCTGCAACAGGATTGTTCTTCTCCAGAAACGAAACTGCCCCAGTAAGGTTGTCACCTTCGTATCCCTGCTTTTTTGCAACCCAACAGACAAAACCATCAACCTTTTCTTTCCCCCATTCAGTGCCTCTGTCCAATGAGAACTCGCCTACGAACACTGCATCAAGGCATCCTGCAAGAATGCCTGATGCGATGGACATCACATAATCTGCAGCAGAAAGATCTGCCGTCAATGATGCTATCGTATCTTCGACGCCCTTGATTCTATGTTTCCCTTCCAATAAAAGATTATCTACAAGCTCTATTTCATCCTTAAACAGAGACGAATCATCCGGTTCAGTCTGTATCTCTATAGAATACTCGACCATGAGGCTTCCGCTCTTTTGGTTTATATCGAATAGATCTATTTTTGGCATAATGATGATATTTTGCCGCAAATTTACAAACATTCACAGACAAAACCTGTCCGACTTTTCAAAGAACTCACGTTATTTTTCGCTTTACCGCCAAATCCGCTTAGGCTTGGCGATTTTTTAACAAACTATCGCTACCTTCTACGCCCACTTATCCTATCAGGCACTGTCTGTACTCCTGCGGCGTGAAACCGATGTGGCGTTTGAAGAGGCGAATGAAATAGGCCGGGTCAGAAAATCCTACTTCGGCGGCTATCTGCGAAACGTTGAGCTGCGATTCGAGCAGGAGGGTCTGGGCGCGCTGCACCTTCTTCGTCAGCACATATTGTATGGGCGTCACTCCCATTGCCTCGCGAAATCGGCGTATGAGGTACGACTTCGTCAGGCAGGCGCGGTCGGCCAGCTCATCGACGCTGATGGGCTGGCCAAGATGCTGCTGCACATAGTCGAGCAGGAGGGCAAGACGGTCATCGTGCGACTGGAAACGCTCGCGGGCATGCTTGACGAAATAAGACAAAAGTATCTCCACCAGGCCGTGGAGCTGCATGCGTTCGTAGGGCTGCATCTTCATGAATGCCTGGGCGTATTCACGATAAGCCTGATGATTGAGGAAGGCCTCGGCGGTGCGCGAGGGAAGATGGAGCTGGGGGTAGAGGTGGCAATAGTTTTCAAAGAGGAGGCGTGCCGCCTGATTGGCTTTCACCTCGCGCGGAAACTCATAGCGGTCGAAGAATCCTAACTGCTCCTGTTTGCGCTGGAAGATGAAGAGGTAGTAGAAGTCGAAACCGGGTTCGCACTCGTAGGCATGTGGCTCGTAGGCGGAGAAGAGATAGAGATGGTCGGGCGTGACCTCCACATCGCCGTCGGGCAGATGGATGACAGCCCTGCCTGACTTGACATAGAAGAGGCGCAGGAAGGGCGACGAGATGTCTTCACACTGCCAGAGATGATGGGTCTGGGCATGGCCGAGAGTGAGTACGATGAAATCTTCCATAGACTAAGAGGGGGGGATGGAGCGTTGTTCGCTATGTGTATGGGGGGGGGGCTGAGCGAGGATGCAGAGCCAAGATGCTGAGAGCGAGCAGTCTGCCAACGGCCTTCTGCATCTGCCTCAGCATTTCCGTCTCTGCTATTTTATCCAGTGTACGAAATCTGCCTTGCGAGGCTTTGGCGCCGGCACTTCGCCCTTGCGGAATCCGAGGGCGCAATGTCCGATGCCCTCCCATTCGTCGGGGTCGATGCCGACACTGCGGAGCAGCTCCCTGCCCTCCTCGCTCTCGCACTCCTCCTTGGCGCGGTGAATCCAGATGCTATCTACGCCGATGGCCTGTGCGGCAAGCATGAGATTGCCCATGACGAGGCTGCCGTCATAGACGCGGTTGCGCCAATCAGCCTTCGCCAAGACCATGATGATGGCGGGAGCACCATAGAAGGGGTCGGACTGCGTGCCGAGGATGGCGGCATTCATACGGCTCAGGCGGTCGCGCACATCGCGACGCGTGATGACTATCATCTTCGTATGCTGAAAGCCCATGCCGTTGGCAGCATATTTTCCACACTCAACGATGGTGGCTATCTGCTCATCAGTGGGCATACGGTCGGGGTCAAAGCAACGCACGGAGCGGCGCGTAAGGATGTCGGTAAGAGTCTTGTTCATTTTTCCGAGAGTTTTACATTTCTTAGGGTATGACGCTATATTCACGCTTGATTTCTTCCATGACGAAGGCCGACTCAATATGGCCTACGCTCTCGCACGTGCCGAGCACTTCGAGCACAAAGCGCTGATAGTCCTTCATCGTCGAACAGTGGACCTTGAGGAGATAGTCCGTCGTGCCGCTCACATTGTAGCATTCCGTCACCTCGCGCAGGCCTTCCACACGGTGTATGAAATCCTGCGCCGCCTCCATCGTGCAGTGGCGCAGTTTCACACTGGTGAAGACGGTGAAGCCGCGATTCAGCTTCTCAGCATCGAGAATCGTGACGTACTGCTTGATGATGCCCTCGCGCTCCATGCGCTTTATGCGCTCGAAGACGGGGGTACTGCTCAGATGGACCATAGTGGCTATCTCTTTCGTCGTCAGACGGGCGTTTGACTGCATGGCACGCAGAATCGCCAAATCAGTGGAATCAAGGGTGTTCATGGATACTTATATGCCAAAGGTTGGTTCTATCAATTACCTCCGTTAAAAGGGTTAATGATTATGGTTTAGGTAGGTTCTATAAATTAGTTTTCAATGTAAGGCAGTGTTCGTGTATTACTTGGATGCCTTCACGCCTCTCACACCGTGTCTTTTTGTCTTTCATTCAGTCACGCAGCCCCGCTACGCTCCCTCATGAATCCCCAAAAATCTATGGCACGATAGCCGCGAACACATCGCAAGCTAATGGATAGAACCTACCTAAAGAATGAAAATGGAATAAAGTTCTACACTTACTATTTACCACAGAAGAATTTTCTACGCCTCAGCCGCACCGCGAAGCCATCAGCTCGCAGGCGACCATGAGCATTTGTATGCCTTCCGCCCCATAAAACTCAGCAAACGTCACACAAGAGGTGTACACCTGTATAGTTTTTCGGGTTTTCACGCCCCTCACAGCACGTTTTCAGCCTGACATCACAGCAAAAACCACCGAAGGGACTGTAGAAAAATTTTCTACGGAGAAGGGGCGTATGCGGTTGCTGACGTAGTATTTTTCTTCTTATGGCCGCAAAATTAGTGATGTTTTCCGTTTTTTCAAAATTTCTTGGAAACAAACGCCATTTGTTCGTAACTTTGCATCATCAAACAAAGCAGAATGGCACTCACAGAGCTATTCCCAGATTGTCAACTTCTCTGATTGCACACAGCTGAGACTGAACATTGCGGCACTGCAAAACCATGCCCCACCGTTCGATTTACTCTCTGTCAGGCTTCCACACTGCTCGATTTTCCACAGATTTTCAATCTTACACACAATACAACAAAGACTAACTTTGACTGACTAAACTTTCAAAAATCTGCTTTTCTGTTTTGAATCAGCGTCTCGCCGGATGTTCCTTTTGTTTTTCAGGAACAAGGTGAGGCGCTATTTTTTTGATTGTAGAGCTGATAGGAATTGAAGACATTGTGCCAAATGCTGTAGAAGCCACCTGCGATGGCAGTAATCGGCGTGAAGAAGGTGTAGCCTATCCAGATGGCAAGCACGGTGTTCTTCTGCCCAAGAGCTTGTCCTGCCGTGATTTTATCCTCGTATCTCGCCCCTATCTTCCGCCCGAGCCAAAACTGCATGATGCAGCAGCAGAAGGAAACTGCCACGAGCCAAAGCTGCGCCGCCACCGCCACCGTGCTGTGAACGATGCTCCGCGTTGTCACCGCTGTTGCCAATGCGAGGGCAATGGCCCAGAGATAAAACGAAAGGTCTTGATACGCGGCCAGCTTCCTGTTCAATCGTGGCAACGCATACCGAACGATGATGGCACTCACCAGCGGCAACAGCAATAGCGGGAACACTTTCCCCAATATCAGGATGGCCGATGTGCTGACCGTCAGATGAGGATTCGGATGCACAAACGGTACCAGCGCAGGGATGAGCAGGGCAGCAGCAAGGTTGATGAGGATGGTGTAAGTGGTGATATTGCTGACACTGCCCCCAAGTTTCTTCGTGATGACGGCCCCGGCTGTTGCCGTCGGACAGATCAGGCAGATCATGGCACCCTCCAGCACGACTCTCAGACTGCTGTGCGGCAAGGCTATCAGCACGCACCCAATGCCGACGAAGAGTCCGCACTGTATGGCAAGAAGCCATAAATGCCACATCCTGAAGCGCAGCTTGCGAAGATCCACCTTGCTGAACGTAAGAAACAGCATGGCGAAAATCAGCAATGGCTGAATCGCGCTGATGGCCTGGCCGGCGATATGATGCGTCGGCTGAAGAAACGGCAGGTTCACATAGATGAAATAACCGCCGATTCCAGTGAGTATGGAAATGATGAGCGTCCAATCTTTCAGAAATCTTACGACTTTCATACAATCATACAATTACAAAAGGTAGGTTCTAAGTAGGTAATGAAAATTAGTTTTATGTTTGGATGCTCTATTACATCACAAGCTAATTGATAGAACCTACCAAAAACGATTCGATGCACGATGCACGAAGCAGGATGTGAAACCACATATCCTGTCAGGAAATCTGCGTGCAACGCAATTCTGCGCAAATTTACGCAGAATGCAGAGAATGCCCAACTTGCTCGATGCAAAACCTGCGTAATAGTTATGTTTCCCCATCCGGCACAAGCGGATTTGAGAGCAAGTGCGTGCGTAGCTTGACAGGAAGGCCATTGCAGCCCCAGCATTCCCGCCAACGCAAAAGCAGCCTCCCCCTCCTTTTCTTCTCCTTCCATCTTTACCATCCCCTCTCTCAACCTCCCCCCCCCACTCCATCATCCTCCCTCCCCCCAATCTTTACCCTCCATCTCTCTTTTTCTTCCTCTCTCCCCTCCTCTCCCTTCACCTCTTTTTCCCTCCATCTTCCTCCATCCCCTCGTGCGCGTACGCGTCCTGTCCACGCCCGTCAAAGACGCGCACGCGCGCGCATTATTATTATTATTATTTAACGTGAGTTCGATGAATTATAATTCATTGAAAATATGGTAATTAGCGAA
>CALZJF010000078.1 GCA_945787885.1 uncultured Bacteroidales bacterium | reverse complement strand
GGTCGCTGCCGCGGATGCTTTTGATGAAGGCAGAGATGATGTCGTAGTGCATCTCCCCATCCTTGTCGTATGCCAGCGGGTTTTGCTGCAGGCGTTCGCTGACGGTGGCATTGTTGATGATGATGGGTTCAGCGTCGGGCGTAGCGTTGGAGATGAGGTCGAGGATGTTGAGGAGTTTTCGGGCATCACCCCCTGCATATCTGAGCAGTGCCTCCGTCTCCTCCACCTTCACCTCACGATTCCGGAGCACGACATCGTGGCGAAGGGCATGGTCGAGCAGTTGCAGCAAATCGTCCTTCCCCAGTGGCTGCAACACATAGACCTGACATCGGGAGAGCAAGGGGCGGATGACCTCAAAGGAGGGGTTTTCCGTGGTAGCGCCGATGAGCGTGACCTCGCCCGTCTCCACCGCTGCCAGCAGACTGTCTTGCTGCGACTTGGAGAAGCGGTGGATTTCATCGATGAAGAGTATGGGGCTTGCACTGTTGAAGAAGCGCCCGGAGCGTGCGCGTTCGATGACGTCGCGCACATCCTTCACCCCGCAGTTCACTGCCGAGAGGGTGTAGAAAGGCGTGTCGAGCCGTTGCGCAATGATGCGCGCCAAGGTGGTCTTCCCCACGCCCGGCGGCCCCCATAGGATGAAGGAAGAAATATGGCCGCTGTCGATCATATTGCGCAAGACGGCTCCCTCGCCGACGAGGTGGCGCTGGCCGATGTAGGCATCGAGCGTCGTGGGGCGCAGGCGTTCTGCAAGAGGTGGCATAGCTGGTGAAATTTTATGAAGAATAATGTTAAGGTAGGTTCTATCAATTAGCTTGCGATGTATTTGCGACTATCGTGCCGTAGTTTTTTGTTTTTCACGAGGGAGCGTAGCGGGCTACGTGACTGAATGAAAGACAAAAAGATACGGTGCGAGAGGCGTGAAGACATCCAAGTAAAACAGAAACACTGCCTTACATTGAAAACTAATTTATAGAAGCTACCTTAAGCCCATTCGCTCAGTTCGAGCCATCGCATGGACTTTTCATCGAGCTCGGCGGAGAGTTCGGGCAGGCGTTTTGAAAGCTCCGTGATGCGTTCGACGCTGAGCGTCCCCGAGCAGAGCTGAGCCTCGATGTCCGCCTTCTCAGTCTCAAGGCGTTCGATGTCTGCCTCCAGGGCCTCGTACTCCCGACGCTCGGCATACGTCAGACGCCGCCGCCGGTCAGAACCCTCATGCACGGGTTTGCGCCGCGCCTCGGCAGGCTGCGATTCCCTCTGCGTCTCCGTCGTTTCCTTCTCCTTGATAGAGCAGAAGTCGCGGTATTGCGTGTAGTTGCCGGGGAAGTCATCGACTACGCCATCGCCCTTGAAGACGAGCAGATGGTCCACCACCTTGTCCATGAAATAGCGGTCGTGGCTGACGACGATGACGCAGCCGCGGAAATCATAGAGATATTCCTCCAGGATTTGCAGCGTAGGGATGTCGAGGTCGTTGGTAGGCTCGTCGAGAATCAGGAAGTTGGGGTTCTGCATCAGCACGAGGCAAAGTTGCAGCCGGCGCTTTTCGCCCCCCGACAGTTTATAGACATAGTCCTGCTGGCGCGCAGGCGGGAAGAGGAAGTGCTGCAGAAACTGCATGGCAGTCAGGCGGCGCCCGCCTCCGAGGTCGATGGTCTCTGCCACGCGGCGCACGACGTCGATGACCTTCATCTGCGTGTCGATGGGCATGCCCTCCTGCGAGAAATAGCCGAAACGCACCGTCTCGCCGACGACGAAACGCCCCGAGCTGGTGGGCTCCTGGCCCAGCAGCATACGAATGAAGGTGGATTTGCCCGTGCCATTGTTGCCCACGATGCCCATCTTCTCATAACGCGAGAAGTTGTAGTAGAAATCGCGCAGGATGACAATGCCGTCGTCGAAGCTCTTCGAGACATATTGCGCCTCAAAGATTTTGCCGCCGATGTATCCGCTCCTGATGTCTAAGCGTGCGCGGCGTTCTTCCGTGCGCGCACGAGCCAGCTTCTCCAGTTCATAGAACGCCTCCTTGCGCGACCGGCTCTTGTGGCCTCGTGCCTGCGGCATACGGCGCATCCAGTCGAGCTCCTTGCGGTAGAGATTTCGTGCGCGGTCAATGTTGGCATTCGCCGCGGCAATGCGCTCCTCGCGCTTCTCCAGATAGTAGGCATAGTTGCCGCGATAGGTGTAGCAAGTGCGGTCGTCGAGTTCGATGATGGAGCCGCAGACACGGTCGAGGAAGTAGCGGTCGTGGGTGACGAGCAGCAAGGCCTTGGTGTGGCGTTGCAGATATTGCTCCAGCCATTCTATCATCTCAAGGTCAAGATGATTGGTAGGCTCATCGAGAATGAGCAAGTCAGGATTGGCAATCAGCACGCTGGCAAGAGCCACGCGCTTCTGCTGCCCGCCCGAGAGGAGTCCGACGGGCTTCTCCTGATTGGTGATTTTCAGTTTCGTCAGTATCTGCTTCGCCCTCATCTCCACCTCCTTCCACTCCTCGTCGGCATCGAGGGCTGCGGTGTGGGCAGCAAGCTGACTGCCATACTCGCTGATGAGCAGCGAGGCATAGTCGGATTTCAGGCGCGAGGTGACGGCTTGAATGACCGTCTGCTGAGGGTCGAACACGGGTTGTTGCTCAAGCAGTCCGATGCGCAGGCCTTTCATAAAGACTATCTGGCCATCGTCGGCACTGTCTTTGCCGGAGATGATGGAAAGGAGCGTGGATTTTCCGGCACCGTTGCGGGCAATCAATCCCACGTGTTGGCCTTCAGCCACACTGAAGGAAATATCTTCGAAAAGAACGAGGTCGCCGATGCTTTTCGTCAGATGCTGAATGTCGAGATAAGGAGTCATTATGCAATGTAAAGTGAGATTTCAGAGGATATAAAAGGGGAAAGTGACCAAAAAATCGATGCAAAATTAAATAAAATATCCCATTTTTCTTGAAGCATTATGGGTTTTTGTCTAATTTTGCCGTGCATTCGACATTTTCTTGGATACTATATTTCTCTCTGTGTCGGGTGTAATATATCCTTTAGCTCCCCTCCCCTCTGAAACATACGTGATGTCAGGCAACATGTGATAGGATGTCTGAATGGGCTGAACACGGACGTTGTGCCCCTGATGCAATAGTGTTGAATGCGTATGTGCGGGGTGTGTCTTGGTGGATTTCTTAAGATGCCTTTGGGGGCTCTTCTCCTAATTTACTCCACCATCCCCCATATCCTCCCCTATAAAATACGTTTCTAATATTTATATATAGAGATGAGGAGCAGCCTGCCAGCAGCGCAGCTCTTAACGGAATCAGACAACAGGTGCGAAAAGTAGCACTAAAAAAAGATATAAATCTCCCTCCATGATAGACGAAGAAAAAGACCTTCATGCGGCAGAACAGGCCCCACGTAGGCGTCAGAGAATCACGACGCGCGAGACCGAGCGCGTGTATTCCGCCTCGCAGGATCAAGGTGAACGCTTTGATACGATAGAAACCGAACGTTACATCAAGCGAGTCATCCAGTCGCGTTCGAAAGAAGAACTGACGGCAGCCCTGCGCGCGCTGAAGGAGCAAGCCATGCCCAAAAAGAAGCGTGGCAGACCCTCGAAGCGCGACATCGAAGAACAGCGCATCCTGAAAGCCACCATTGCACGGCATATGGATGAAATCAATGCCACGCGAGCTGCCCTGATGGGCGATGTCACGGGCACACCGGTAGAAATGTTTGACGAAGAGACGGGCTTTGCAGAATTGGCACAGCATCTGGCCGAAGACACTACGCCCGATGTGAGCGAAGGCGTCAGCGCAAATGCCGCTGCATATAGTGAGGATGCAGCTGAAGAGGCGAAGGCGGGCGAAGATGATGTGCCTGACTTCGTCAGAATGCAGCAGACGACGGCAATCGATGAGCAGCCGGCTGCAACGACGGACGATACCTCAGCGGACGACGTGCCTGACTTTGTCAGAATGCAGCAGGAACTGATGCCTGATAATGCCGGACAGCAGACAACGGCAGAGAGCGGAAGCGATGCCCCTGACTTTGTCAGAATGCAGCAGGAACAGGAGGCACTGCCCAGCGAGGCAAAGACGGAGAAAACAGGAAAAACCTTGGGTGAACTCTATGCCGAAGGCACTGACTTCCTCACTATTCAGGATGTCCCCAACGTCAGCACCTTGTCGTTTACGGTAGAGGAGGAGGCTGCGCCTACGCGTCCCGTGACTCCACCGGAGCGCGTGGATTACCTGGCACGTACACGCTCCTTCCTGAACCGTGCCGGCGCACTGGCTGCAAGGCCAGCTCCGGAGTTTGCACGCCCCATGCCGGCAGAGCCTGCGGCTGAGCAACGCCCCATGGAGGAGCAGCGACACATGGAAATCGTCATCACCTGCGAGGGCGTGCTCGATTTCGGAGAGAAAGATAAGCAGGGCATGCTGCGCTCATCGGACTACAACTATCTCAATTCGCCCGACGATGTCTTCATCTCCCTGCAGCAAATCCGCCAGTATGCGCTGAAGAAGGGCGACGTGGTGCTCTGCCACTGCCGTCCGCCACGCTTCGGCGAGACGAAATACGTATTCCTCGACCCGATTACCATCAATGGGCTTGCGCCGCAGCGCGTTCGCGACCGCGTGAATTTTGAACACCTCACGCCGATATTCCCTGACGAGCAGTTCCGGCTCTCGCGTCGCGACAACCGTTCGCCGCTGAGCTGCCGTATCGTCGATCTCTTCGCGCCCATCGGAAAAGGCCAGCGTGCGCTCATCGTCGCACAGCCTAAGACGGGAAAGACCGTGCTGATGAAGCAAGTGGCTAACGCCATCGCTGCCAATTATCCTGATACTTACCTGATGATGCTCCTCATTGACGAGCGTCCTGAGGAAGTGACGGATATGGCACGAACGGTGAATGCGGAAGTCATAGCTTCTACCTTCGACGAAAGTGCTGCCAACCATACGCGCATTGCGCAAATCGTGCTGGAGAAGGCGAAGCGAATGGTAGAATGCGGACGCGATGTCGTCATTTTCCTTGATTCCATCACGCGTCTGGCACGCGCGTTCAATGCTATCACCCCGATGAGCGGACGAATCCTGACGGGCGGTGTAGATGCCAATGCCCTGCAGATGCCAAAACGATTCTTCGGAGCGGCAAGAAATATAGAGGGCGGAGGTTCGCTGACTATCATTGCCACAGCCCTGATTGATACGGGTAGCAAGATGGATGAGGTAATCTTCGAAGAGTTCAAGGGAACGGGAAATATGGAGCTCTTGCTCGACCGCAATTTGGCAAACAAGCGCATCTTCCCTGCTGTCAATCTCATACAGTCGAGCACGCGTCGCGACGACCTCTTGCTCGACGAGCAGACCATCAACCGTATGTTCGTCACGCGCAATTATATGGCAGACATGAGTCCGATAGAGGCCATGTCGTTCCTCAAGCGCAGGCTCGAAGACACCGTCAGCAACGAAGAGTTCATAGCTTCTATCAATAAGTGATGCTGTTGCAGTAGTAAAGGATGCTGTTGCAGTAAAAAAAGTGGAAAATCCCCCGAAAGCCTTCTGTATGAGAGCTTTCGGGGGATTTTCATATTGCGGCAGGATAGCCTTTGCGGAGGGGAGGAGCGGTCAGCGTCGGCTGACTTTTCGGAGATAGATGCCTGCAGGAGCCGCGTCGGCATGGCGCAGGAGGCGGCCCGTCAGGTCGTAGATGTCAGTGTGCCCATCGGAGGGAAGCCTGCCGCCAGGATGATAGAATCTGCCGGGCAGCGAATCGTCAAGACGAGGCATGAGGATGCCCGCCAAGAGTGGACTGACGCTCAACGCTTCGGCAGCCACCACCTCTGCAGTCTGATGTGCATCGCTCTTTTCGCGACTGACGTAGGCCACCACCCGACAATGCTCCATGCGCCATTCTTCAGGCAGCGTCAGGCGGAAGGAGCGCGAGAATGGGCCCGCCTCCAGCGCATCGCCCCACGTCGGAGTCAGCATTTGGCGCAGGGCATGGCGATGCCAGTAGGTGCCGGATGCTCCACGCTGAGTCTGGGTGGCGATGCTGTCTTCGGTGATGCCTACGTGCAGCAGGAAAGTCTCTGAGGGCGGCAGCGCGAGGAGGGGCGTTCCGCAGATTTCGAGGTCGAGCGTGCGGTCGGCAGCAAGGGTGGAGGCTTGAAGGGCGATGTCGAAGAAGGCTGGAATCTCAGTGGCTTCGGCATATTGCTCCTTCAGGCCAGACAAAGTGACGGAGGTCACGGGCGTGCCATCGGAGTAGATGTGAGGCAGATTGTCGCCGAAATAGGTGCGGTCGAACATGATGGCGGGAGCATAGACCTTTGACGCGGGATAAAACCATAGATATTCTTCGCTGTCGGGCAGCGTGAAGGGGTCGGTGAGGAATCCGGCATGGTGTACCATCTCGATGATGTCCGTCTTCCCCTCGGCAAAGAGTTGGATGCTCTTGTGGACGTTGGGGCAGTTCGTGCAGTTTTCCGTCGAGAAAACCTCCATCAGCACCTTGCGCGGCACGAAATGACTGCTACACAGCAGCGGCGATGTCCGCGAGACGTTGTCGCCCGGACTGGCATCTGCCCCTCCGTTCACGCTTTCGACAGTGAAACTGATCGTTCCTTCAGAGATTTCCACCTCGGGCGAGGGAACTTCGAAGCGGAAGTTGCCCGCAGTGCGTGGTGCAACGTTCAGCCCCTCGCCAGAGGCTACTGCCCATTTCTCGCCATTTATCCAGGTGCTGACCGTCAGCTGATGGATGTCGTCCGTGCCAAGATTGATGAAATCTCCGCCGATGACCATCTTTTTGCCCTGCCAGGCAAAGCGCGGCAGGCGGGAGTGGGCGATGAGGAGGTTCGTCGTGGGGAGGGCATCGCCCGTGATGACGGCATAGAACGAACAACTGAGGTCTTGCTCCTCCCATGCGCTCCATTCCGTGCCCTCGGTGTGGCAGTATTCATCGCTCGCCATGAGGCGTTTGCCATACTTCAGATAGCGCATGCCCTCCACTTCATAGCCGATGTAGAGGGGGCCTTCATCGGGAATGTGCAGGGGATGGTCGAGCACGAAAGTGTTCCATCCGGATTTCTCCCCCGTGAGCCTCCATTCTGCCAGCGGAGTCTTCTCCAGACCGTCGGCTACGAAGATGCGCAGCGAATCAGTGCCCGTGGCACGGTCTAAATCTACGCGAAACTCCGTGATTTCGCAACCTCTGAAGGCCGACATCGTTGCCGCAGAGAATCCGATCATCGCTCCCGAAGCTCCCTCCGAAGCTGCTGGCAGCATGTATTGAGATTTGTTTTGGCTACTGCCTAAGAGTATGCGTGGCGCATCGTCGGCAGCCGCCCTGAAGGGTAGGGCAGCGAGGAGGGCGATGGCAAACATTGTGATGCCGGAACGTATGAATCCCATGTGTCGTTGGTATGAAATCGAAAAAACAAGGATGTTCAATAAGACTTCTGCGTATTGAACATCCCCTATATTTGTTGCCTACTGATTTTATTAACGTACGAACTTGAAGGTCTGAGCCCCGCCTGCCGTCTCTACTGAAACGAGGTATATGCCCTTGGGCAGTTGGCTGAGGTCGAAGGTGCTGCCCTGGCCGCCTCGTGCAAGCGTCTTGCCGGCAGCATTCACCAGCGATGCCACCTCATGGCGCCCCGTGACAACGAGGGTGTTGCCCTGAACTTGGATGCCCACCTCGGCAGTTTCAGGAGTGATGCGCTTGAGCCCCACTACAAAATCCTTGTCAGCCATGAGAGCGGGGCTCTCGCTCGTGCCGAAGCCCAAATCAACGAGAACGCCGCCAGCTACGACACTGCCATCATGGCTGCAGCAAACGGGCTGAAGGGGCAAGTCCATGTTGATGCCGAAACGCTCGCCCGTCTTTGAGCCGCAGGAGGCAAACTCATCAATAAAGATCAGCTCGTTCTCCGGTGTGAAGATGAAATTGAGCATTGAGAGGTCAGACGTCTGGTAGTAGCCATAGACATTGTTGTTGGCATCGACTGTCGAACACATGCCGCCATTGAAATTGACGCTGTGGGTAGGCTTTCCATCCTCGTCGTACGAAGCCTCCTCACCGCAGTCGAAGATTTGAATCAGCTGTCCATCGCGGATGATGACGGGGTTCGAGCCGCCGCATCCCGCCTCGTTCATGCCGCAGATGATGCTTCCATCGTCGCTGATGTCATAGACCATGAAGGTGGAAAGATTGACGGAATCAGGTATTTGCTTCAGCGTGCCCTCTTCATAGCGCAGGCTGTTTTTGTAGATTTCATCGAGCATCGTAATCTCATACTCGCCGGAAGCATCGTTGCGCGTCCAGAGAATGGGGGCGTGGATGGCGCGTTCGAGCAGTCCCCATGGCGAATCCTTGTAGCCGCGCGTCAGATAGATGTGTCCGGCTATGTGTTTGCCATCGTTGCTCACGGCGCGCGCCTCATTTATATTATAGGGGTTTTCCGTGCCGTAGTATGCTGATGCCGTTTCAGGCAGCGGGAGAAGCGTCCATTGTCCGTCTGTGGTGTAGATGGCAGGATGGCAATATCCCATTTCGCCCGGTTCTGCCTGCACCTCAACGCTTCCGACGAAGATGCCCCCGTCCGTCACATCGCGGAGCGAAGCGCGGTTTTCAGCCGTAGCATTGATGAAGGTTAAATTCTCGGCATCCTGCGCATCCCAGTAAAAGCAGATACCCGTATCTACCAAGTCGTCGCATCCCGTGGCATAGCGTCCGTTCGACGAAACGTGGTAGAAGACACCGATGGCAGGATATTCATCCTGATAAATGTCTGTCCAGTAAGTCTGTGAAAAATCATACACATCGTAGTTCTTGCTACTTTGTTGGGCATGGCTGCCCATTGCAAAGGCTGTGAGAGCCGCAAAAAGGTAAAATTTCTTCATGATTATAGTTTAGTTCTATAAAGGTAGGTTCTATCAATTAGCTTGCGATGTATTTGCGACTATCGTGCCGTAG
>CALZJF010000077.1 GCA_945787885.1 uncultured Bacteroidales bacterium | reverse complement strand
AATTTAAGCTGTTTTCCAAAATGTGATACAAATGTTGAGCGAAAAATCTGACCCCTACTTCCTTTTTCATTGATAACATGCACGTTATGTTGCCCAATACATCTCTTACCAAGAGATGGAGCGTTTTGTACAACGCGATTTTTTTCCTCCCCTCCTTTCTTATTCGATAATACTGAGCACCTTCCGGTTGGCACTATCAACAAGGGCGTTATCGAACCACTTCTCATTCACGGCACTGCCGACGACAATGTCCACTTCCGCAATTGCACTGAGGTGAGCGAAGCCTACGTGCAGGCAGGCAAGCAGTTCCAGATGCAGGTTTACACGAACCGCAATCATTTCATCATGGGCGGCAACACTCGCTACCACCTCTTCCAGCGCATCGTAGATTTCTTCAACGATAAGCTACAGCCTCGGTCGGCTCAGTAATCCGACGGAGCAATTGAGCTCCGGTGCAGTAGATTGAAGTCCGCTCTGCCCTTTGACTTCCAACAATAAAGGCTCTCTGACATCCGATGTCAGAGAGCCTTTATTGTGCGATAGGGCGACGTATGCCGCGCCCGTTGTGAATAAGTAGGTAATGATAATTTTTTTGCTTCCGCCTCCTGCTCATGGGCCGCCTCGTCCCATCCTTTTTCTTTCCTCCCATTCTTCATACATACAATTACAGCGGCAGTCATTCCATCATGGAGTTGATTGTCGCTGTAATAGCATCTGCATAGTATCTAAACAAGCGCCCAAAGTAATAGTGCCAAAATCCTGCTTGAGCTTATTCGTCCCTATTTCTTCTTCGGCAGTTTGGCGAAGCGGTACGTCAGCGAGAGCATGACGTAGGAAGGGATGGTGTTGTACCACGTCTCTGTGATGCCTTGCGCATTCAGAATGCGTACAGTGTTCGAGAGTTGCTGCAGGAGGTCGTGGCCCTTGATGGTAAGCGTCCAGGGACGAGGTCCGGACGATGACTTTGAGTCCGCATCGTCAGCCGCAGGTGTGCGGGCGTAACTGCTGCGCCGGAAGTCGAAATTCCACTCCAATCCCGCGTTCCACACCATCTCCGTTTCGTTCATTGAGCGGTCGTCATAGCCCCGTCGCTGATAGACTGTGAAAGCCGTGTTAAGCCGCAGGTCCGCATAGATTTTGAAATCGAGTTCAGGGCCATAGCTCAAGTCCCAAGTGTTGCGCGTATGGTAGTTCTCCCGTTTCGAAGTCGCATATTGCCATGTTGCATTTCCCCAGACTTTCATCGTCACGCGGTCGGCATAGCGTGCCGTCAGCTTCAGGTCTTCTTCCAGCGAATGGTTGTTGACGGTGGAAATCGCACTGTTCATGATATCTACCGAATGGTTCATGTTCCACTGCGTGTTGCCGGATAATTCGTAGATACGCTTTTTCCCCAAGGGTGTGGAGTAGTAAAAATTGGTGTAGGCAGTGCGGTTGCCGTTTACATTCTCAGGCCTGTACGTGTAAGCCCCCGTTTGTTCGTTATAGGAATAACCCATTGCCACGGCGTTCCGTTGCAAATTTACTTCGCCATAAAATCCCAAGAAAGCCGTCGAAGGCAGGCTGATGTTTCCTTGGATATTGAAGGAATGATGGCGCGAGTCCTTCAGCGAAGGGTTGCCCATCGTGATGCTGAGCGGATTGTTGTCTTCGCGTATGGCGAGCAGAGAGTTAATGTCGCAGGGGTCGCAGGAAGTTTCGTAGTTCACATACAGGCTTTTTTGCAGTTGCTTCGTCTCCTCCACGGTCTTTTTGCGCTGGATGGCATAAGTGACGTTCAGATGTCCGTCCGTCTGTTTCCGGTTGGGCCATTCTTCAGTCCGGCTGTCAGCGTATCGTTTCATCCAGAAGTCGGTGATGCGGTCGTGGCGTATGTGCAGTGTAGGGTAGAGCCAGACGTAGCCCCATTTGTTGTCGTAGTTCCCCAGACGCAGATAGCTGTAGAGCACGTGGTTGTCCGTCTTTTTCGTAGCGTACGTGCTGTTGGGGTCTGTCACCCCCTCCATCTCCTGCCATCCAGTCATCGAAGGCAGCAATCCCAGACTCGGTGTCTGCTTCTGAGCCATGTCAGGCATCCCCTCCTCGTTGTCGATGCCCCATCCCTCGATTTCGTGCAGATTGTAGAGCCACGTGTGTTTGCGTTCCTGCCTGCGTTCATAGCGATAAGAGATGGAGCAATCAAAAATCTTCGCCGTCTCCTGGCTCAACATGTTGGCAAAGCTATAGCTTGCCTGCGCCTGAGAATTATAGTTGCTGGCGAAAGTGTCGTAGTAGCGATTCCTGAAGTCATTGTCAGCGGCATCAGGGTATCTCAGGTCGTAGTGGTCGAAGACGTCGCTCGTTTTCCGCGTCAGATGGCTATACGCATAGACAGAGATTTTGTTGCCCAGCAGAGGGTCTTTGAATGAAAGGTTCAGTCGGCACGTTTGCCACCAGGTGTCCCCTCTCCGCATGGAAGTCTGCTCCATGCGGTTCGTCAGAATATCGTACAGCCGCTGGCTGACGGGCGAAGCGAAGATGGAGTCGATGGCAGCACCGCGGTAGGCATCGGCAGGGTCAGCCCTGAACTGTGCCGAGCGGTTTAGCCCGTCGCTCTTGTCGTCGAAGTAGTCAGCCCCTGCGAAGGCATTGAGATAGAGGCGGTCGCCCGTCCATTTCAGGGTGTGGTTCATGAATATGTGCGGGTGCTGCTCCTTCCCCACGTTGTGCGTGCGGGTGTAGGTGTCAGCGGTGTTGAGGAAGGTGGTAGCAGACTGCTGCGTCTCGATATCTGTCTTCTCGCTCGTTGCCACCATGTTGCACACATAGTCCAGCTTGCGTTTCTTCGACGAGGCATTGTAGTTGATGCCGCCATAGACCAGCTTCAGCACGCCTCTGCCGGGGTACCATCCCGAGCGCCAGCTTCCGTCGTCGTCCGCTATCTCGGTATTGCTGATGTTATTGACGTTGCCGACAAGGGTCAGCCTCATGTTGTCCTGATAATATTGTGCGAAGAGCTTTCCCTGATATTTCGTCTGGCCCCATGCCGATGCCGCGCCCATAGCCGGCCCGCCGCCCATCTGCACGTTCGCCATCCATCCCTTGTTATACTCCTTCTTCAGCGTCACATCGAGCGTGTTCGGCTCCTTGATGCTCACGGTATCGCGGTGCTGGTCGAAGTAGGCATCGTCTTCCTCCTTCTTGTAAACCTTCAGTTTCTTCACCATATATGCCGGCAGATTCTGCAGCGCCACCTTCGGGTCGCCGTTGAAGAAGTCCTTTCCATTGACGTAGAGGTTCTCCAGCTGCTTCCCGTTGTAGAAAATCTGCCCGCCATTCTTGATTTCCATGCCGGGGAGCATCTTCACGAGCTGGTCGAGCATGCTGCCCTGCGAGAGTTGGAAATAGTCGGCATTGAAGACGACGGTGTCGCCCTTGTTGATCATCATGATTTTCGTGGCATGCACGGTGGCTTCGCCGAGAGTCTGCTCCATCTGCCTGTATAGCATCACATCCGGAGCCTTCCATTCCTTCGTGCGTCGTCCGTAGGTCTTGGCAGGAATGCTAATCGGCATCAGCTGCACCGCATAGCCCTCGCGCGAGCATCGCAGCAGATATTCTCCGGGGAGCGTGCGCATTGCATATTTTATATGCGCGCCCATGTCGGCATGCGTGCGTTTCAGATATTTCTGATACCATTCATCGTAGCCCAGCGTCAGGTTGCGGCACGTGTCGGCTATGACCACCGTCGAGTCAGGCAGCGAGAGGAGTTCTATGCGCACTTCATCGAGGTAGTCGAACGTGTAGGCATCGCGCACATTGCCCTCCAGCGTCAGGCTGTCGGCAGGCGTCGCGGCGAAGGCAACGGGCGTTATGGTGAAAAGGCTGAAGATGCAGGACAGCATCCGGCGCAGGGGGCAGCAGTTGGAGAGGAGGCGGTTCATAAATGTTTCGTGAGCAGATGTGTTGAGCACAGACGTTTCGTGTTGATAAGCAGGCGATGAGAATCATTTTGCAGCGAGAGGCCTTGCTCCTACGCTGCATTTCGCCTTGGAGTGACCATTCAGAAGGGAAAAATGACCATTTTCAGGGGGCCAGATAATCACTTCGAGGGGCGAAAATGATTGCTTGCGAAGCGGGAGCTATGCGGAAGGCTTGAAAAGCCCAGACTTTTCCCCACGGCTGCACATTGGGCGCTTGCAGTAGGTAGGTTCTATCAATTAGTTTTCCATGTAAGGCAGTGTTTCTGTCTTGCTTGGACGCAAGCTAATTGATAAAACCTACCTGTAAATAATTCTTGCGGCCTGCTTGGATATAAGGTTGCAGGGCAGTCGTCATGCCCGGCTTTCCGGTTTCAGATGGGAAAGTCAGCATGCTGACTGCTGGCAAAGTTAGGCAAAATGGCCGAATGGCAGAAATCTCAGCGTTCACAAAAGTTTTTTTCTGCTCATATTACGCTTGTAAACCGAGTTTATTACGTCTTCGAGCGTCATTTTTCGCCACAAAGGGGAGAATCTGGCATCGTTTGCCAGTCGGAAATTACAATTCCAGCTGTTCCACGATTTGCCCATCGTAGAGGCGCACGATGCGGTCAGCATACGAAGCGTCGTGCTGCGAATGGGTGACCATGACGATGGTCGTGCCCTCTTGGTGCAGTTCAGAGAGCAGCCGCATCACTTCCTTGCCGTTCTTCGAGTCGAGATTGCCCGTCGGCTCGTCAGCCAGGATGATTTTGGGGCGTGCGAGTACGGCCCGGGCTATCGCCACGCGTTGCTGCTGTCCGCCCGACAGCTGTGAGGGGAAGTGATGACGGCGGTGCGAAATCGCCATGCGCTCCATCGCCTCCTCCACGCGCTGTTTTCTCTCCTTCGCCGCCACGCCGATGTAGAGCAGCGGCAGCTCGATGTTTTCATAAACGTTAAGCTCGTCGATGAGGTTGAAGCTTTGAAACACGAAGCCGATGATGCCCTTTCGCAGTTCCGTCCGCTCGTTCTCCCTCAGGGTGCTCACTTCCTGCCCGTTCAGGCAGTACGTGCCTTCCGTCGGACTGTCGAGCAGTCCGAGAATATTGAGCAGGGTGGATTTTCCGCAGCCCGACGGCCCCATGATGGCCACGAACTCGCCCTCCCTGACCTCCAGTTCCACTTCGCGGAGTGCCCAAGTCTCCATTTCTTCAGTGCGAAACACTTTTTTGATATTCGATAGTTGTATCATAAGTAAGGTGTATGAGTGATTTTTCTTTGGCAATGATTCAGTTCGTCAGTCCTGGCCCTATTCTTTGGCAATGATTTCGGCAGGATTGCTGAGCATGGTGCAGCGGATGTTCCACAGAACGATGGCGGCTATTAGCACGATGACGGTGAGCGAGCCTGCCAGGCAGGGAACGAGGGGCGAAATGCTGGCGTCTGCCAATGCCTGAGGGTCGCCTATGCTGTCGGAGAACATCATGCGGTTGAACAGCACAGCCAAAGGCAGGGCGATGATGAGCGCGAGCAGAATGAGTGGCAAATAAACGCGCCCGAAGAGCCGATAGATGTCGCGGTTCTTCGCCCCGCAAATCTTGCGGATGGCCACTTCCTTATGGCGCGAACGGGTGTCGAGGGCGATGGTGCTATAGATGCTCATGGAGCAGATGATGAGGCTGATGCCGCCGAGCACCCATCCCACAGTGCCCATGCTCTCCATCAGTGTCACCACCGTCTGCTTCTCATGGAAATTCTTCACCATGTCGTCCACATTGCACCATGGCTCACGCTGCACGATGGTCTGCTTAGCCTCCCGTTCCAGCTCCGCATATCTCCCGGGGCGGGGTATCAGCAGAAACTCCTGGGAAGTCGATGCGAACATCGGGTGTATGATAATGGAGGGGCAGCTGCGTTCATAGGGCATGAGGGGGATGGTGCCCAGGATGGGCAGCGTGTGTAGCTCTGAGTCTTGCAGTCGGACAGTCAGCGTGCGGTCAGCAGCAAGATTCAGGCTTCGCAATCTCAGGTAGAGGCTGTCGTTGAGCAGTATTCCCCGGATGTTTTTGCCAGGCTTTCCGAACCATTTGATGGGCAGGCGGTGGAATTCAGCCAGCGAAGTGTCTGCCGAGGTATAGAACCCCTGATAGCTGCCCCCCAGCTCGTTGGATGCCACAGGGTTCTCGTCAATATCCTGTACATAGCGCCAAGCTGATTCAAACCGCAGCGTCCTCTCCACACTGGGCAGCTGCCGCAGTTCGCTGCTGAGCCCCTCCGCGTCTTCTGCCAGACTGACGTCTGCCCACAGGCAATTCTTGTAGTCCGACAGGTCGTCAGGCAAATGGAATACGCGGAGCATCTGCTTCGACCAGCTTGCCATGATGAGTGTGCTGCTGACAAAGAGCATGGCGATAGTGACCTGGATGCCCAGCATGATGTTCCTGAACCAATGGGTACGGCTGCCGCGCATGGATGCTGCCAGACCTTGCTGCGCCTTGCATATCCGCTGCAGCACGCACCAGATGACCACTGCGCAGACTGCCAGCAGCACGGCGCCGATGCCCATGCTGTAGTATGCCAGATAGTGGAAGGCCACCGTTGCATCGCATGCAAATTCCGGGAAGCGCGTGTAGAAAAACGTCTCCACCCATCCTGCCATCGGCATCGCCACTGCCACAGCCATTCCCACCACCAGCATCACCTCCGTGAAGAGCAGTCCGAAGAGTTGCCTGCGCTGCGCACCGTGAGCCACGCGCAATGAGATTTCGCGCCGGCGTATCCAGAACAGCTGCACCTGCATACGCAGGAACCCGATGATGGCTGCAAGGAGAATGAGCGAGCTGAACAAATGCACCAGCGTATTGAGCATGATGACCGCCTGCACATCGTCCGTGTGGTCCGTCTTCTCCAGTTCCGCTGCCATCCCGAAGGGTTTCAGGCGCGCGTCCAGTTCATGTAGCAGCTGTTCGGCATTGCAGTCCTCCTTCAGCACTACGTTCACCCACGAGGCATACATCAAGTGGTCTGGATCCTTCGCGTCGCACAGGTCGCCTTCCATGTCGCCGAGTGAATAATACGTGACGGTGTTGTCCAGCGGACGGTCAAGACAGGAGAGGTCTTCATAGATATCTACGATGGTGATAGGCACGGGACGTATGCTCGACGATGTTTCATAGCATACAGCCCCCACGGGGTTCTTGTCCTCGAATAGCAAGTCGGCCATTTGCCTGCTGATGACGGCTTCGCCCGCTCTCAGTTTTCGCAGCGGCAGTCCCGTCGTGGCAGAACGGAGGCCGATGAGCGTGAGGTATTCGGGGTCGATGGCCGTGTGGTGCATGGCGATTTTCCTCATGGTGGAGTCGCACAGGTGGAACTTCATGTATGTGCTAAACATAGTGCCGTTGGGTATTCCCATTCGTTCAGCGCATTTCGGTCCGCCGTCCGCCTTGAGGGCACGGATGATGTCGAAGGTGAAGGCCGTGCGCGGGAGGTCGCCCCTCTCGGCAGCTGCCAAGCTGTCGCCGCCCTCTATCGGCCGGAGCCTGACGTCATACGTGCGGTCGTAGTAGGGCTGACTGTAGAGGCTTGGGAACTTCATTCTTCCCAAGGCGGCATGGGCAAACGCCAGCGTGACGATGCCGATGGCGATGCTCAGCACTGAGATAGCGGTCTGCAGCTTATAGTTCAGGAGGTTGCGCACGCTGGTCTTCAGGTGATGGGTGAATAGTGACATAAGAGTAGGGGTATGATGTTTTTGGATAAAGGAGCCTCCGATTGATGAAAGGATAGCCTCCGATTGATGAAAGGATAGTCTCCGAGGTTCGTGAGGCAAAGTTAGTCGTTCCTTGCAGAGCCTGCAAGCCGACTCTCCCCCATGCGTGCCGATTGTATGAAAATCATACACTTTGCTGTATGTTTATCATACACTTCGCTCCCTCCCCACGGCCTGTTCCGCCTGTCAGTGCCCGCGCCCCGTTCGCTCCAGCTTTCCGCCTCATTCCAGCCCGAATGCCCCAAATTGCACGCTCCGTCGTGCAGTTTTTGCAGGAAGTTGCACGCTCCATCGTGCAGTTTTGCGGAAAATTGCACGTTCCGTCGTGCAGTTTTTGCGGTAAGTTGCACGCTCCATCGTGCAGTTTTGTGGAAAATTGCACGTTCCGTCGTGCAACTTTCGTATATTTGCAGCCAAACAATGCTTAATGATTATGGAAGAACTCTATTCTGCTTACCGATTATTGCTTGACCGCACCCCTCTGGCGTTCCGTCGTTTCCTCCATTCGCGCATCAATTGGCAGAGCCGCTTGGTGGCCATCTTGGGCGCGCGCGGTGTGGGAAAGAGCACGCTGATGCTTCAGCACATCAAGATGGAGGAGCGCACGGACGAGACGCTCTATGTCCTCGCCGACGATTTCTATTTCACCACCCATCGTCTCTACGACCTCGCCTTGGAGTTCTATCAGCATGGCGGAAAAGCCCTCTTCATCGATGAGATTCACAAGTACAAAGGCTGGAGCGTGGAGGTGAAGAACATCTACGATAAGCTCCCCGACCTTCGCATCGTCTATTCCGGCTCGTCGATTCTTGATTTGGAAAAAGGCGGTGCCGACTTGAGCCGGAGAAAATTAGAGTACCATTTGCCCGGACTGTCATTCCGGGAGTATGTGAATCTCTCGCAGGGATGCAATCTCCCCATCTATAGTTTCAGCGAAATCCTGGAGGGCAAGGTGGATTACCCTTCAACTTTGGAAAAACCCCTGAAGTTGTTTCGGCAATATGTGAGCGAAGGCTACTATCCCTTTTTCCTCGAAGGCGACTATCACCAGCGTTTGCAGGGCGTGGTCAAGCAAATCGTTGACGACGACATTCCCAGTTTCGCCGAGATGACTTTCCCATCGCGGGCAAAACTGCGGAAATTGCTCTACGTCCTGTCACAGTCAGTGCCGTTCAAGCCCAACTATTCCAAGTTGGAGGCCGACCTTGGCATCAGTCGCAATGCGCTTCCTGATTTCATCGAGTTACTCGAAAAGGCGGGCCTCGTGCAGACTCTTCGCAATAAGGCGACGGGCATGAAGTTGCTGGAGAAAGTGGAGAAGCTCTATCTGCAAAATCCCAATCTTGCCTACGCGCTCAGCGCGACGCCCCCCGATGTTGGCAGTGTGCGTGAGACGCTCTTCTTGGCGTGGCTGAAGCCGTTCCTCTCCGTCACATCTTCTCCCATTTCTGACTTTGAGGTAGAGGGGCGTACCTTTGAGGTGGGAGGCAAGAACAAGGGACGGCGACAATTGCAGGATGCTGCTGAGGGCTACGTCGTGAAGGACGACATCGAGTACGCCTTCCGTCAGACCATTCCGCTTTGGCATTTCGGATTTCTCTATTGATGGGCGCATACTGCTGACTCCCGGTTTCTCGCAGATAAATGTGATATCCGCACTGTTCACGCCATTCTTGCTCTACAAATCGCACTCGGATTATTTGGTATTGACCACGAATTGCACGAATAACCCGAATGTATCGGAAGCTCTATTCATAGCAT
>CALZJF010000076.1 GCA_945787885.1 uncultured Bacteroidales bacterium | reverse complement strand
CCGCGGGAGAGTAGGTCGCCGCCATTTTCACGAAGAGCCCTGAGTTCGCATTGAATTTGGGGCTCTTTTTATTTTATTTTAATACTACTTTTTTAAGGGGGGCTTTGTTGAATTTTATATAAATAAAGCGCATAACATGAGGTTATGCGCTAAGAATAATTACTTGAAGTAAGAATCCTTATAGTAAGGTAGGAATTTCAAATAGTTTCGTGCCGTTTGAGCCTTTAATAAGTATGAGTTTGTTTTCGGGTTTGTGAGATTGAGATATTATGTATGTTTTGAGCTCTTCGGCTGTGTCGAAGTGGAGAAGTTGCCCCTTAAAATCTGTTGGTGTGATGTCACGGAATGCTTCGCCGACAAGCCAAAGTGCTTCGATGCCCGATTGCGCAGCATGTGCGGCTATCTCCTGATGAGCAGTTTGCGAGGCAGTACCCAGTTCGCGCATTTCTCCTAAAATCATCATTTTTCCGGCTTCATCTATATTCGCAAAGTTGTTGATTGCAGCGTGCATGGAAGAAACGTTTGCGTTATAGGCATCAATTACTAGTCTGTTATGTTCAGTCTTTCTGTATTCAGAACGATTGTTGCTTGGGCGATAGTTTTCCAATGCTTTGCAAATGCTGGCATCAGAAACTCCAAAATGTGCGCCAACCGTACAGGCTGCCAAGACATTTGGAAGATTGTAGTCGCCAATCAGCTGTGTCTGCACTTCCTGCCATTCTCCCTCTTTGCGTTTCCATCTAAGTTTGAGGAAGGGATTGCAGGTGACAATTTCTCCCTCCACCTCATAGCCTTGTCCCTTCTGACCGTAGCGTACGACGTTCAGACCAGCCGACTGTCGAGTGAGAATCTCATCATCGGCATGTAAGAAAACGAAAGGTGCTTCTGGAGAAACCTCTCCCAAAGGTTCTCTGAGGCCAGAACTTTCAGATAACCCCTGCTGCTTGGTGCGCAGATAGTCATAGAGCTCGCTTTTTGTTTTGACAACGCCTTCAAACGAGCCAAATCCTTCCAAATGAGCCTTTCCGACATTTGTTATTAGTCCGCAGTCAGGGTCCACGATGCTCGTTAGGGCAGCAATCTCTCCCGGATGGTTTGCTCCTGTTTCCACTACAGCAATCTCATCTTCAGCCGTGAGTTGCAGTAACGTTTTTGGTACTCCGATATGATTGTTGAAATTTCCTGTGGTAGCCAATACGCGATACGCCTCTTTCAATACAGCCGCTGTCAATTCCTTTGTCGTGGTTTTGCCATTCGTTCCTGTAATCTGTATGATAGGCGTACCCAGCATTTGCCGGTGATATGCTGCCAGTTCTTGTAAAGTCGTTAGTACATTATCCACCAGCAGTAGTCGTTCGTCTTGTGCCGCCACTTCCGCATCATCCACTACTGCGTATGCGCAGCCTTTTGCCAAGGCATCGAGGGCAAATTTATTCCCATCGAAGCTCGCCCCTTTCAATGCAAAGAATAAAGAATCGGGCGGACAGTCGCGCGTGTCAGTTGTAATGGTAGGATGCTCCCTAAAGTAGGAATAGAGTTGAGATATTTCCATGATGTTTGGTTTTTGTTGAAGCAAAATTAGTGCAACATCCTGAATGACGCAAAAAAACGAACGATAAATTTTGTATTTCCCCTTATTCCTTCTAACTTTGCATATTGGTACTGCTCTCAGAGGCAACGTTTCCTCCACATGCAGTAATAGGCAGTAAAGTTTACAAAAGCATTTTCTATGAAAACCTCGCCTTCGGACTATACCCTGAATATTGGCGGACATTTGTATAGTTTAGCCCGTCCCGTTGTGATGGGTATCCTCAATCTTACCCCCGATTCCTTTTATCCTGGCAGCCGAATGCTGTCGGCCGAGCAGGAAACCCCTGAGGCCACCGCACATCGCATTCGTCAGCGCGTGCGTACTATATTAGTGGAAGGCGGTGATATGATAGATGTCGGGGCGTGCAGCGCACGGCCTGGCTCAGATGAAGTCAGCACGGCAGAGGAGATGCAACGTCTTTCCGAAGGTCTCGCCGTAATACGCGATGAAGCTCCCGAAGCCATCATCAGTGTCGATACCTATCGAGCCGATGTGGCGCAGATGTGCGTTCGGGATTATGGCGTGCAAATCATCAATGACATCTCTGGTGGCGAGTTAGACCGTGCCATGTTTCATACCATAGGCCGCCTCGGTGTTCCCTATATCCTGATGCACATGCAGGGCAAGCCCCGCGATATGCAGAACCAGCCACATTACGATGATGTGACGGCGGAGGTGATCAGCTATCTTGCACGTCGCGCCCAGCAGCTTCGCGACCATGGCGTGACGGACATCATTGCCGACCCTGGCTTTGGATTTGGCAAAACGCTCGTTCATAACTACGAAATGATGCAGCATCTCGAATGCTTCCATGAGTTAGGCATGCCCCTCCTCATCGGCATCAGTCGAAAGTCGATGATTTATCGCCTTTTTGGCACATCGCCCCTCGAAGCCCTCAATGGCACTACTGCCCTTCACGTTATTGCCCTTCAGAAAGGTGCCCACATCCTTCGTGTCCACGATGTCCGTGCAGCCGTCGAGGCCGTCCGAATCCACGAAGCCTGCTGCCATCCTCAGACATTGCAGTAGTTTTCTCCTCCCCCTTCCTTCCTCTCTGCTTTTACCCACATTCTCCTCTCTCAATTTCTATGATAGACCTTGGATGGAAAGACGTGATAGACATCGTCCTGGTTGCCATTTTCATGTATTATCTCTATAAACTCATGAAAGAGTCGAGTAGTGCCAGCATTTTTACGGGCGTATTGGCATTTATCGTGGCATGGATACTCGTCTCTCAGGTGTTTGAAATGCGATTGTTGGGCGGCATTTTCGATAAGTTGGTCAATGTCGGTTCTCTGGCCCTCATTGTTCTCTTTCAAGAGGAAATTCGCAGTTTCTTCTCCTCCATTGGACGTCAGCACAACAGCCGTTTTTTTCGCATCTTTCATCGTTCGGATAAGGATGAACAGATGCATCGTCCCGACATTATGCCCATCGTCATGGCCTGCCTAAGCATGGGTAAGCAGAAAGTGGGTGCCCTCATCGTTATCGAGCGCGATACGCCCTTGAAGGAAGTCATAGAATCCGGCGAACCCATTGACGCCATCATTTCTCAGCGTCTCATAGAAAATATATTTTTCAAGAACTCTCCCCTCCACGATGGTGCCATGGTCATCAGCAAGAAGCGCATTTGTGCCGCAGGCTGCATCCTCCCCGTAGCCCATGACAATGACATCCCCAAGGCCCTTGGTCTGCGCCATCGTGCTGGCCTTGGCATTTCTCAGAAATCAGATTGCCTTGCCATCATAGTTTCAGAGGAAACTGGTGGTATTTCCATCGCCCAAAACGGTAGTTTCTCACTCCGACTCTCTGCTGAAGAGCTTGAGAGTCGCCTATCTGATGCGCTTGAAGAGTCATAAACCGTTGCAATATGCTTGAAAATCTTCTCCAAAGGCATAATTTTACAGTATGCCTACCTGAATTTCAAGCAAGCATACTTGCAGAAACCACAAAAAAATGTAATTTTGCAGACAACTCTGCTATGAGCAAGAGGCATTTCTTGAAAGTTTGCCTGGCAAACTCCCCTTGTTTCCAGTTTGCAACTCTCTTTTTTCTATTGTGTATCTCATAGCATAGATTGACAAATACCCACCTATTGAACCTGCCATAAAAACATATTACCATGGGAAGACTGAAGAAAGTCAAGCAAAACAGAATACACCACGAAGGAATCCCGACACTCCTGTTGGGCTTTGCCGTCTATGCCGGCATCGTCGCTCTGAGCAGTTGGTTTCTCTATGAGCGTTGCCCTGTTGCATTTTGGACCATTGTAGTTGTCTTTGCCATAGTTTACGCCGTTATTGTCAATTTTTTCCGTTGCCCCATCCGCATTTACGAGGGAGAGATGTCTGACAATGTTGTTGTTGCCCCTGCCGATGGCCATGTCGTCGTCATCGAGGAAGTGGAGGAGCACGAATATTTCCACGACCGTCGTCTGATGGTCAGCATCTTCATGAGCATCACCAATGTCCATGCCAACTGGTTTCCCGTGCAGGGAATCGTGCGTATGGTGCGTCATCATAATGGCAACTTCATGCGTGCATGGCTTCCCAAGGCTTCCACGGAGAATGAGCGTTCTACGATTGTCATCCAGACCGCCTCGGGCCACGATGTCCTTGTGCGGCAGGTGGCAGGAGCCGTTGCGCGTCGCATCGTCACGTATGCCACCGAAGGCCAGGAGTGCTATATCGACAACCACATGGGCTTCATTAAGTTCGGCAGTCGCGTGGATGTCTATCTCCCCCTTGACACCGATGTCAAAGTCGCCCTCGGGCAGGCCACCACTGGCAATCAGACCATCATCGCCATGCTGAAGGATAAGGCTTGATTGTCGTTCCCCCTCTCTCTCTTCAGGGCTAACCCATCAGTCGTTAGCCCTTTCCGTTTTTCCTTTTCCATTTATGCGCAAACACATCCCCAATACCATCACCTGCTGCAATCTGATCTGCGGCTGCATAGCTGTGAGTTTCGCCTTCCACCATGATTGCTGGGGGTGTTTCATGTTTATCATCTTAGGAGCAGTCTTTGATTTCTTCGATGGCTTCACCGCTCGTCTGCTCCGCGTGAGCAGTCCGATAGGCAAGGAGCTGGACTCCTTGGCCGACTGTATCACCTTCGGCTTTGCTCCCGCCACCCTCCTTTTCAGTCTTCTCCAGCGCGTCATCGGTCAGCAGTATCCCCTGCTTCCCTACATTGCCTTTGTCCTTGCCGCCTTCAGTGCGCTGCGTCTGGCTAAGTTCAATCTCGATGAGCGTCAGGCCTTGGGCTTCATCGGTCTGCCCACCCCCGCTTGCGCCCTCTTTTGGGCTTCCTGTTGCGTTTGGTGCAATGATTCTGCTGCTGTTTCCCAGTTTCTTGCCGCTCATTCCGAAGCATCTGCCGCCCTGCTCATAGCCCTCATGCTCCTCAGTTGCTGGATGCTGGTGAGCGAAATCCCCATGTTCGCCCTCAAGTTCAAGCATTACGCTTGGCAAGGCAATGCCCTGAAGTATTCCTTCGTCCTTCTCAGCGCATTGCTCCTCGTGCTTCTGGGGTGGGGCGGCTTCGCTCCCATCGTTGTCCTTTATGTCATATTGTCAGTTTTGACGTGTAGGAAGAAATAGTGGAATACGCTTTGCAATAGTCAGGGTATCTTGCAGAGGTGCGTTTCCTATGTTTGCGCTGATGCTCCGCTCCCCGCCTCCCCCTATTTCTTACCTCAAACCCTATTTCTATGCATTTTCTTGGATGCCTTTTCCTATTGGTCTTGGCCGTCGTCATGATAGGCTTTGCCTTCTTAGGCACAATCATCAATGCCATACTCTCCCTCTTCGGCTTAAACAATCGTGTGAAAAGCCACACCTACAATCAGTCGAGTCGTCAGTCTGACCGTCAGTCCGCCTCCCGGCAGCAGTCGCATCAGCAGTCAGCAGGGCGTCAGAACCAGAAGATTTTTGAGAAAGACGACAGCGAATACGTAGATTTTGAAGAAATCAACTGACGCCTCTCTCCCTACATACGCATAACGCAGATTCCCCTTCACCGAGGAGTCTGCGTTTTTTCTGTCGTTTTGTCAGAAAATCGGCTGTATTTCGCTGATATTATGCAACGAAGGCCGCAAGCTGGCTTTTTTTACTCACGTTTTTCTGCCGTTCGGCTTGCAGTTTCAAAACTTCTGTGTACTTTTGCCATCGGTAAGCTTGTTTGCTTCTGTACGTCGTAAAGCATTTTCTTCTGCTTTCCCGTATAGCCTCTGCCCTTGTTTCTTCTCTCCTCGCAGCTTCCTTAAATTTGAAAAACCTTTTTTTTATTGATGTAATATATGGAAGATATTTTAGGAATGGAAGGCTTGCTGCTCGTTTTTGAAGCAGTGGTCATTGTGCTCTTCGTGGTCGAAGCCGTTCGCATGCTTCGCCATCGACATTTCTCTTGGGGCAAAGCCATCTATGTCATGGTGCTCTGCGTTGTCATGATAGGCATTGCTCATCTGTGTTGTCATATTTTCCCCTCATCGCTCCCTGAGCTAACGGGGGGGGGTAAAATTGCAAAAGTCGGTTTTGCTATGATGTTGTCGGATTTGATGTATGTCGTTGCCATTGTCGCAACGTTGGCTGCTGCAGCCGGAATAGTTGTGCAGAGCTTTGTTCGTCGGCGCAATAAGTTTCCTCGCCGAGTGGTTGCACTCCTTTTGCTTCTTTTCGCCATCCTTTCGGTGTGCGTACGTTTTGTGTTTTTGATTTAGCAGATTTCCCATAGGTAGGCATCTTGGCAGGTATAGCTCGCTGCTTTTATGTGCTATGTTCGTGCTTATCTCCATTCTGCTTCCTGCTTTAAGCCCTTGAAAAAGCTTATGCGTAACGCCCTTGTCTTTATCCTGTCCTATTTCTGCTTGTCGTATGTCTGCTCGTCGTGCCATGCAGCCGATGAAGAACTGCCTCGCCCGAAAGTCTCTGTGCCTCCCGTGCAACCTCTCCGCGAGGGCATGCTGGGCTTTCGCACCGATATGGGCATTTTTCTGGAGTTCGACAGTCTCGGTGGGCAGATGCTCTTTGCCGATGGTCGCGCAAAAGGCATTGTCGGGTTGAGCAGTATGTATGGCGCGAAGCGTGAGTTGGTGGATATGGGCGCATTGGTGCCCGACTTCGGTTTGGTGCGTTCTCTGAAAGCCCTGCCAGATCGCACATGGCTTCTGTCGGAAGAGCGCAAGGATTTGCCCATGCGCTTTTGGAAGGTCGATCCCAAAAGCCAGACGGTGCGCAACGTCTTCACCCTGCGCAATCAGTATCAGACATGGATGCCGGAATGGGGCTATGAATACGCTCGCGATTCCCACACAATCTTTATCTCCGAATATGGCAATTCTGCGAAAGACCCCATCGATCCCCTCAATCCTGATGGGACGGGCCCCTTGAGCTATAAAGCCGGAGCCACGAAGATTTGGAAATCTGAGGATATGGGAGAGACATGGGAAGAGTTGGTGGATTTCCGCACCTTCCCCGACATCTATTATGAACGCCTCCACATACATGCCCTCCACTACGACCAGCAGCGACATCGCCTCTACGTCACTACGGGCGACCACGTCATGCCCGGCCAAGGTTCTGACAAGCGAATCTTCTGGACTGACGATCTGCTGGCGTGGCAATGGCGCGATTGGAGCTTCTATTGGGGCAGTACGAACGATGCCTATTCCCACGGACAAATGGTCAGCCTCTATGCTGCCGATGATTTCATCCTGGCAGGCGGCGATGACTACAATAATTGCCTCTATCGCATCCCCCTGACGGAAAATCCCGAGGATATGCTGCTCGAACCCGTCTTCTTCTGCACTCCGAACCAGACGGGCCGCATCACGAATTATGCGCAGCGTTTCCTGCGTTTAGACAATGGCATGATAGTCGTGCTCCTCACGCGGGGCGACGGCAATGCCTTCCCCACGCAGGCTCGCCTCGTTGGCACCTATGATGGCTATACGTGGTACGAGTTTTTCCAAGGCCCTGTAGAGGATGCCACGCAGTATTTCGGCAAGCGCAACACTCTGGCCTATTGCAACCATCGCCTCTACTTCTCCTGTCAGCTGAAATTTGAAAATTCCGTCTTCGATGTGTTCTACGAGATGGAAGAGCCGAAGATTGAACATGAAGTCCGTGTGCCGGCAATAGTCGGAGGCTCGTCTGCCGAGGGGCATGATTTCACGCTGAGCGGGCATCGTGCCCGGCCAGGTCAGAGCGGCATCATCATTCGCGATGGTGTCAGGATTTTGCAATAATCAGCAGTCTCCATCACCTCACGCTGGCGGAGCGTAGCCCCTTTGTGGTCATACGCTCCGTCAGCGTTTTTCTGTGTTCCTATATCCCGTTTCCACCGTTTTTTCGTAATTTTGCCACATTCCACCAAATCCTTCATCAAACAACCGCCCATGAACTCCACTTTGCCCTACACTGACCTCCTGATAGATTTCGACGATACGCTCTACGACACCCATGGAAATGCCGTCATCGCCCTGCGGGAAATCTATGAAATTTTCCATCTGGAACAGCATTTTGACCATCCCGAAGTGTTCTACGACCATTATTGGCAGACGAATGTGCAACTCTGGGAGCAGTATGCCCACGGCGAGATAGCCCGCGAGGTGCTCATCGTCGAGCGTTTCCGCCGCCCGTTGAGCATCGGCCACCATTGGCCTGAGCATCTGACGGAAATCGTCCGAGGGCAGCGCATGGTGTCCGCAGCCTTCTGCTTGGAGGTCAGCGACCGTTTTCTGCAGCTCTGTGCCACGAAGCCCGGCGTTGTTGATGGGGCGCATGAGGTGATGGCATATCTGCGCCGAAGAGGCTATCGGCTCCACATGGCGAGCAATGGTTTCCGTGAGGTGCAATACAAAAAGCTCCGGGCATCCGGGCTGGCAGACTGTTTCGACACCGTTGTGCTGAGTGAAGACGCTGGTGTGAATAAGCCCTCCCCCCTCTTCTTCGACTTTGCCCTGAAAGCCGCAGGCGCACGCCGCCATTCTACACTGATGATTGGCGACAACCCCGACACTGACATTCATGGTGCAAGGCAGGCCGGACTCCCCACAATCTTCTTCAACCGCAAGCCCGAAAGCATCCGTGGGGTAGCCACTGACTATGAAATCCATTCGCTCCACGAACTGCTCCGTCTGCTGTAAGGCTGTGCGAAGCATGCAGACTGCCAGCATCCCGTGTGTGCTGACCCCGAATGTCAGGTATAGCCCTTGCAAGAATATAGTTTCTGGGGCGTAAGTAGCTGATGAAAATGATTTTTATGTTAGAATGCTCTGTTTTGATGCAGGTTTTAGTCTTGAAGTAAGGGGCGAGCTTATATAATTGGGAGCTATGTGACTGTTTCCAAGGTCAAAAGATGCGCCAAAGAGAGCGTTCAAACATACAAAGCCATAAAATATTCTTACCACACTTACTGTAAAATAATTTTTATTACCTACTTGGCAACAGCACTTTTTCTTCTGCGCGCTGTTGGTGCAAGATTATTGCAAGCACGTTTCAGTTTTTTCGACGGCACTTTTGGCTCCGCAGTAATCATTTTGAGGGCAGAAGTGATGACATAGAGGGCAGAAAGTGAACATTTTGGGGCGAAAAGTGGTCACTTGAAAAGCCAGGGCTCAGCAAAGCCTCTGCCGGGCGCATAGGATACTCATATTCGCCCCAGTTCGCTCGATTGGTGTTCTATGGCAGCCGACTCTCTGCGCGCCCTCTGACTATGTTTCATCGCCTGCTTGTCTGCCTGAATATCATTTCTGTTCTGTCTCTCTGCCTGAATATCAGAAATTTTGCCTATATTTGCCACGCGGTAAATAGACCAATTGACGTTTGTCTCACTATAATAATTCCGTATAAGTAGGTAATGAAAATTATTTTTATGTTTGAATGCACTATTTGGATGCAGGTCTTAGTCTTGAAATAAAGGAGCATAGCGGGCTATGTGACTGTTTTCAAGGCTAAAACCTGCGCCAAAGAGAGCGTTCAAACATACAAACCATAATCATTCCTACTATATACTTACTATAAAATAATTTTTATTACCTACTTATGGCAACTAAATATCTTGACCCCAAGGCTGACCTGACCTTCAAGAAAGTGTTT
>CALZJF010000075.1 GCA_945787885.1 uncultured Bacteroidales bacterium | reverse complement strand
ACGGCACGATAGTCGCAAATACATCGCAAGCTAATTTATAGAACCTACCTTTACTGTAAGATGCCTTGTTTTCCACGGCACATTTCGTCGCAGATACGGCACATTTCGTCTCCGGGTGACCATTTTGAAGGGAAAAATGGCCATTCCCCAGAGGCAAAATAATCACATTGAGGGGTGAAAATGATGACTTGGGAAGCCGTAGCTCTGTGGAAGGACAGAAAAGCCCGTCATTCCCGCCACGGCTGTCAGTTGATTCTTGCAGCCTTCTTCTGATCGTAGAAGCAGTTAGCCATCGGATTTCTCCGCCGTGTGCAGCTGCTCGTAGATGTTCCTCCCTCGCGCTGCCCCGATGGCTTCTTGCAGGGCCTCCAAAGTGGCCTCCTTGATGCGTTTCACGCTCCCGAACCTCTTCAGCAGCAGGGCTTTCGTCTTCTCTCCCAAGCCTCTTATGCCGTCCAACTCCGAGGCACGCTGACGCTTCGAGCGGATGTTGCGGTGGAAGGTGATGGCGAAGCGGTGGACCTCGTCCTGCATCTGCGTGAGGAGATGAAAGAGCTGCGAGTCGGGCTTCACTGCCACTCGCACCGGAGGGTCGCCAAATAGCATCTCGCGGGTGCGGTGGCGCGCATCTTTTGCCAGTCCGGCGATGGGAATGTGCAGTCCCAGACGCTCCTCCACTACTTCGCGGAGGGCACTCATCTGTCCGATTCCGCCGTCGGCGATGATGAGGGAGGGTAGGGTGGCCCCCTCCTCCTTCAAACGGCTATAGCGGCGTTCTGCCACCTCACGCATCGAGGCATAGTCGTCAGGCCCTTCCACCGTCTTGATATGATACGTGCGATACTCCTTCTTGTTGGGTTTCAGGCGGTCAAATACCACACATCCTGCCACGGCATCCTCGCCCTGCAGGTTGGAATTGTCGAAGAGTTCGATGCGCAGTGGCAGGTGTGGGAGTCCCAGCTGTTCCTGAATTTCCTTCATCAGCCGAGTCTGCCGCTGCTCCGGATTGAGCTTTTCCGCCTGATTGATGCGGTCGATGCGGTGCTGCCTGACGTTCAGCCGCGATAGTTCGAGGAGCGTTTTCTTGCCGCCCATCTGCGGTATCGTCTGGAGCGCATAGCCTTCGGGCAAATCAACGTTGAAGGGAAGTATGATTTCCTTCGAGTTGCTCCCAAAGCGGTCGCGCATTTCCACAATGCCCAGTGCCAGCAGTTCGGCGTCCGTCTCGTCCAGCCGCTTCTTGAATTCAAAGGTAAACGACTGCGTGATGGCGCCATTCACAACGTGGAGGAAGTTGATGTACGCCTGCTTCTCGTCGCTTTCTATATGGAAAACGTCGATGTCGTAGTTCACGTTGCTCACCACCTCTGAGCGTTCGGCAAAGTTCTCGATGATTTCCAGCTTGTGCTTGATGGCAGCCGCCTCCTCGAAGCGCATTTCCTCCGCCAGCTGCATCATGCGTTCGCGGAGCTTCACCGCCACATGGCGCGTATTGCCCTTCAGGATTTCCCTGCACGCCTCTATGCTCGCCAGATAGTCATCGTGGTTCTGGCGACCGCAGCAGGGAGCTTCGCACTTGTGGATATGATAGTTCAGGCAAACGTCATACTTCCCGCTCCGCACTCCCTCTTCCGTCATGACCGTCATGCAAGGCCGGGGGTGGTAGATGCTTCGGCAGACATCGAGGAGGGCATACATCGTCTGTACGTGCGAATAGGGGCCGAAATAAGTTGCCCCGCGCATATTGCGGTTGCGAATGCTGAAGATGCGCGGCAGATATTCCTTCGTGATGACGATGGAGGGATAAGTCTTGTCGTCCTTGAGGAGAACGTTGTAGCGCGGCTTGTATTTCTTGATAAGTTGGTTTTCGAGCAGGAGCGCGTCTTGTTCCGTCTTGACGACGGTGTAGGTGATGTGGCGAATCTTCGATACCAACACCTGCGTCTTCGCGCTCTGCTGCGTCTTGACGAAATAGGAAGATACGCGGCTCTTTAGCTTTTTCGCCTTTCCGACATAGATAATCGTCCCCTCCTCATCGTAATACTGATACGAGCCGGGGCATTCCGGCAGACTGCTGACGATGCTTTTCAGGTAGGCATCGAGTTTTTCACGTTCTTCTCGTGTCATGCGTTCGTTTTCTTACCTGTTTTTTTCGTGGGCATCCCTGTTCTGCGTGGGCATCCTCTGGGCAGATGCACGAAAGCGTATTCATTCGATGGTGAGCAGACTGTCGATTTCAGCAGAATCACCGATAAATTCGCGTCCATTCAGCCCCTCGCAACGCAGTTCTATGATAAAGTTGCAGTAAATCTTCCTGACGCCGAACGAACGTACTAACTCGATGGCAGCCTTTGCAGAGCCGCCCGTGGCGAGCAGGTCGTCCTGAATCAGCACCACATCTTCCGGCCCTAAAGCGTCAGCATGAATTTCGATGGTGTCCGTGCCGTATTCTTTCGAGTAAGTATGTTTCCGTGTTTCTGCCGGCAACTTTCCGGGCTTTCTGCACATGATGAAGCCCGCGCCAAGGCGGTCGGCCAAGATGGCTCCCATGACGAATCCGCGACTTTCTATGCCCACCACCTTCGTGATGCCAGCGCGGCGGTAGCGTTCGGTCATTTCATCGGCGATTTCGCGCAGGCACTCGGGATTCTTGAACAGTGTGCTGACATCTTTGAACTGAATGCCGGGGATGGGGAAGTCTGGAATATTCCGCAGGTTGCGGAGCAGTAAATCTGTGTTCATGTAGAAATAGATAGGATGTTAGTGAATCTTCAAAAGATGATAGGGGAAAACTCCGATAAAACCGTGAAAATCGTGGAACGTGCCTGAGAATCTTGTGGAGTCAAACACTTATAAGCGTTTGAAAAATATCATTTTAGATCACTTTTGTTCCACGTGAAACGAGGCTTCCTATGCGGTTTTATCCGAGTTCTCTGGCGTTTTGTTTCTCCGGCCTATCGTCCCAGTAGCACGAGCAAGACGCTGATGTCTGACGGACTGACGCCTGGGATGCGCGAGGCTTGGGCCAGCGTCTCGGGGTCTGCCTTTGAAAGTTTTTGGCGTGCTTCCGTAGATAGCGATTGTATCGTAGCGTAGTCAAAGTGCCCTCGGATTTTGATGTTCTCCAAGCGCTGCATCTTGTCCGCCAAGGCGCGCTCCCGGGTTATGTAGCCGTCGTATTTCAGGAGTATCTCCGCCGCCTCGATTATCTCGGTGCGTTCGGTGTTTGCCTCCGTGTTCCCAGCATTTTCCGCAGTGCCGGCGGCAGCTTCCACAGTGCTGGCGGTAGCTTCCACAGTGCTGGCAGCAGCGGCTTCAGCGTTTTCAGCGCAAACGTCTGACGAACCTTCGGCAGGCTCGGCAGATGCGCGTTCGATGCACGCGTCGAGTTCGGGAAAAAGACCGACGAGGTCGTCCAAGCGAAGGTTCGGGCGCGCGATAATCTCAGAGAGTTTGCTGCCGTGCTGTAGTGCAGGACTGCCGTTTTCTTCGAGGAATGCGTTGATTTCGCGTGGCGCAACGTTGCGGTTCCTCGCGTGGTCCAGCAATCGTTCGATGGAGATTTTCTTCCGATGAAAGCGTTCGGTGCGCTCTGCCGTAGCCAGGCCCAAGCGTTCGGCATAGGGAGTGAGTCGCATGTCGGCATTGTCCTGCCGCAGGAGTATGCGATATTCTGCCCGCGAAGTAAACATTCGGTACGGTTCGTCAACGCCTTTCATCACCAAATCATCGATGAGCACGCCGATGTAGGCTTCGTCGCGCCCGAGGGTGAAGCCGCCGGAATGCGCGTCAGCACCGCCGTTTCCGCATTTCAATGCCGCATTGATGCCGGCGACTATGCCTTGGCCCGCAGCCTCCTCATATCCCGTCGTTCCGTTTACCTGTCCGGCGAGGAAGAGCCCATCCAGCTTCCGGCTTTCCAGTGTGTGGTGCAGCTCGGTGGGGTCGAAGAAGTCATATTCTATGGCGTAGCCCGGCCGGAAGACCTTTACATCGCGGAAGCAGGGCATGGCCTTCAGCGCCTCTATCTGCACATCCATCGGCAGCGACGATGAAAATCCGTTCAGGTAAAGCTCGTTCGTCTCCAGACCCTCAGGCTCCAGGAAGAGCGGATGCGCATCGCGTTCGGCAAAAGTGACGAGTTTCGTCTCAATCGAAGGGCAGTATCTGGGTCCGATGCTCTGTATTTGCCCATTGTAGAGCGGTGAATCGGCGAGCCCGCTGCGCAGGATGCGGTGAACTTCCGCATTAGTGTTGCACGTCCAGCAGGGCAGTTGCGGAAGTTTTCGCCAAGGGGAGATGTAGGAGAAGCGATAGTGGAGCGGGCTGCCTATGGCGTCGTCGCCGGGTTGCTCCTCCATTTCCTCGAAATGCACGCTGCGGGCATCGATGCGCACAGGCGTTCCCGTCTTCATGCGTTGTACGCTGATGCCGTGCGCCGCGATGGAAGCGGTGAGAAACGTAGCGGCAGGTTCGGAACAACGCCCTCCTGCCACCATCTTTCGTCCGATGTGCATGAGTCCGTTGAGGAAGGTTCCTGCCGTGACGACAGCACAGCGGCAGCGAAACTCCGCGCCCCACACCGTGCGCACCCCGCAGACGTGGCCCTCGGCGACTAAGATTTCCGCCACCTCATCCTGCCAAATGTCGAGATTCTCGGTGTTCTCGAGCGTCTTCCGCCATTCCGCTATGAAGCGCATGCGGTCGCATTGGGCGCGCGGACTCCACATGGCCGGTCCCTTCGAGCGGTTCAGCATGCGAAACTGTATCGTCGCGGCATCCGTGACACGCCCCATCTGTCCGCCGAGCGCATCGATTTCCCGCACAATCTGCCCCTTCGCAATACCGCCGACAGCAGGATTGCACGACATCTGTGCGATTTTGTTCATATCCATCGTGATGATGACGGTTTTCGCGCCCATGCGGGCTGCCGCCGCTGCGGCTTCGCAGCCAGCATGGCCAGCTCCGATGACAACGACATCATAGTTGAAGGTAGTCATGATGTAGAAGAGAATATATAAATAGGAAGAGTATATATAAAGTATAGTGTAGTCAGTCAGTTTCGTTGCGCTTCTGCAGATAGAGCGGGCCGAAGCGGCAGCGCAGGCAGTCTTTCCCGTCGCAATAGCGTGAGCGGAGGTGGAGCAACGCCTGACTGTCGGCAGCATGGTGCGCCTTGAAGCCCGCCCGTTGCCAATAGCGCGTCACATGATTCTCCTCAGGCGCGATGCTTTTGAGCAGATGCAGCGCGAAGGCGCAGGCGTCTTGCTTGCGATGCGAACGGCCGTAAGCATAGAGAATAGGGCAGACGGCATTGATGATGAGGAGGTCGATGCTCTTGGCGGACAGGCGGTAAGGCTTCGTGGCATAGCCGAGAGCCTGCACATTGAGCATCGTTCGCACCTCGTCGATGCTCGTCATGCTGCGAACGACGGAGAAATTGATGCGCTCCTCCGCATAGAGAGCCGCCAGCTGCGAGAGCCTCACCTGCGGAAAGTTCTGCGGACGCAGCCGTCCGAGCTTCCACAATTGCCGCGGGAGGGGTTGCAGTGAGAATTTGTGCTTCAGGAATCGGTATTCGCGCAGCAGGAGTTGCAGGGATTCTCCCTTCGGCTGCTCCGCCTGCCCCTCCATCGTCGCCGCCTCGCCCAACGTCTTCGGGGCGGCGGCTTTCGGGTCAGGCAAATGGTCTAACAATCCCGCCAGTCCGAGGAAGTAAGCCTCCACCTGCAAGGGGTCGTTGCGGTGTTTCCCCACCTGATCCTGCCGGACGCTGAATGCCCACTGCTCGAAAGCCTCAGCGTTCGTGCCAAAACCGAAGGCACGGGCGAGGGTGATGAAGAAGGTGCGTTGCCAGTCGCCCGTGGTGCGCTGCAGCCAATCGTCAATGCGGAGCGACTTGCTCTCCAGACGTTCGGCGGTCAGTGTCGCCATCCATTCCGTCATCACCTCCGTCGGCACCAGCGGTATGATGCGGTGGCACGGCGGATAATGCTCTTCGGCGAGGAGTTCCTGATAGTTGTCCCTGACATGCTGCGGCACGGCAATTTCGATTTGCGGAGGGCGGTTGCCATTTTCGGTAGTGACGGCACAGTCCTGCCGCTCCACGACGTGCAGAATCACATTGTCGTAGGCAGGGTCGGTGTCATGGTGGTGGCGATACCAGTCAGAGGAAAGCGTGTGAATCTCAATGTTTCCCACCCAGTATTCGCCGTCGATGCGCACCTGAGCGTTGAAGAAGTCAGGCCCCGCCTCAAAGTTGTGCGTCCCGGGCTGAATGACCTCTACCGCCTTCCCCTCGGTGGTGCGCAGTTCGCCGAGTGGGAAGAGGCGGTGTTGCCAGACGTAGTGGAGGAGTTTTTCCATGATTTCGTCCGTTGGTGGCAGGGAATCCGCAAGGCGCGAAGCCTGCGGTCGCTGCCAAGGTTCGTTGCTGGAAGTCGGTTGTTTGTGCTTCATGGTAAGTTCTCCTTGTATGGTCGGTGTTTGCCCCCACGTGCGAAGGAACGGCATTGGCGCTGGGCTGCGTGAAACAGCGTTTTGCGGCGTTTTGCTGTGATTTGCGCGTTGAGGGCTTTTGTGGCTGAACCTACCTTAAAATCGGCAAATGTATGTTTTTTCCCTGAATCTGCAAAGCCTCCTTAGTCCGTAAGGGCTGAAAATCCGTGGTTTTTTCACAGAAGTCATGGTTATGCAGCGAAATTTCGGCAAATAAGGGCAGCGGGGGCGGGGCTTTGCCGTGGGAGCATGGGCAAAAGGGCAGTGGGGGCATGAGGCAGCGGGCAGCGGCGGGCCTGCTTTTTGGCAAGGGCTGCGGAGGAAGGGGAAGAAAGGACAGGGAGTGCTGACAAAAAGAAAGGAGAAAAGTGAAAAAGAGTGAAAATTTCGGAAGGACAAATCGTGCAGAAATGGCTCGGAAGAATAGACGGAGGAGATGCGATTTTTGCTTTTTCGAGTAGGCAAAACGGGAGATTTGGACCTTTTCGAGAGAGACAGCCCCCCAATTTTTGTGCGAAAATCAGCCTTTTTGCCCTGTTTTTCGCTTTTTCTGACGGTGAATTTTGAAATTCCGACAGCATTTTTGCGCCCCAAGTGATTGCTTCGAAGGGGCAAAGTGACGACTTTTGGGGCGGAAAATGACCACTTGGGCGGCAAAAGCTCTGAAGAAGCGGCGAAAAGCCCCGTGTCTTCGCCCCGGCAACAGGCTCGACGGCTCTAAAAAACGATGATTTTCAGAGGGCGGAAAGGGCGAAAATGAGCATTTTGACATCAGAAATTTAACAATGCTTAACGGTTTCGCTCCGCCCTTCCTGCGAAATGCTACGGGGGAAAGCCATCGAAACCGAAAAAGCCCAGCCGTGGCCGTGGCTCCGCGCAGAAATTTTCTTTTTTTCGGCTAAGGATTTGTAACAATCCGCTGTTTCGCGTGTTATATGAATAGGCAAGGCAGTGGCGGCGAAGTGTGGTTTTCAGCCGATGGCCCATCTTCGCGCCCCTGACCGTATGGGAAAGCATCAGAGCCCTTCAACCACGGACGCAGGGCGGTGATGTGATAAAAATTCGCCTTTGGCGTGAAGAAGTCAGGAAAAACAAGTTTTTTTTTGTATAATTCATGGTTTTCCTGTAAATTTGCGGCAAATATCCCCCTCTACGTATATTTCAAAAACCTCATACGCTATACTATGAAAAGAATCCGTCTTTCAGCATGGTGTCTTGCTGCCGTCTTTGCAGCAGCAATGTCAGCCGATGCACAGTCCGTAGGCGGTCGTCCCGTGTTGGGAGGCTATGCCTACGACACTCAGGTGTTGGCGCCCGATGGCGGCGAATGGGACAATCCCACGCGCGTGGCCCTCAATAAGCTCCAGCCCCATGCCTGGTTCTTCAGTTTCAAGGATGCTCAGGAAGCCACCGGCGTGCTGCCGGAGAAGTCGTCATACTGGAAAAGCCTGAACGGCGAATGGCAATTCTGCTGGGTGGGAAATCCGTCGGAGCGTCCGATGAACTTCTACGCCGCCGACTATCAGCTCGGCAGCGACGGTCATGAGTGGAGCAACGTGGAAGTGCCCATGAACTGGCCAGTGGCAGGCCTTCAGCACGACGGCACGCAGAAGTGGGGAATGCCCATCTATTCCAATCAGCGCGTCATCTTCCAGCATCAGGTGAAGAAGGGCGACTGGAAGGAAGGCGTCATGCGTGAGCCCTCGAAAGACTGGCTGACCTATAAGAACCGCAACGAAGTGGGTTCGTATCGCCGGAGCTTCACCGTGCCCGAGACATGGGACGGCCGCGAGGTCTATCTCGCCTTCGACGGTGTAGATTCCTTCTTCTATCTATACGTCAATGGGCGCTACGTGGGATTCTCCAAGAATTCCCGCTCCACTGCCGAGTTCGACATCACGCCCTATCTCGTGAAGGGCGAGAACGTCGTGGCGTGCGAAGTGTATCGCCAGAGCGACGGCAGCTTCCTTGAGAGCCAGGATATGTTCCGCCTGCCCGGCATCTTCCGCACCGTGGCCCTCCACAGCAAGCCTCGGGTGCAAGTGGCCGACATCGTGGCAGTGGCACAGTCCGCCAACACGCTGAAGGTGAACACCGTGTTGAAGAATCTGGGCAAGAAGCCCGTCAAGGGAGCCACCCTCAGCTATTCGCTCTACGAAAAAGAGCTCTACGGCGAGCAGAACACCCCCGTGGCTGCCCAGACGAGCGCACAGCAACCGCTGGAAATCCCCGTCGCAGGGACTGCCGATGCCACGGAGAGCGTCAGCATCACGTGTCCCACCGCCAAGCCCTGGAGCGCGGAAGCCCCCCACAGATATGTGCTCGTGGCAGAGCTGAAGGACGCCGAGGGAAGAGTGGTAGAGACGGTCAGCACCATCGTAGGTTTCCGCACCTGCGAAATCCGTGAGACCGCCGCCAACGACGATGAATTCGGATTGGCCGGGCGCTATTATTACCTCAACGACAAGCCCGTGAAGATGAAGGGCGTGAACCGCCACGAAAATTCTCCTGAGCGGGGCCACGCCATCACTCGCGAACAGATGGAAGAAGAGGTGATGCTGATGAAGCGCGGCAACATCAACCACGTGCGCAACTGTCATTATCCCGACGACCCCTATTGGTATTATCTCTGCGACAAATATGGCATCATGCTCGAGGATGAAGCCAACATCGAGAGCCATGAGTATTACTACGGCGACGAGTCGTTGTCGTGGGTGCCAGAGTTCCGCGACCAGCACGTGGCACGCAATATGGAGATGGTGCATCAGCACGTCAATCATCCCTCCGTCTGCATCTGGTCGTTGGGCAATGAGGCCGGCCCCGGCGACAACTTCGTGGAAGCCTACAAAGCCATCAAGGCGTTCGACGCCTCGCGCCCCGTGCAGTATGAGCGCAACAACAACATCGTCGATATGGGTTCTAACCAGTATCCCTCGATTGCGTGGGTGCAGGCAGCCGTAAAAGGCCAGGAGAAAGGGCTCGTCTATCCCTTCCACATCTCCGAATACGCCCATTCCATGGGCAACGCCGTCGGCAACCTCGTAGATTATTGGGATGCCATGGAGAGCACGAACTTCTTCGTGGGAGGTGCTATCTGGGACTGGGTGGACCAGGCCATCAACAACTATACCCCCGATGGCAAGAAATACTGGGGCTACGGAGGCGACTTCGGCGATAAGCCCAACGACGGCATGTTCTGCATGAACGGCATCATGCGCCCTGACCTCAGCCCCAAGGCACAATACTTCGAGGTGAAGAAGGTGTATCAGAATGTAG
>CALZJF010000074.1 GCA_945787885.1 uncultured Bacteroidales bacterium | reverse complement strand
TACGGAGAAATCTTACTGTTACGGAATCTATAGGATCATAAGTGAAATCATCTACAATTTGCCCCATTACCCAGTATTTTTGTGCATTTGCGTTCAAACAGCAGACGCAAAGAATAATGATGAATGTTAGTACTTTCATTTTCGATTAGATTATTTAAGTTTCGGAAGTAAACTATGGTGTGAAAATATTGGCATAAAAAAGGCATAGGATTTCTTGCGTATGTCGCAAGGAGTAACTTTATGGTGCCAAACAAAAAACTCATATATCCTATGCCAGTGAACAATGTTACAAAATTTCTCTCGGAGATAAGCACATTTTTCAAGAAAAGCGACTCAGAGACCGTAATGTTTGCCATTATGAACGTGATTAAGGGTATAAGGATGAACGAGCAGACGCTCTTCGGGCTAAGCCCCTTAGATGTTAAAGGTAGGTTCTATAAATTAGTTTTCAATGTAAGGCCGTATTTCTGTTTTGCTTGGATGTCTTCACGCCTCTCGCACCGTAGGTTTTTGTCTTTCATTCAGTCACGTAGCCCGATACGCTCCACTCCTACGGCGGTTTGACCTATATATACAAGAAAAGGATGGAGCGCATACGCCACATCCTCTGCTCAGGTGTCTGGAAAAACCTTTGAAACGAATGAACGAAATAAGCCCCATCCCTGTGTACGATATGTTAAGACACAATAGGGGCTGTGCCGTATATATACAATACACTAAGGATGGCACACTTTCTCTATCCACTGTTTCGGTTTGCTTGATAGTTTTCCAGACTTCGAGCGGAAACGGATAAAGCTAATATGCCTTCTCTTGTCCGATTGGCTATTCTCCTATATGCAGGAGTCTCCAATCAGTGACGCAAAGGTATGAAAAAAATCGAAAATAGGGGAAGTAAACCTATTTTTTAACCATCAATACCATAAAAAAGTTCTGATGAACGTTTTTTCCACTAGATAATCACAAAAAAGCGTGTTAGAAGGGCAAAAAGAACGGAGACTATCATGCTGAAAAAGGGGAGATTTGCATCATTCACACACGAAAACAGATGGCAGGCTTTAACAGCTAACGCAGGGCTTTCGGGCAATTTCCCTGAGATTGCTTGGCCTTATCTTTGATTTGCCTTACCTTTGTGGTCAAAAATGCGGGCTTATCTCTCCTGCATGAAGCAAACAGTTATGAAAAGATTGAACTTGGAGACTCTTTTCTCATTGGGGTACAAATCAGACTATCCTCAGCGTCAGCTTTTGACTGGCTATCTTGTTTATTCTCTTCTCGGCACTCTTTTGATCTCCCTCCCATTCTGCCACCGAGGAGGCGCATCCATCGTTGACAATCTGTTTTCTGCCGTTTCCGCCTTGTCAACGACAGGACTTTCCACCATCGATGTGTCTTCCTGCTATACCTTTTGGGGGCAGTTGGTCATTTTGATGCTCATCCAACTCGGCGGACTGGGCTATATGACCTTCTCTTCCTACGTGATGCTCCGTCTGACGCGGCATCTCGGCACGAACGAGGCGAAGATGTTTCATGCGCAGTTCTCGTTTCCTGACAAGATGCAGTCCGACAGTATGCTTGGAAACATCGTGAACTTCTCGTTGGCATTTGAATTTGCAGGGATTGTCCTGCTCTATCCCTATTTCCTCCTGCACCATGTCGAGAGCCCGCTGTGGTCGGCAGTGTTTCATTCGGTCTCAGCCTTCTGTACGGCAGGCTTCAGCATCTATTCTGACAATCTGATGCAGTTCCAGACTGATTGGTACGTCAATATCGTCATAGCCACGCTGAGCTATATGGGAGCCATGGGCTTCATCATGATGACCGATGTGCTCAGGAAATTCCGCCGGCCCAACTATAAGATTTCATTCACCACGAAGGTGATAGCCGTCATCACCACGGGGCTGACCCTCTGGAGCACTCTCCATTTGTTCTTCCGGGAGCCTGCCCTGCAAACTCTGAGTGTCCCTGACAGGATGCTGGCAGCCTGGTTTCACTCCATGTCAGCCATCACGACGGTGGGCTTTAACACCATCGACACGAGTTCCGTGTGCGCCGTGACGATGCTCGTGCTGTCGTTCTCCATGTATATCGGCGCGTCGCCCTCGGGCACGGGCGGCGGCCTGAAGTCCACCACACTCTCCGCCCTCTTCGCCTATACGAAGAACAAGCTCGGACTGCGCAAGGAAATCTCCTTGGCAGGCAACAAAGTCCCGGCCTATCGCGTGGATGCCGCACTGACCACTGCCGTCTTCTATACCTCCATTCTTGCCGCAGGCATCTATCTGCTGACGCTCTTTGAAGGCGATAGCCAGCGTTTCCTGGACATCGTCTTCGAAGCCACGTCGGCATTGGCCACGGCAGGGCTTTCCTCAGGTGTCCTGTCCTCCATCTGCGTCAGCAGCAAGCTCGTGCTGATAGTCCTGATGTTCATAGGCCGCGTGGGAGTCATCACGTTGGGCAACGTCATGCTCGTCAGGGCACACGTTCAGGAGGCGAAGCGCAGGAGCGACTTGGTGGTGTAGGCGAGCCCTTGCGTATGCCAGTTTGCCAGAGTGGTGCAGACAGGAAAAGGGGAAGATGCGGCAGAGAGTGCAGCATCTTCCCCCATGGGAAATACCTGTTGCGACGCGGCGGTTACCACACGGCGACGCGGTGTTTCGGATTCAGATAGAGAGGGTCGGACTTGCGGATGCCGAAGGCTTTGTACCAAGCATCAATGTGGGGCAACGCGCCGTTCACGCGCCAGCAACCGAGGGAGTGAGGGTCGGACTTCGTGAGTTGGCGGATGCTCTCCTCGCGGATGTTGTTCGCCCAGATCAGTCCGTAGCTCAGGAAGAAGCGCTGGTCGGGGGTGAAGCCGTCGGCAGTGGCGAGCGGCTGCGTCTTCATGGCATTGTGGAAAGCCTGATGGGCAACCATCAGACCGCCGTGGTCAGCCAGGTTCTCGCCCACGGTCAGTGCGCCGTTGCACGGCAGTCCGGGCAGTGCCTCCAAGCCGTTGAAGTAGTTGATCATCATGTCAGTGCGCTCCTTGAAGCGAGCTGCATCTTCCGCCGTCCACCAGTTGTTCAGGTTGCCGTCCTTGTCGTATTTGCAGCCTTGGTCGTCGAAGCCGTGCGTCATCTCATGGCCGATGACCACGCCGATAGCGCCATAGTTGGCAGCATCGTCGGCTTCGGGGTTGAAGAAGGGGGGCTGGAGAATGCCCGCGGGGAAGCAAATCTCGTTCGTCGTCGGATTGTAGTAGGCGTTGATGGTCTGGGGCGTCATGAGCCATTCGTCGCGATTGACGGGCTTGTTGGCATGTTTGGCAATGTGGTCGTCCGTATGCCAGGCAGCGGCGGCAAGGAGATTCGAGTAGAAGCTCTTGCTCTCATCAATGTGGAGGCTGGAATAATCCGTCCACTCATCGGGGTAGCCAATCTTGACGTAGAAGGTGGAAAGCTTCTCGTGCGCCTTCAGCTTCGTCTCCTCGCTCATCCACGACTGTGCGTCGATGCGCTCGCCCAGGGCAATGGCAAGCTGATTGACGAGTTCCTTCATGCGCACCTTGCTGCTTTCGGGGAAGAAACGCTCTACATAAATCTTTCCGACAGCCTCGCCCAGCACGCGGTCAATCGTGCTGACGGCACGCTTCCAGCGCGGACGGTCTTGCTCTGAGCCCTGGAGCGTGGTGCCATAGAAGCTGAAGCTGAGTTGGCGGAAATCGTCGGAGAGATAGCTGGCAGCATCGTCGATGAGGCGAAATTCGGCAAAAGCCTTCAGGTCTTCAAGCGAAGCCTCCTGCCACAGTGCTTCCAAGGCATGGAGCGGTTCGCGCTGGCCCACCACCACTTCGGTGAAGGCAGGATAGCCTTCGAGCAGGAAGTAGGTGCTCCAGTCGATGCCGGGATATTCGCTGAGGAGTTCGGCATACGTCATCTTGTGATAGTTGGCCTCGGGGTTGCGGAGCTGCACCGCCGAATAGTTCGCCTCTGCCTGCCGCGTTTCAAGCGCCATGACGGCAGCCGCCTTCTGCTGAGCCGCAGCATCGTCGTCGCCTACGAGGCGGAAGAGGTCGGCCACGTATTTCACGAACGCCTTGCGGATGTCCTCCATGGCAGCATCATCGTCCACATAGTAGTCGCGCTGTCCGAGCGACAGCTGCGGCTGGCCAATCTGCACGATGTTCTGCTTGGCATTCTTCTCGTCCGCACCGCAGTAGGATGAAATCCAGCCTGCCACACCGTGGTGGCTCAGCGTGCTCTGCACGACGAAGAGTTCCTTCTTATTCTTTGCCCCTCTGATTTGGCTGAGCAGGGGGCGTATGGGCGTTGCGCCCTCGGCGTTCAGGCGCGCGGAGTCCATGGCGAGGCGGTAGAGTCCGCCGATTTTCTGTTCGAGAGTGCCGGTTTCGCTCGGAGTCGCCGAGAGGTCGAGGATGATTTGGCGCAGCCGTTCCTGATTGGTCTCATTGAGCTGATTGAAATGCCCATAGCGAGCATGTTCAGCATCGAGCGGATGGGCAGCCATCCAGCCTCCGCCGGCATACTGGAAGAAGTTGGTGCCGGGCTTTGCCGTGAGGTCCATGTTCGCACGGTCAATGCCAGTGCCAAGGTCTTGCCCCATGCAGGTGCCCGAAGCAAGGGCAAGGGCAGAAAGAAGATGTTTGAAGTGAAGCATATATATAGGTGTGTTTTTAATTTTATGGTATGTTTTGAAATGATGGGTAGGTGTGCAAGGAATATGTATAGGTCTGCAAGGATTGAATAAATCATTTTGTACACCTATCAGCATTGTTTATCCGAACGCTTCAACCGCCTCAATGGCAGCAGCCCATTCGTCTTCCGCCTCCGAGAGGGCAGACTTCAGTTCGCCGTATTTCACGAATAGCGCGGCGTCGGCAGCCCCTTCGGGAGTGGCGAGCTGCGCCTCCATCGTGGCAATCTGCTCCTCGAGCTTTTCTATGCGCTGTTCGGCGTCCTTCACGGCCTGCTCCATCTTGCGGCGCTGGCGTGCCAGCTCCTTTTGTTCGGCATACGATAGTGCGCCCTCGGAGGGAGCAGGCTTTTCAGCCGCCTTGCCCGCAGATTTTGCAGTCGCCGCAGAGCCCGCGGCAGGGGCAGCCCCCATCTGTGCCGGGCTGACGCGCCCAGCCTCTTGCAGCGTCTGCAGGGCATCGAGGGTGTCGATGTCCTTCGTGCGCAGAAAATCGTAGATGCCGCCAATGTGTTCGCGCACCTTTCCCCCGCCAAACTCATAGACCTTCGTCACGAGTCCGTCGAGAAATTCGCGGTCGTGGCTCACGATGATGACGGTGCCATCAAATGCCAGTATGGCCTCCTTCAGCACATCCTTCGTGCGCATGTCGAAGTGGTTCGTCGGCTCGTCGAGAATCAGCAGATTCATCGGCTCCAGCAGCAGGCTGATCATGGCAAGCCTGCTGCGCTCACCGCCCGAGAGCACCTTCACCTTCTTTTCAGAGGCCTCGCCGCCGAACATGAAGGCGCCCAGTATGTCGCGAATCTTCAGGCGGATGTCGCCCTTCGCCACGCGGTCGATGGTGTCAAAGACGGTGCGCTCCTCGTCGAGCATCTGGGCCTGATTCTGAGCGTAGTAGCCTATTTCCACCCCATGGCCGATGGTCAGCGTGCCGGAGAAGGGGATTTCGCCCATGATACACTTCACCAGCGTGGACTTTCCCTCGCCGTTTCGCCCCACGAACGCCACCTTCTCGCCGCGGCGGATGCGGAGGTTCACATCGCTGAAGACGCAGTGCGAGCCATAGCTCTTCGCCACCTCTTCGCAGACGATGGGGAAGTCGCCGCTGCGCTGGCAGGGCGGGAATTTCAGATGCAGGCTGGCATTGTCGGTTTCGTCAATCTCTATGGGGACTATTTTCTCTAACTGCTTGATGCGGCTCTGCACCTGCACCGCCTTCGTGGGCTTATAGCGGAAACGCTCTATGAAGTCGCGTATCTCGGCTATCTCCTTCTGCTGGTTCTCGTAGGCACGGAGCTGTGCCTCCCGGCGTTCAGCCCTCAGCCGCACATATTCATCGTATGCCACCCGGTAGTCTATCACCTGTCCGCAGGAAATCTCCAGCGTGCGGTTCGTCACATTGTTGATGAAGGCACGGTCGTGCGAGACGAGGATGACGGCTGCACTGCTTCGTGCCAGGAATTGCTCCAGCCAGCGTATCGACTCGATGTCGAGATGGTTTGTCGGCTCGTCGAGCAGGAGCACATCGTGGCGTGCGAGGAGCAGCTTTGCCAGTTCGATGCGCATGCGCCATCCTCCTGAAAATTCGCGGGTGGGGCGTTCAAAGTCCGTGCGCTCGAAGCCCAGGCCTTGCAGCGTGCGCTCAATCTCTGCGCGGCGGTTGCGGGCCCCCATCATTTCCAGGCGTTCGTGCTCGCGTGCGAAGGCATCCACGAGTTCCATGTAGGCAGGAGAGTCGTAGTCCGTGCGTCCCGCCATTTCTTGGTTCAGGCTTTCCACCTTGGCTTCCAGTTCCTGAATATGCCCGAAGGCCTTTTCAGCCTCGGCTATCAGCGTCGTGTCGTCCGAAAGCACCATCACCTGCGGCAGATAGCCCACGCTGACATCGCGCTGCATCGCCACGCTTCCGCCCGATGGCCGCTGCTCGCCGGCAATGATTTTGAGCATGGTAGATTTTCCCGCACCGTTCTTTCCCGTGAGGGCAATGCGGTCGCGGCGATTGACCACAAAACAAGCGTCCGTGAAGAGCGGACGCGCTGAAAATTCTACTGAAAGATGTTCTACGGATATCATGCTGATTCTCGGATGGGCTGGGGGTAAAGAGGAAATTCTTGAGGTAGGTTCTATAAATTAGTTTCCAATGTAAGGTAGTGTTTCTGTCTTGCTTGGATGTCTTCACGCCTCTCGCACCAGATCTTTTTGTCTTTCATTCGGTCACGTAGCCCACTACGCTCCCTCGTGAAAAACAAAAACCTACGGCACGATAGTCGCAAATACATCGCAAGCTAATTTATAGAACCTACCTTGAGACAATATGGAAATGCAGGGACCGCGGTCAATGAATCGTTGGCAGCCACGCTGCAAGGCAGCCCTGTCATCTGTCGGCAAAGTTACGAAATCCTTTTCAGTGAGGTATCTGCAACGTGCAAAATGACCACTTTCCGAAAAAAATATACTGAGAAATTCAGGGAAATGTTGGACGTTTGTAAAATTCATGTTAATTTTGCCACGTAACATAGACTTAGAACCCATGATAAACACAAACAAAATAGGCTTCTTCGCCATGAAGAAGCCCACGCGTGTGCTGACGATGCTTTTTGGTGCCTTCACGTTTTTTACGGCTACTCCCGCCCTTGCGCAAGACCTCATAGCACGTCAGGCTCCCGTTGACCGCAGGATGAAAGCCATCGACAGTGTGGCCATCAGCAGTGTCCTCAATAGAAAGAAGGTGGTGAACTATGATGCTGGCGAACTCTATTCTTCCTGGAACACCGAACGCGTGCATTGCTACTCCGACAATCAGCTCCCCGAGCGTTTCCGCATAGACTTGCGAGGCTTTGCCATGCCGACGCCGAGCCGCGTCGTGACCTCCAACTTCGGCTATCGCCCAGCCTTCGGACGCAGCCACAAGGGCATTGATGTGAAGGTATATATCGGCGACACCATCGTCAGTGCCTTCGATGGCAAGGTGCGCATTGTGAAATATGAAGCCGGAGGCTACGGAAAATACATCGTCGTGCGCCACAACAATGGTCTGGAGACCATCTATGGCCATCTGAGCAAGCAGCTCGTGAAGGTGGGCGATGAGGTCCGCGCCGGCGAGCCCATCGGCCTCGGCGGCAACACGGGGCGCAGCACGGGCTCACACCTGCATTTTGAAACGCGCCTCTTGGGCGAAGCCATCAATCCCGCCCTGCTTTTCGACTTCGTCAATCAGGACGTCACCTGCGATTTCTACGATTTCATCAATCCCCACTTCCGTCCTTCACGCCTCTCCGATGGTGCCAGCCTTGCTGCCAACACCGAGCAGGGAAATGCCGAGCAGGGCGAACCGCTTCTGGCGCAGCACGATGCCGAACAGCCTCAGGCGCGCACGGCCTCTTCCTCCGGCAGAAGCAATAAGGGAAAGGTCTATAAGGTGAAGAAGGGCGACAGCCTCTACACTATCTCGAAGCGTACGGGGGTCTCCATCCGTGAGCTTTGCCGCCGCAACAATATCAGCAAGCGCGCCAAGCTCCAGCTCGGCCAAATCCTCCGCTATTAAGCCTGATTTTCGCTGTAGGTGGGTTCTGTAAATTCCCACCGTCAATGATTTTTACGCCTGCTTGCCAGTAGGAAAATGAGGGTGTGTCAGTTGCTTCTGACACACCCTCATCGTGTTTTCCGGAGGAATGATGATGTTCGTTACGACAATGAATGAGCTTGATTGGGCGAGAGATAAGCCCTCCACGTCAGCTGACGGTCATAGTCAGCCGACGGTCATAGTCAGCTGGCGGTCATGGTCAGCGGACAATCTTCCGCGCGGATTTTCCGTCTTCACCGCGTTCGATGATGATGCCTGTATCGCCCGGTTTTGCCCTCCTGCCGTCCATGCGATAGCTTTCCGCTTGCGGAGCCCGGCAGTCGGCAGTCGGTGTTTGGATGGCAGATGCTTCAGGGACGATGGAAATCTGGCGTACGCTCGGATAGCCCTCCGTGCCGTAGATATAGAGATATGTGGGCTGCTCCACGTCATAGTCGAAACGCTGCTTCTCCTTCTGATTTTCTATCTTCACCGAGGGCGTATGCTCGGTTTTCAGACGCACTTCGCCCGTGCTTCCTTCACACAGAGTGATTTCCACGACTCCTCTTCCAGCTGGCAGCTCCATGATAAGACCTCGGAAGCCCAAGGCGTAGAGGTCATGGTTTTCTATCCGCTTCCCTTCGATGCCCTCCATCAGGGCTTCGTCCATCTGTTGCAGCATTCCGGGCGAAGAGATAAAATCGCAGCTGTGATAGACATGGTTGACGACAATGCCCTTGAGGAAATCAGGGTACGACTCGCTGTTGGAGAAGTCGGCCGTGAACGCCTGCGAGGTGTCGGACAGCGAAAGGGGGGCGTTGGCAGTGAAAGTCCCGAAGTTCTTCCATCCGTCCGCCGACCGATATTTTTTTAATGCCTGTTCCGGTACTACGAGTTGCCAGTGCTGATTGCGGTTGGAATAATATTCGTTGTCGAATGGATTGCCGTCTTCCGTGACGGGCACTTCCGTCGGCATGGCTATCACGCATGTGTTGTAAGTGGCGCGTGAGCTGAAGATGAAAGCCCCCGTGCCGATATGCCTCACCGTCTGTGGAATGAAGATTCTCTCATAGAGGTTTCCTCCTGAATCATTGCAGAAAGCTTCCGCGCCGATGGTTTCCAGATAGGGCGGAAGATGCAGGCATGATAAGCCTCTGGCGTGCATGCGGAAAAATGCTCTTTCGCCAATGTGCTTCAGCGTCGGGGGAAGTTCGGGCATTGTCGTGAAGCAACCCGAGAAGGCATAGTCGCCAACGACTTCTGCCGAGTCGGGCAGGACGATTTCCCCCAGATTGTAGCATCCATAGCATACGTTCTTAGGGATGATTTTCAGTTTCGACGGGAAGCGAATGCCCGTGATGGGGGCATCGGCAAAGGCGGCGTGTCCGATTTTCTCCAAAGATTCCGGCAGGACGATGTCGGCTTCGAATTGCGAATCTTCAAAAAAGCAGGGAGCAATCTCTCTGACCTTCTCGCCGAAGACCACTTCCGATGCCGTTGTCTTGCCAAAGGGCCTGCCCCACGCTTCGTAGTCCCCGTATTGATTGATTCCGCGGTAGTAGGAAGGTGCAGCGTTCTCACAGCGATATTCCAAATGGTAAGTTTATATGAGTTTACCCTACTCGTTATAGATTTTTAACATTTGATTGCAATTTCTTGCCAATCAATTATTTACTCTCTCAAACCACCTAATCTCCACAGATTTTAGGTGGTTTTTGGCACTTTGTAAAAAAGTCACCAAAGTTACTCATACCAACCCCAAAATGGTTGGCTTATGAAAGATATAAACTTTGGAGCATTTGAATCGCTTT
>CALZJF010000073.1 GCA_945787885.1 uncultured Bacteroidales bacterium | reverse complement strand
TCCGATGTTATTCTTGGCTTTCGTCCAGATGGCATCGAACTTTCCGCACTCGATGCTCATCGTGAAGTCTATGTGTTGTATGGTCAGGAGTTCCATAACTTCAATTATTCGTTGTTTTTGCCGTCATCTGGGGGCAACAGATAATCCGAGGCTTTTTCTGATGATATGGCAGACTTACCCGTCTTGCTTTCCAACTGTTTGCGTGCGGCGGCAGCCACACTGCCACCTTCCTGTGCCACTTGGGCACTCTGCTTGAATCCCTTCGGATTCTTTTGCCGAGAGATTTCCGTGGTCGATGCTTCTGCCAGCATGTTGAGAGCCAGTTCCACGTTGGTCATGTTGTCTCGAAGACTTTCTTTCTTCAATCCCTTATGACGCTTGTACTGCTTGGTGGTCATGCCGCTCCATTCACGCGTGATGATGTCGGTAAGTGTGGCATATTCCACACCCTCCTTCACGCCTGAGCGGTTCCACTCGTCAGTCAGTTCCTTGCGTACCTCAATGCTTTTCACCCTTCTGTTTATCCATTGGTCGCTATATCCCAGACGCTTGTAGTCGGCAATGGCCTGTTCGATACTCAACTCAGGATCCTGCATCTGTTCCAGACGTAAGGCTGCCACCTGTGCCATCCATCGTTTGAATGGCTCAGCTTTGGGAGAGGGAATGGACTGTATGATACGGAAGATGCCTTCCGTATCGGCAGTCATCTCCTTATGCTTTTTTCCATCTTCGCTGACCAGCGGAACCAGGGTACAAATTGTACCCCAGTTGGCCTTGAGACTTTCGTCCCTGCTTTTCATTCTTTTGATATATTGTTTGGGGTCTGCGCTATCCGTAAGCACAGCAACCACATCGACAATAGAGAAGTACCATTTCTCTTCCTTGTCGTCCCATACGGTGCGGACTTTCCGTTCCTCAAACACTTTGATGATTTCTTTCTTAGTCATATTTGCACTCGGCTTTTCATGTTTTGCATCAATCCATCAACTCCAGAAACTTGTATAACCCGAACTGAGCCTGCCCTTCATTTCCTTCAACTTAGCAATCGAGACGGATTTCACCGTATTCTCCTCACCAGCTATTTCACTCAGCCCATCCTTGATGGCATCCATCAGATTGTCAAGCATACTCTCCTTCACCTTGGTGTCATCACCCTCAATGCGGGAAAGGATCTTCATGCTCGTTATCTCATCGAGTGCCCTGGCTATGACATAGCCTTGCGGCAGGTCGTTGCCTTCCTTGTCCTTGCAGTAAGGCAGGTTGTTCACCACATAGAGCAGGAACTCGTTGCGTGTGCGGTATGCCACCTTGAATGGTGTGCCTTCCAATATTTCGTTCAGCTTGGCAAGGTAATCGATAGCTTTGTCACACACAGCCTTGTTGTCGCCATATACGTCCACCCCTTCCACAGCAGTGCCCACCAGTTCATTGTTTCCAATCTTCCCGATTTCTTCATGTCGGTCTGTCAGGCCTCCGTACAGGTCCACCTCGTTCATCTCGATGGTCATGGCACGGTCAAGCACCTTGCGCGAGAAAGAGAATGTCGTCTCGTCCATATTGACAGTGCCCACCACGATAAGGTTTTGGGGCAAAGAGATACCTTCCTCGTTAAACTGCTTACGTATCTCCTCATCCGATGTCAAAGAGGCAGTGAGGTTGAAGTACCATTCTTCATTGGCTTTCTTCAGAATGGCATCCGTCACCACCATCCCCTCGTCATTCCTCTTCCGGGACTCCACTACGCTCAGGTATTCGGCAAAATACTGTTCTACAGGTGCGAGGTTCATCTCGTCAAGACAGAGGAAATAAGGTGTTTCGAGGTCTTCCCACGCCTTTGCCACGAACTTCAGGAAGTCGCCGGCCACAAACTCCGGCTTTCCGCTCACACGGCTCACATAGCCAATCAGTTCGCCCGAGTCATGCCAGTTCGGCTTCACCTGCACCATCTCAAAGTTCTTTGGCTTCTGCGCCTTGTATTCTTCCGAACCTGCCTCCCAGCAAGCACGAGCCAATTCCCTCACAATACGGCTCTTGCCGGTGCCTGATATGCCGGCAAGAAGCAGGAAGGGCTTGGATTTGATGGCGGTGAGGTAGGGGCGGTAACAGTTATTTCTATATTTTACATGAATATTGTTTTCATGCGGATACGACTTTTCTTTGTTGATTACCATCTTAGCCATAATAACAAGTGTTGAATCGTATCCATACTCATACTTGTCAATATCACTTTTTCCACTTAGAGCGTTTCTGGCATCTCTAGGGGATGCATCTGGATGCTCTTTCACATACTCAATAAATTCTTTTAAAAGAGCTTTTGAAATAGTACGTATTCCCTTTGCATCTCTTGATTCTAATTTTGCAAGATAACACAATTTATCTTCATCAACAATTGTTACTCGGCCATTTTCAGAAACATCACCGGTTCTCAAAATTATATCTTCCATAAACCTTATTTCTTATTATCCATTACTTTCTTCTGTTCACTCTCCAATCTCCGTTCCACCTTCTTTACATCCTCAGCAGGAGGGAGATTCTCTGGAATGATGCCACGCTCCACCAGCATCCTGCGCACGGCGGCATTGTTGTCGATATGCTCCTGCGTGATGCTGCCCTCGCCATGAAGGTCTTTGGTCTGCACGTTCACGCTGGTCATCTCGGCAGCAAAGTCTTTTGCCTTGATGCTGATAGTAGGCAGAAAGTCGGCCAAAGGTCGCTTGTCGGGTATGCCCATCTTGCGCTTCAGTGTGGCTGTACTCAGACGGAACAGGGCTTGGTCGCCTTTTGACCGGATTACGGCAAAACTCTTGTCGTTGATACCTCGCTCATAAAGAACACCCGAAAGGATGCGCTCCGTCTCCTGCAACTTGGTACGGGCTTTTACCCGTTCCCATTCCTGCAATCGCTGTTCCACCAACTCGGCACGGCGTGTCTGAATGGCGAAGTAGGTCTGTGCAAAGGCTATCTGCGGCTTGCGAGGGTCGCCATTCTGCGCCACAAGATAGCAGGCGTAGCGCGTGAGCATGATGTCATCTATCTGACGCTCAGCACCTGAGCCTATGCTAACCTTTTTATTGACGTCAATAAAATGGTCTTCTATATTTTGGCCTACATTGCTACATGCCGCCTTGGCTTTTTCAATTACCTTGGTAAAGTTTTGCCACAACTTATATCCCATCAACTCGCACAGTTCCCTTGCGCTCCAGCATTCCACGTCACCGGAAACACATGCCACTTGCTCAAACTGTTGAAAGAGCAGTCTTATTTCTTCTTGTTTCATACTTGTACTCTTTTTATTCATCCTTTGGAATCCTCACCAGGTCAGTCAGTTCCACCTCCAAGACCTTCGCAATCTTTATCAGCATGTCAAGGCTTGGCTGGGTTGAATTGGTCGCCCATTTGGAAACAGTGGCTTGGTCTCTGCCTATCTTCTCTGCCAACCATTTATTTTGCAGGTTCTTCTCTGCAAGAATAACCTTAATGCGATTGAGATTTTTTTTTGCTTTTTCCATATTACCTTCATTTTTGCGGCAAAGATACACAAAACTATCGAAGTATATTGAACGGAATGCAAATATTTTCTATTTATGCCATTGATTTTCTACGACAGAAACCTATATAACACCTTTTTTGAATGATAGTCCTTCTATTTACTAACACAGGTGTATTTCTGTTCGGTTGAGTTGCCGCCGAATTATCAACCTCTGTTGTTTATCAGCCATATATGCCGACTGAGATACAACCAAGGTACAAGACTCCCATTTTTGACCCTTTTTGCAGCCGCCTGCATGTCACTCACACCCCCTCTTTTCCTTTTTCGGCCGTCTCACTCTTTATGTCTGATGATAATGAGACTTGTCATCAAAAATGCGCTCATTGGATTACAATCAGCCAAAATCACCCAAAATAATTTCGACCAGATTCGCTAAAGGTAGGTTCTATAAATTAGCTTGCGATGTATTTGCGACTATCGTGCCGTAGGTTTTTGTTTTTCACGAGGGAGCGTAGCGGGCTACGTGACTGAATGAAAGACAAAAAGATACGGTGCGAGAGGCGTGAAGACATCCAAGTAAAGCAGAAACACTGCCTTACATTGAAAACTAATTTATAGAACCTACCTAAAGCGTAGTGCAATCGAAATAGCCTACCTACCATTACAAAAATAAATACGGGATTGACAGCTGCGTCAATCCCGTATTTTTGTGGCTTGCTCTCTTGCCTCGATGGTGTGCCTTGTTTGCATCTAAATGTCCTCGTGATATGGAGGAGGGGGAAAGACAACAAGCTTTTCGCACCGTTTGGAGCGAGATACTCACGCTCCAGCGATCAGTTTCGGCTGCAAAAGTGTTCACTATAAACCCTGAAAGTGTTCATTTTAACCCCCGAAAATGAACACTTGAACAACAAGAGTGCTGCAGAAAATTTGAAGGCCACAAACAGAGATGATATTTTTCCTACATCTCGTTTACAATCCTGCGGGCTTCAGCAGACTGCTTCGGCTAATCTTCAGCTTTCCGGCATATACGGTGTCGGCATAAACTGTCAGGCTGATGGAGTCAGTGCCTGGCACGTCCTGCAGCAATGCAGCATCGTAGGAGGTCATGAACTGCGTGCGGCCCATCGTGTAGCAGTCTTTTGCAGAGTGGCGATTGTAGAGCAGGCGGAGCGTGGCGGCATTTTCTGCACCTTCATCGCACGTCACGACGAGATTCACCGTCGGACGTATGCCGCCATTGTTGTTGGCGGAATAGTCGCCCGTGACGATCGTGTTGAGGAATCCATTGCATCCCCAAATGCGCTCTAACCTGACGATGGGGAAGATGCTGTCGGCCACACAGACGTTTTCAGCCTGAGCCTCAGCGGGGGTCAGCAGAGAGATGGTGCGAATGTAGCTTCCGCCCTTCAATACTGCTCCTCGCAACACCTCCCTGCCATTTTCCACACTGACGTTTTCGGGCTGATAGACCATATACAGCTCTGCACGGCGATTGCTGCCGAACCCTTTGCCAGACGTGATGCTGGCCACGCTCTCCGGCGTAGGATAGACCGTCAGGCTGTCCTCGTCGCCGTAGAGCACATAGTTGTCGCCTTCGCCGGTGATGGTGAAATAGCTATAATAGACGTAGCCATTGTCGGAATCATCGTTCATGCAAGCATTGAAGGAGGCGATGGCCAACGCGCAGCCTGCCAAGGTAAGGATTTTCTTTTTCATTCTCAAATCTGTATTGTTATAGGTAGGTTCTATAGAAATTAGTGATTCTACTCATAAAATGCCGTTTTTCGCTGCATATTGCATCCGCACGGGGATTTTTTTGAGCGGGACGTTGCTGTTTTCAGCGCGGAAACGGCCATTTTCTTCCGCTTCTCATGCAATAAAGCCCCATTTCTGCCATTATATACATATATATATGACACGCACGATGACAGACAAATCCCTGCTCCAACACATCAGGGCTGGCGAAGCGGGAGGGCCTAAGATGCTCTACGACCGTTTCGCCGGCATGGTCTGTGGTGTCTGCCGAAGGTATCTCAGCGATGAGGAGGATGTGAAAGATGCCGTTCAGGAGACTTTCATCCGCATATTCCGCCATATCGCAGACTTCGAATATCGGCAAGAGGGAGGGCTGCAGGCTTGGATAGCACGCATAGCTGCCAACGAAAGCCTGAAATTGCTGCGTGCCGCTACGCTGCTCCCCACTGGCTCGCTGGAGGAGAACATAGAGGTGACGGACGAGGAGATAGAGGACATGGAACAGCTATCGCCCGAAGAGCTCCTCCAACTCGTGCGCAGGTTGCCTGAGGGTTACCGCACGATTCTCAATCTCTACGTCTTTGAAGAGAAGAGCCACAAGGAGATAGCCGAGATGCTGGGCATTTCGCCCATGACGTCGGCTTCGCAATACTGCCGAGCGAAACGCCTGCTGCTCAAAATGATAGAAGAACAGCGTGCGGCAGGCGTGCATTGAGCTTTTGCACGGGAGCCCTGCCCCTATCTCCCAAAGCCCTTTGCTCCATCCCCCCGCGGCCCTGCCCTCCCCTCTCCGAAGCCCGGCCCGAAGCCGCTGTGCTCTCAGTCGGCTCTCCTCTCCAAAGCCTGCCGAAGCCCATTCCGAAGCCGCTGTGCTCTCAGTCGGCGACTGAGAGAAAAATAATTCCTAATCCCCAATCCCCCCTCTGATGAACGACCAACGTTTTGCAGATACGCTAAAGCGAAAGCTCACCGGCCTCTCTACGCCTCCGCCTGAGAGCTGGTGGGCAGACATTGAGGCGGCCCTCCCTGCCACCTCTGCATCGCCAGGCAAGCCCCCGCGCCGCCACATCCCCCTGCGCCGCAGGGCTTGGTGGGCAATGGCGGCGGCATGTGCGGCTGTGGCAATCGTCGTCGCCAGCATCGTGGCCCTGCAAACGACGGACGTTTCGACCACGGCGCACACCAACAGCCGCCCGGCACCGTCCTCCCAATCCCTCACGCAGCAGCTCGTGCAAGCCATCGAAGAGGCAAAGACGGCGGGCGACGCTCTGAGTCGTCAGCAAACACCGCTGAGCGCTGGCAGAGAATACAGCCCAAGAACACCAGGGGAGACAGAGATGCCCCTCACAGCCAAGGCTGCTGCCGAAGATTCCGAGGCAGAACGCCCCCAAACGGCTGCGCCCACCGCAGTGCAAGAAGCGCACGAAACGCCGGCACGCCCCGAGCCCCACGCTTTCGCCAATCCTGAAGCACGGAGCACGGAGCCACAAGGCGCAGACGATGCTTACTATGAGCGCAGCGTCAGCAGGCCTGCCACTACTGCCGAGGCTACCACGCCGAAGCGCGAAAGGGCATCGGGCGGCAAGCCTGCTGCCCAGCTCTACATCGCAGGATGCACGGCGGGACGCGAGAGCAGCACGAGCGCTGCCCTCGCTCCTTACCAGATGGGAGTCATGCAGTCTGACAACTACATAGCTGCCGAGAGCCCTAAACAGCACACTTCCACCACCAATCTCCACGAGAAGCATCTGCCGCCCTTTGCCCTCGGTGCCGACATAGCAATTCCGCTGGCCGGACGCTGGAGCTTGCAGACGGGTGTGGCATACGCCATGCTCGCTTCGACCTTCACGCAGCAACTCCCCACGCGGGTGGAACATCAGAAAGCGCACTTCGTGGGCATTCCGCTCCGCATAGCTGCCAGCGTCATCGAACGCCGCAACTGGAATGTATATCTCGCCGCGGGCGGTGAATGGGAGAAATGCGTGGCGGTGCATACTGACCAACCTGCTCCGACGGCTCCCGAACGGCCGCACCAATGGTCGATGCAGGCGGCTGCGGGAGGAGAATATCGCCTCAGCCCTGCCGCCGCACTCTATCTCGAGACTGGATTCGGCTACTACTTCGACACCTCCACGACGCTGCGAACGGCCTATCAGGCGCATCCTGCCAACTTCTCGTTGAAACTCGGCGTAAGATTTTCGCCAAGAAGCAAATAACAGGCTGCCAGCGCTAAAAGATAACGACTGAAGGGATGTTCTATAAATTAGTTTTCAGGTTGGTTCTATAAATTAGCTTTGTCAGATTTTGAGATTATTTTCAAGTTCAAATTGTAAGTTGAAGAGGGAGCGTAGCGGGCTACGTGACCGATGAGACTTGCAATTTGAACCGAAAAGAAGCCAAAAGATGACAAAACGTTAAACCATAATTATTAACCCTTTCAACGGAGGTAATTGATAGAACCAACCTTCAATGTAAGGCAGTGTTTCTGTTTTGATAGTCGCAGATACATCGCAAGCTAATTGATAGAACCTACATAGAAATAAAAAACATTCTTTACTAACCTACTTATGAAACTGAACCTCACCTCTATCCTGACGCTTGCCTTGACGGCAACCACGGTCACTGCCTGCCATACCTCACAGCACCTCGCCAACAGCGTGCGCGGCGGAGAATGGCACATCGTTGAAGCCAACGGAACTTCTACGCTCACTGCGGAGAAACAGCCCGTCATAGCCTTCGATGCCGACGGAAAATATCATGGCAATGCCAGCGTCAACCAATTCTTTGGCAACTACACGCTGAAAGGCTCGCGCCTGACGCTCTCCGAAGCGGGCATGACGCGGATGCTCGGCCCCAACATGGAGGTGGAAGATGCCATCGTCAAGGCCCTGGGCTCCGCCGCTGAAATCCGCGTGGCAGGCGATTCCGCCTTCATTCGCAATGCTTCGGGCGAGACCGTCATGAAGCTTCTGCGCAGCAAATAGCGCACAAATAAGAGGCTTTCGGAAGAGAAAACTGCGAAAAGGGCATGGGCGATGCACGAAAGATGCGAAAAACGTATTACTTTTGCCATACTTGTAATCAGAAAAATATATGACACGCTGTATCCGCCACGCCCTGCTCGCACTCTGCCTCCTCTTTGCGGGGGATGTGTGGGCAGAAGATTTCGTCCGGCTGACGAATCTTCCTGCCATCTATATCGAGACTTTCAATCAGGCTCCCATCGTCAGCAAGACGGAATATATTTATGCCACGATGCACTACGTCGATGAGGAGGACAACATCGTCCGCTACGACTCGCTGCAAATCCGCGGCAGAGGCAACTCCACATGGTGGATTGCCAAAAAGCCCTATCGCATCAAGTTCAAGGAGAAAGAGAAATTCCTCGGAAAGGGCTACGCCAAAGCGCGCAGCTGGACGCTGCTGGCAAACGCTGCCGACAAGAGTCTCATGCGCAATGCCATCACATCGCTGATGGGGGAATTTACTACGCTCAGGTTCAATCCCGCAGCAAAATTCGTCGATTTCATCCTCAACGGCGACTATTGCGGCTCTTATCAGATTAGCGATCAGGTGGAGGTGCGCCCACACCGCGTGAACATCGCTGAGCAAGACTTCCCTCTTGCCGATACGTCTGACATATCCGGAGGCTACCTCCTCGAAGTAGATGGCTTCTACGATGGCAACTGCTTCACCACCAGCCACTACGCGATGCCCATACGCATCCACTATCCTGACGAGGACGAGATTGCGCCTGAGCAGAATGAATATATCCGCCAGCATATCAACAACTTCGAGGCGGCACTCTGCGGCGACGACTACACGGATGCCGAGCGCGGCTATCGCCAATGGGTGGACAGCACATCGCTCGCTGACTGGTATATCTGCACAGAGCTTTCTGCCAACGTCGATGGGCTATGGAGCACGTACTTCTATAAGGAGCAAAACGACCCGCGCATCTTCTGGGGACCGCTGTGGGACTTCGACATCGCCTACAACAATGACTACCGAATACCTGCCACGACGACGAAACTCATGACGACGGACGGATTCGGACAAGCGCGCAGCTGGACAAACCGCATGTGGACCGACCCTTGGTTTGCACGCCTCATCAATCGCCGGTATGCCGAGCTGCTCGATGCTGGCATTGCCGACTATCTCTACAGCAAAATCGACAGCATGGAACTGCTGCTGCAGGAATCGCAGGAGCTGAACTATGAGAAATGGGGCATCGACCGCCAGATGTATCATGAGATTGTGCTCTACTCATCGTACTCCCAGTATGTGGCAGACCTGAAAACGTTTATCGCCGAGCATTCTGCATGGCTGACCACGGCGTTTGCCGCACTCATGCCCGATGAGCCGGAGACTCCCGGCGAGCCCGATGAGCCCGAAACGCCTGCGCCCTTCGTGCCAGACAACTTCTACTATCGCCTGACAAACGCCAGAACGGGGAAGGCGGTGGATGTGGAGAACGCGAACATCGTGCAATACACCTCGACGGAGGGGCGCGCATCGCAGGAATGGCAGTTCAAAACCGTGGGCGACTATTTCCAAATCATCAATCGCGCAGCGGGCCTTGCCCTCAACGACCCGACGCTGGGCGAAGTGGGCCCGACCGTCAATGTTGGCACGGCTCTCAATGTGGCACTGCCTGACGAGACGGACTTCAGGCAGCTCTGGACGATGTCGCCCATTGCGGGCAGCGACTGCTATAACCTCATAAATCTTTATACGGCGCACGCTGCCAACCTCTCAGGCGGTGCGGCTGACGACTATACGCCCATCATCAGCTATACCAACGATGGCCGCAACACGGAAAGCCAGAACCGGCAATGGCGCGCCGAGGCTACGACGGAAATCACCGACAGCCCCACCACTGCCATTGCGCCTATCGAGCCTGCGGAGTACGCCCTCGCCTATCATCCCGAAGCACATCGCCTGCACTTCGAGAGCGCAACGCCTGAGCTGCTCACCTTTGAAGCCGCCGTCTATGCCGCCGATGGCAGGAAGGTGGCACGGTTTGCCGCCAGCGAGGGCTACGATATGAGCCACGAACCACGGGGAACATACATCGTGGTGTGGAGGGTGGACAATCAGATTCGCCATGCCAAGCTGAGCATTCAGTAAAGGTAGGTTCTATAAATTAGTTTTCAATGTAAGGTAGTGTTTCTGTTTTACTTG
>CALZJF010000072.1 GCA_945787885.1 uncultured Bacteroidales bacterium | reverse complement strand
TGAAAGACAAAAAGATACGGTGCGAGAGGCGTGAAGACATCCAAGTAAAACAGACAGACTGCCTTACATTGAAAACTAATTTATAGAACCTACCTATAGTAAATATTGTAGGTAACTATTATGGCTTATATGTTTGAACGCTCTCTTTGCAGCATCTTTTAGCCTTGAAAACAGCCACTTAGCCCCAACAATATAAGCCCGCTCCTTTATTTCAAGAATCAAGCCTGCATCCGAACAGAGCATTCAAACATAAAGCTAATTTTCATTACCTACTTGCTGCCAAATAAACGCGGAAGGAAGAAGGGCGAATTATAGGAAAAACCGTAACTTTGCAACCAAATCCTAATAAGGCAATAAAAAACACAATATTATGAGATTTTCAAAGATTGCTATTACGGGCTTTGCAACACTCTGTGCTTTAGGGTTTGCTTCGTGCAGCGAATCTAAAGACGAGTCAGACGAAAAGTTTACGCAGACTCCACATATAGTCTGTGGTAAGGTAGAAAAGGGTCCTCTTGTCAGAGGGTCGCAAGTGGATATGAGAACATTGGACAAGGATTTAGTGCCAACAGGGAGTTCATATACAACAACGATTGAAAATAATACAGGTGATTTCAATTTTGGCTCGCTGAAAGTCAACAGCCCGTATGCCAAGCTTACTGCTGATGGATATTTCTTCAATGAGGTAAAGGGAGAATTATCCGAGAGTACCATTAAGCTGGACGCAATAGTTGATTTGTCTGACAACTCTGCGGTTAATGTCAATGTCCTGACCCATCTGAAAAGTCAGCGAATCAACTATCTTGTGACAAGTAAGAACCAGGGATTCAAAGAAGCCAATGAGCAAGCCCAAAAAGAATTGCTGACCCAATTTGGTTTGCAACAATATTGCGAAAAAGATGCGAGTCAGTTTTCAATTACTTCAGGCGACGACGCTTCCGGAGTGCTTATAGCCGTATCATCTTTGATACTTTCAGATCGTTCCGAAGCCGAAATAGTGGAGTATCTTTCCCTTTTGAGCAACGAATTCCGTACGACCGGAGTATTTTCAGAGTCAACAAAACAGAGATTGAAATCAACACGTAATTACCTCAATGGCAAACTCGATGATATATCAGACCATATAAAAGTCAGATATAGTGAAATGGGGTATGATGTGGAAGTAAAAGATTTGGCTTACTATTTCGATTGGGATAATGATGGCATTGCTGGCAATGAGTTGGATGGCTCTCCTACCGTCAAACTCAGCCAAGACAAAATTGTAATTCCATCAGAGGGAGGAGACTATGAGGTAAAAATAGATTCTGACAAGCCATACTTTCTAATCCCACCTTCCGAAGCAACAGGCTCTGACACAGGATTGGATGTAACTCCTGGTGAAAGCGTTACCGAAGAAAAATTCTTTCAATCTCTTTACGAAAGTGGAGCAGAGAACAGCGTGGCAAATATTGAATCTGAAACCTCTATAGATAAGAATCTCATCAAAATCCATGTTGAACCAGCAAAATTCCGCGACAAAAAATCTTTGACAATCCGGATATACAATGCTCGTGGTGCCGTTTCTGCACAATTGGATGTTGAGCAGGAAGGCAACCCAACGATTCAAGTACAGACTCCGAAACTTGGCACTGACGGCATACTTTATATGGCTGCTGCATTATCAAATCTCAGAGACGCTGTCAAGCTCGAACGTTCTCTGGAAGGCGAATATATATTGGCTGAGCAGAAGACACCTTTTCATCCAAGCAATCCTGACGTCCTTAATTGTTGGAGTAGATATTATACGGCATTAAAATATTTGACGACCATCAAAAAAGCGGATGCAAACGCCTTGAACTGCTATCAGCCTTACCTGAACACGTACGTTGCACTGGCCTATTACCAACTCACTTCGCATTGGGGAGCTGTACCCTACCTTCCTGAGGAGACGTACGATAGCAGCCTCTTATCCATTCCGCGAACCAGCGAGAATGAGGTGCTCGACGGACTCGCCAAATTATTAGAAGGTGGGATGAATGATTTAGCGGAAAAAAAGAACGATGCGTTCAGCGATGTAAACAGCGCATTCTTTGTTTCAAAGGACGTTGCAAGAGTATTGCTGGCTTACATCTATTGCAACCAGAACAAATATGCTCAAGCACTCCCCCTTCTTGAAAAAGTTGTCTCCAACGGATATTACAGCTTGGTGAAATCTGATAAGCTCATCGAATTTGCCAATAATTCAGAGTGTATTCTTGGCTTTGAGATGGACACAAGAAGCGGAGAGTCTTGCTACCCGTGTTTAGACTACAGGGATGTCATACTTACAGCCGCAGAATGTCAGTACTATATGGGCAACACGCCTGAAGCCGAAGAATACATTGACCAGATATGTCGGGCAAAAAACATCACTGTAGATAAATCAGACCTACTTGTATCGATTGCAACAATAAGGCGCTTATTCAATTCACCCAATTACCTCGGATTCATCAGGCGCAACAACTTGGGTGAGAAAATCTTCGGGCTTCACAAAGAGCAGTTTTATCAATTACTCTGGCCCATCCCTGCCCGTGAACTCATGCTCAATCCTGCCTTGACTCAAAACCCTGGGTATTAGAACGAACTGCCAAGTAGGTAATGAACATTTGCTTCATTACCTACTTGGCTTTTTTACGCAGCGTAGCCCCTAAACACAAAAAAACCCCTCATCAGCCCGACAATCCAGATGCTGCATGAGGGAAAGCAAAAAAAATTGATTGTCTCACGACAACCAATCTTCATTAACCTTAAATCTAATACCATGAAAACGCTTGCAAAATTACGCCCTTCGAGCCTATCTTGCAAGCGTTCTTGCACAAAAATGCAGATTTTATGCACATCGCCTCTATCTTTGCAAACTAAATATTTCAGGGAAATGCCCTATTTTGGGAGAAGGAAGGCGAGGAGGCATCAGCCGAAAGTGCCTGAACGCCCCCTGCAAGCCTCCCCCTACCCTCGCTCTCGCTAACCGCGCTGATCCATGCCCCACATCAGTTTGCAACGCAGCGTATGGAAGAAATCGCTGTCCTGCATTCTGACCACATTGACCGTGCAGTCTGCCTTGCGAAGCGTAATCTCACATCCCACTTCCATGCTGCGGCTACGACCATCGAGGGCAACGAGGAAATGGCCCGTCCGGCTCTTCACGCGGAGCTGCAGCTCTACATCATCGGGCAAGACGATGGGGCGCATGGTGAGACTATGCGGGGCGACGGGTGCGAGGCAGAACGTGCGACTTCCGGGCGAGAGGATGGGGCCGCCCGCACTGAGGGCATAGCCCGTGGAGCCCGTAGGGGTGCAGACCACGAGTCCGTCGGCAACGTAGTTCGTGAGCAGGCGCCCATCGACGTGGGTCTCCACTTCTATCAGCGAAGAGTTGTCGTGCTTCAACACTGCCACCTCGTTGAGAGCATAGGGGCAGAAGTCGGACGGCGCGGCGGCATCACTGCTGAACGCTATCAGGCTGCGCTCTGCCACCTGAAAGCCACCAAGCGCCAACTGCCGAACAGCATTCTCTATACCATCGGCAGTGACATCGGCGAGGAAGCCCAGACGCCCCGTGTTGATGCCGAGGATGGGAGTAGGCGTGCCCACCAGCTTCTCGGCAGTGCGCAGGAAAGTGCCATCGCCACCCAGGCTGATGGCCATCGCTGCAAACAGCGGCGAATGGGAAAAGACCGAGACTTGGGGCAGCAGCCCTGCATCGAACGTGGAAAAGGAGGCGAGATGCTGATAGAAATCTTCTTCGAGTTCGACGCGAATGCCCTTGTCGAGCAGCGCGCGCACAAGACGCACGGCGCACGAGGCTGTGGAGGGGGAATGACGATGCCCGAAAATGGCAACACCATCGGGCGCGGCTGTACGAATTGTGGAGGACGATATTGACATACGCTAAGTAGATGTTCCGTTAGGAGGTTCGATTCAGATATTCTTCGTATATTTGCGCGAGGATAAGCCGCAAAAAGACTCCTCCCCCTTCAAGCTCGCATTGCAGTATCTGCGCAATCTGCAAGCCATGCAATCTGCAAGCAATGCAACAACCAAATATTTATCTGAAAACACAATGATTTACTTATTTCTTGCTCCGGGCTTTGAGGAAATCGAAGCTCTCGCCACAGTAGATGTGCTTCGCCGCTGTGGCCTACAGGTGGTCATGACCGCCGTTTCTGACGAACTGTGTGTGGCTGGCGCTCACGGTATGGGCGTGACGGCTGATGCCAACATCAACGAGATTGCTCCTACGGCTGCCGATGCGCTGGTGCTGCCGGGAGGTATGCCGGGCTCGCTGAATCTGATGCAGTGTCACCGTCTGCGCGATTTGCTAATCAGCCATGCCGGAGAGCAGGGCGTGACGGCTGCCATCTGCGCCGCACCCTTCGTGCTCGGCGAACTGGGACTGCTGGCAGGACGCGCTGCCACCTGCTATCCGGGCTTTGAGGGAAAGCTGAAGGATGCCCTCGTCAGGACGGACATGGTGGTGGAAGATGGGCATTTCATCACGGGACGCGGACCGGCTGCTGCCATCGACTTTGCCTTTACCATCGCTGCGCGCTTCGTGGCTCCCGAAACGATTGCTGAAGTGAGAAGCGGGATGCTGTTCTGACGCTCCCGCCCTCTTCCTCAGGATGCCCGCTATGGCTACGAGCTGTGGCTCTGGGGGGCATCCTGAGACAGCTCTGCCGCGCCGGACTCTGCCAGAGCCAGCAACGCGGCTTCGGGATACCCCACATCTACAAGAAAGAGCCCGCAGGCCGGCACGCTCTCGCCTGCTGCACAACGGTCGTGAGCTGCAATGATGCTGAGCACACCGGACGGGGAAATGCGGCCACGGCCTACCTCGATGAGCGTGCCGACGACTGCACGCACCATGTTGCGCAAGAAACGGTCGGCACTGATTTCAAAACGCCATACATCTTCTTCCACCTTCACCCAACGGGCATAACGCAGATGGCAGATGTTCGTCTTCTGGTCGCCGCCCAGCTTGGCAAAGCTCGTGAAATCCCTGATGTCGAGGAGCAGGCGTGCTGCCTCGTTCATCTTTTCAAAGTCGAGCATCCAGGGTAGGCGCATGGCATAATGCCGACGGAAGGGATTCTTCCGCAGCGTGACGTAGTAATGATAGGTGCGCCAGGTGGCCGTGAAGCGGGCGTGTACGTCATCGGCTACGCGCTGCACGCGCTGCACATCAATGTCGGACGGCAGCATACGCCCCAGACGGTAGGCGGTCTGGACGGTATCAATGGGATGAGGCACATCGAAATGAGCCACCATCTTCGACGCATGGACTCCAGCATCCGTTCGGCCTGCTCCTACGCAGGACACTTCGGCTCCAAACAGCCGCTGCAATGCCTGATTGAGGAGTCCCTGCACTGTGACGGCTCCGGATTGCACCTGCCAGCCGTGATAGCCACTACCATCAAAGGAGAGGGTGATGAAATATCGCATGGAGGAGGAAAGAGAAAATGTGAGGAGAGAGGGGAATGAAGAGGAAAAGGGGAAGGAAGGAAGAAGGGACAATGAGAAAAAAAACCGCTCCGACAGCATGCAATCTGAAGGAGCGGTTTATGATTATAAGCAGGCGTACAAAATATAATCCTTGCACAGCCTGCTTGTCAGAAAATTCTGAATCTTGGCTATCAAGATTAAGCCTCTTCAGCAACTACATTGAAATGTACAGTTGCCTCAACCTCCTTGTGGAGGCGCAGGGTGGCGGTGTGCTCGCCGAGGGTCTTGGCATCAGCCATCTCGATGAGCTTAGCCTCTACCTCGAAGCCAGCCTTTGCCAGCTCATCGGAGATGGCGGCAGCGTTTACGGAACCATAGAGGTTGCCGTTGGAATCAACCTTGGCAGCGATGGTGAATGCAGCCAGCGCATTGATTTTCTCAGCCAGCGCGAGGGCATCGTTCTTAATCTTTTCGAGCTTGTGAGCCTGCTGACGAAGATTCTCAGCGAGCACCTTCTTTGCAGATTCAGAAGCGATGACAGCCTTACCGGTGGGGATAAGATAGTTACGGCCATAGCCGTTCTTAACGGTCACGATATCGTTCTTGTAACCGAGACCCTTTACGTTTTCCTTAAGAATAATTTCCATAATTCGTTGCGTTTGAAGGGTTATTTCATCAAGTCAGTAACGAAGGGCAGCAGTGCGAGGTGGCGAGCACGCTTTACAGCCTGAGCCACACGACGCTGATACTTCAGAGAGGTACCAGTGATGCGGCGGGGAAGAATCTTACCCTGCTCATTGAGGAACTTCTTGAGGAACTCAGGATCCTTGTAGTCGATATACTTGATACCGCTCTTCTTGAAACGGCAGTACTTCTTCTTCTTGGTGTCGATCGCGGGAGCGGTCAGATAACGGATTTCAGATTGTGCCATGATTATGCCTCCTTGTTCTTGTTACGACGCTTCTCAGCGTACTGTGCTGCGAATTTGTCAAGTTTAACGGTAATGAAACGGATGACGCGCTCATCACGACGGTATCCGATTTCCAATTTCTCTACAACGGTGGGCTCGGCCTTGAACTCGAGCAGGCTGTAGAAGCCAGTGCTCTTCTTCTCGATGGGGTAAGCCATCTTCTTCAGGCCCCAGTTCTCCTCGTTGACGATCTCAGCACCATTGGCGATGAGGAGGTTTTTGAATTTTTCAACCGTCTCCTTCATCTGAACATCAGACAAAACGGGAGTAAGGATGAAGACGGTCTCATACTGATTCATCATACTTGTGAATAAGTTGGGATTGAGTGGATAAATAAAATGATTTTGATGGGGACAACGGGCGTGGAGGTGGGCTGATTGCTCCCGCTCAGAACTTCGTTTGCACGGACTGAACGGGGGGAACGCGCCTACTGCAACGCTGCCGAGGGCCGACGGGAGGGTATGACTCTGCCTGTCAGCGGGTGCAAAAGTACGACAAAATGACTCGTTCTACAAGTTTTTATGGCTTATATTTTCAAATTTGTGTCATTTTTACCTCCTCCTGTCAGTATTGTTCCTGACATTTGTTATCTTTGCAGACCAATTACGAAGAAGAAAAAAGTGGTCTGTTTTTTGCAAAAAGCAGGTTGGCGTGCCGTCTGCGCCTCAAAAACGCATTCCGCCGGCACGCTTCCGCCCCCTGATTTCCGACACAAAAACCCATCACGAAACCCACTGAATCTGATGAACACAAGAACTTTCGCGAAGGAAAAGCAGACAAACGGGCTTCACACACACCATACTAATACATTTATTATATACGACGGCACTGAATTGATATTATGGGACAGAATCATCCTCCAAAAATAGAACATCTCATCCGATGCGGACTGGAGATGGCTTCCTCCTGCCGCACACGACGCATCTCCCCTGCCATCTTGCTCCTCGCCATCCTCAAAGATGAAACCAGCGAGGCGCGACACCGCATTCTGGAGATGAACATTGACGTTGAAGAACTGCGCACAGAACTTCTGGAAGCCGTGACGCCCGACGATTCGGAAAGAATCGTGGATGGCACGGAGCATTTCGTCACCGATGCCGAGACGAAGCGCATACTCTTCCTCTCGCACCTCGAGGCTCGACTGAACCACGATTCGGAGGTGACCGACCTGCACTTCCTGAGAGCTACCCTGCGCGACACCACCAATGCAGCCTGCAAGGCCCTGAACCGGCAAGGCATCAACTACGAAAACCTCACGGGGCGCGCTCACGAGGAGTCGTGTACGTCGATTTCGCTGCTTTTTGAAATGCCTGAGAGACGGCAGGACGGCAGTGAAGACAAAGAGGGCATTGGCGCAGGAAAGGAGTCGCGCTTCGCACCTGACCAGAAAGACAACACGCCCAAAAGCGATACGCCCATCATCGACAACTTCGGCACTGACCTGACGCAGGCGGCACGCGACGGCGTGCTGGACCCCATCATCGGACGCGGCGGGGAAATAGAGCGCATGGCGCAGATTCTCTCCAGACGAAAGAAGAACAATCCCATCCTGATTGGCGAGCCCGGCGTCGGCAAATCGGCCCTCGTCGAGGGGCTGGCGCAGCGCATCGTCAGGGGCGAGGTGCCACACATGATTGCCGACAAACGCATCGTGGCACTCGATATGGCAACCATCGTGGCAGGCACGCAGTACAGAGGTCAGTTTGAGGAACGTCTGCGGCGCCTCATCGAAGAGCTGAAGCACCATCGCGAAATCATTCTCTTCATCGATGAAATCCATACCATCATCGGAGCAGGAGGCGCGCCGGGCTCACTCGATGCTGCCAACATTCTCAAGCCTGCCTTGGCACGCGGAGAAATCCAGTGCGTCGGCGCCACCACCATCAACGAGTTTCGCAAGACGATAGAAAAGGATGGTGCGCTCGACCGCCGCTTCCAGCGCTTAATGCTCGAACAGACCAGTGCGGAAGATACCGTCACGATTCTCAACAACATCAAGGACAGATACGAAGACCACCATCATGTGACCTACACACCCGAGGCCATACGGGCGTGCGTGTATCTCGCCGAACGATATATCACCGACAGGGCACTGCCCGACAAGGCCATCGATGCCATGGACGAGGCGGGAAGCCGCATGCACATGCAGAACACTTGCGTGCCGGAAGAGGTGACGACGAAGATTCGCGACATCAAAAACCTCAAGACGCTCAAGGAGGCTGCTACGCAAAAGGGCGACTTCCAGACGGCTTCCCAACTGCAAGAGAATCTGGCTCAGGCAGAAGCCGAACTGACGGAACTGAAGAAACGCTGGGAAGAAGACCTGGACGCCAACCGCCTGACGGTAGATGAAGACGACATCGCGCGCGTCATTTCTATGATGAGTGGTGTCCCGGCGGAGCGAGTCAGAGAAGACGAAAACACACGTCTGAAGGGCATGAAAGACGTGCTCTCACAACGTGTCATCGCGCAGCAGCGTGCCATCACGCGCATCTGCCGCGCTATCACCCGAAACCGCTTAGGACTGAAAGACCCCAACCGCCCCATCGGCACCTTCATGTTCGTCGGACCGACGGGCGTTGGAAAGACTCACCTCGTGAAGACCCTCGCCCAGCATCTCTTCGGACGTGCCGACGCGCTCATACGCATTGACATGAGCGAATACGGCGAGAAGTATTCCGTCAGCCGCCTCGTTGGTGCGCCTCCGGGCTACGTGGGCTACGAAGAGGGTGGACAACTGACGGAAAAGGTGCGTCGCCATCCCTACTCCATCGTCTTGCTCGATGAGATAGAGAAGGCACACCCTGATGTCTTCAATGTCCTGCTACAAGTCATGGACGAGGGGCGCCTGACGGATGGCAACGGTGTGACCGTAGATTTCAGGAACACCATTATCATTCTGACGTCCAACTCTGGCAGCCGTCAGCTGAAAGACTTCGGTGTGGGCATTGGTTTTGGCGTTTCACAGCAGGACATTCGCCCAGAAGTGGCAGAGGGAATCGTCCGCAAAGCACTCCAAAAGCAGTTTGCACCAGAGTTTCTCAACCGTCTGGACGACATTATCATGTTCGACCCCTTGTCGCGCGAGAGCGTCCTGCAGATAGCGCATATCGAAATCGACCAACTGTCAAAACGTATGGCAACGGCGGGCTACCACATTGACCTCACTCCGCAGGCCTTCGAGTTCATTGCCAGCAAAGGCTATGATGCCCAATATGGCGCACGGGCTTTGAAACGCACCATACAGGAGCACATCGAAGACCCCATCTGCGACCTCCTGCTTGATGGCAAGGGCAGCGGAACGACTTTCCATGTCAGCACCGCAGAAGGTGCCGACCGTCTCAACATCACGACGGACTGACATCCTCCCCTTGCCCAGCCCACGCTCTTACAACAAAAATCCCGGAAGGCAAATTCCTCGCCTCCCGGGATTTTTGTTGTAGCAAACAGGCTTCGCGAATGCCTTTTCCAAAGAAGAGGCTCTCCACATAAAAAGGAAAAGCCCGAGATTTCACTCCGACTTCAGGAGAAGCGAGGGCGCTCGTACAGGTCAGATCATTCGAAATTCAGAGGGCGACATGCCCGCATTCTTGCGGAAATATTTCCCAAAGGCACTCTGATCCGGAAAATGCAGTTCCTCAGCTATCTCCTTGATACTCATATCGGTGTTCCGCAACAACGACTTAATTTCTGCCACTACAAACATGATGATCCAGTTGCTCGCCGTTCGGCCGGAGACCATCTTCACCGAGTTGGAAAGATGCTTGGGATTCATATTCAGCTCTGCTGCATACCAGGCAATCTCACGATGCCGCACATACGCCTTTGACAGCAAACGCACGAACTGGTCGAAGACGGAAAACGAACGGACATTCACGGGCATCATTTCTCCCCCCTCGCGCTTCAGCAAATCGCACACATCGAAATACGCCGCCTGCAAACTTGCCTCTAATGCCTCGCGGCGAAAAGTATGCTGCGGCTGACGCAAACGAAGTTCAAGCAACTGATAGTTGAGCAACACGCGTTCGAGGACCGAAGAGTTAAGATGAATGACGGGCTGGCGCATCAACTGCAGCAAATAGGGCCACAACTGCAACATCGACATCAGTGTCTCTTGCACAAAATCACGGTCCTGAATCAACGCCACTACCCTGAAATCAGCAGTCCAACTGACAATCTCTACCACAGAATCGCCAAAGACGAGCAGCAAATCGTCTTGCCCCAACTGATGCCTCATGCCATTCAGCTCCAGCACTGCACTGCCCTCCCTACACAGGCATAGCAGCATGAAATGCGGCTGAACTATCTGCCCCGGGCTGAGCAACTGCTGAATGTTTTCTATGATAGCCACTTCCCTATGCCTGTCCGTTTCGGCAGGAATACTGGAGAAGCGCGAAACCGCCCGAAAGCTCACACGTAATATCTGTCGATTTTTCATTGTTTGCATTTTGCTCAGGGAGGGATTATAGTCAGGGCGCACCATAATATTCTTATTTTGCAGCTTATTTCCATAGCCACACTCCTACCATTCTGCCCACGTCTCCCTATCTGATTATGCTGCAAAATTAAACATTTTTGTCATTTCCAACCGCCAAAACGCATCAATCCATACAACAATCACCATTTTTTCCTGCTTTTTTTCCTAAAAAACTTGCGCAAACGCCATTTCCACCGTATCTTTGCCAACGGATTTACGACAACGTCGCTTATGCAACAGCGTAAATCGCCCCATCAGGAGAGATGGTAGAGTGGTCGATTACAGCAGTCTTGAAAACTGCCGTACCGAGAGGTACCGGGGGTTCGAATCCCTCTCTCTCCGCAAAAAGGAATCTAACTTGATTGTTAGATTCCTTTTTTTGTGTGCCATAAAACCTATGATGTGCATTTTCTGAATTGCCGTCTATTTCATCATCGCCCCCCTCATTTGTAACCTAATAAGTTGGTAATGAAAATTAGTTTTAACGTGAGTTCGACGAATATACTTTAGAAAAAAGTAAGTTGCCTGTCATTTG
>CALZJF010000071.1 GCA_945787885.1 uncultured Bacteroidales bacterium | reverse complement strand
CAAAAACCTACGGCACGATAGTCGCAAATACATCGCAAGCTAATTTATAGAACCTGCCTAAAAAATATTTTTTGAACACCTGCTTATTGGCTACGTGGTCAGCAGTAGGGTGGAGTATTCTCTGAAAAACTTTGGACGTTTACGTAAAATCAACTATTTTTGCAGCGTTGTAGTGCGCCATATACTGTCCTTTCCTCCAGCAGCGCACTTCTCTGTCATGCGTTCTTTAGAAAATGTGTCCTTCTGATTTCTTTTTCCTCTTCCTGATGTCCATTGGAGCTGCCTTTGTGCAGCGGGTCTCAGGCTTTGGCTTTGGCATTTTCATTATGACGGTGCTGCCATTCCTCTTGCCCACCTATGGCGAGGCTACTGCACTCTCCGGCTTGCTCGCCCTTGTCACCTCCTTGGTCATCACTTTTCGCTATCGCCATTATATCCTTTGGCGACGCCTTCTGCCCATACTACTCACATTCCTGATAGTTTCAGCATTCGCAGTGGGCATATTAGCCTATGCCCCTGAGCTGCTGTTGCGCCGGATTCTCGGTGTCGTCCTCATCTTGGCGAGTCTCTATTTCTTCGCTCTCAGCCATCGCATACAGTTGCGTCCGAATTTAGGCGTACAAGTTGGTCTGGGCACCCTCTCGGGCCTGATGGGCGGACTCTTTGGTATGCAAGGCCCCCCCGCCGTCCTCTATTTCATCTCCGCCACCAAGTCCAAGGAAGAATACATCGCCATGGCGCAGTGCTATTTCCTTGTCGGCAATCTCTTTATGACGCTCTTTCGTGCTCGCGCAGGCTTCCTCACTGCATCCGTCTTCTCGGGTTGGATCAGCGGTTTGGCAGGCGTTGCCATCGGCACCTACATCGGGGCGAAAGTCTTCCGTCGCATCCCCCTTCCCTTCCTCCGCCGCGTCATCTATCTATATATGGCATTGAGCGGCATAGTGCTCCTGCTGTCTTGATGTCTTGACATTATGAATTTTTAGTCCACTCCTTTTTTATGAAAAACACCCTCATTACGCTTCTCCTTACGGCATCTTCCGCCGTAGCCTATGCCGACGATTATCCCGTCGCGGCAGGCAAAACCGCCGCCCACACCCATGCCTCGCGTCTGCTGAACGGCATCGTCCTCGCCACCCCCGATGGCAGCCAGACCATTGCTGTACCCCAGGGGGCAAACCGTTTGCTCTATCAGGATCTCCTCACACAGTCATTCACCGCACGTCCTGGCCAGACGCTCACCCCACAGTTTGTGTGGAGCGGCACATGGATGAATGGTTTTGTCTATCTCGATTTTGGCAACGATGGCTCGTTCGATGCCACCGTCCAGTCCGACGGAAAGCCAGCCGAGGGCTCCGATGTCGTTGCCTACAGTTATTGCAATGGCCGCAACAGTGCAGGCCAGACGGTCAGCGGCGGCAATGTCCTCAATCCTCCCTCCTTCACCCTCCCCGCCGAACTCCCCTGCGGTGTCTATCGCATGCGCTACAAAGTAGATTGGGATTTTCTGGATGCCGCCGGTAGCGATGTTTCGGGCAATGACATCATCAAGAACGGCGGAGCCATTGCCGACACTCGGCTCATCGTCCACGGCGATGAAGTTCAGGTGCAGCTCTGTGCCGAAGATGCCGAAGCTCCGCTTGCCACGCATGTAGTTCCCTTCGGACAATCGTTCGCCCTACCCGTTTCCGAGAGCGTTCCGCAGGGCAAGGTGGTCAAATCCGTCCATGTCCGCCATGGTTTCAACCTCGATGGCGAGGCCCTGCTTCATGGCACTCCGCAGTATGTCGATGAGTCCGTCTCCTTCCTCAGCATCCACGATGGCACTCTCTTCCTCCCCGCCGGCATGGTCGATGGCGATGTCCGCATCCGTCTCCAGTTTGCCGATGCCAATCATCCCGACGATGCTGCCCTCAACGCCCTCCCCGAGCCAGGCGCAAAAGTCGATGGGTTCAGCCTGACGAAGGTGAGCCTCGCCGGAAGCCGCACGCGCAACTATGCTCCTGAGACTCCCGATGCCGCCTATCACGACTTCACTTCCGCTGCTGCCCTCCCTCTCCTCCCCGGTGTCGCTGCCACGCTGAAGCTCTCCGGCAGTCATCTTGTAGAGGGTCAGACGAAGGCTCTCACCACCGCCGATGCCCGTCTCTTTGTCGATTATGACCACGATGGCCGCTTCCTCTCCGCCCTCGAATCGCATCCCGATGCCAGCAAGTTCAGCCTCCCCGAAGCCCTTCAGCCCGGCACGTATCATGCCCGCCTCTATTTCCCAGCCGACGATGTGAAGGTAGATTTCAGTATTCTTGTCCATCAGTCAGCCATTCGCTTCACCGCCTCCTCTCCCCACGGCCGCCTCCTCGCCAAGACTGTCTATGATGCCTCAGGCAATCGTACGTCAGGCCGCGGCATCCCCACTGCCATCGCCCCCTTCCGCGCCCAGACCTTCACCGCCGAACCCCTCGTCGAAGGCTATAGTGCCTCCGGCGTCGAAGTGGCAGTGACGGGTCCCAATGGTCAGCGCAGCGAATATTCTGTGCGTCTGAACACGCTCAATGCCTTCAGCCTCAATGCCGACAGTCTCTATGGCGATGTCGAAGTGCGCGTCGTCTTCACCCCCGATGCCGATGCTGCGCAGGGCAGTGCCCTCCTGCCCGTCCTCGTCGAGGAATTCGATGCCGATGCCCTCAATTCCGACCTTTGGGCCACCTCGCAGCGGCAGGGAGCTGCATGGAATCGCTTCATCGTCGATGATCCTCGTGTGGCATTCATGGAAGATGGCAGCCTCGTCTGCCGGTGTTTTGCCAATCCCGGCGACATCAAGGGCTATACGGAGCAGATGGTGTCGGGTGCCAAGCAGTCGCGCGGCAAGTTCTTCTTCAATCATGGCTACATCGAGGCGCGCATCCTCACCACGCCCCATAGCGGCAACTTCCCTGCCTTCTGGCTCATGCCTGAAGACCAGACGGGCGGATGGCCTACCTGCGGTGAGATTGACATTTGGGAAACCATCAACACCGAAGACCGCGCCTACCACACCATCCATTCCCATTGGTCCTACGACCTCGGTCATGGTGGCAACGGTGGCAACGAGGCTTGCGTCAACGAAAACCAATGGCATACCTACGGACTGCTCAAGGAGGCCGACAAGCTGACGTGGTATATGGATGGCGAGAAGGTCTTCACCTATTCCAAGTCCACCTCCAACAGCGAACTCAGCCAAGGTCAGTGGCCGTTCGACAAGGCGTTCTATATCATTCTCAATCAAAGCGTCGGCACGGGTTCATGGGCTGCCGCTCCCGACCCCGCCTTCACCTACGAAACTCGCTTCGACTGGGTGCGCGTCTATCAGAGTGCCGACGATGCACAGGCTGATGGCAACGAGGTGCTGGGCATTCACGCTGTAGAACTCCCCTCCGCTCCCGCCGCCCAGTCCGGCATCTTCGACCTCAGCGGTCGCCGCGTCGCCCAGCCCACGCCGGGCTCCATCTACATCGTAAACGGCCGTCTGCAGCTGGCGCGCTGATAGCCGTCCGCTTGTTTCGTACTCAGCAGGCATAAAGTACGCCTGCGTATAGTCTGCGTGCCGCTCTCCCTGAAAGACAGAAACACAGCCTTACGTTGAAAACTAATTGATAGAACCTACCTTATATAAATCAGGGATTATAGGCTATTTCAGCGAATTAGCCTGCAATCCCTGATTCTCTTTGTGTGTGTTGCGCGAATGATGCGGATGGGCGAATAGGGATGCATGCGGATTCCTCGGATGGTTGTTGAACACGAATTGCGCGAATAACACGAATGTGGATGAATGTGTGTGTATGGGGATTCCGATGCATTCGCGTGATTCGTGATATTCGTGTTCCATTAAATTGTGCGCATGGTGTGGTGGGGTAGAATGCCGAGTGGTTTTTGAACACGGATTGCACGAATAGCACGAATGTGGGTGTATGACGTTGCCGATACATTCGCGTAATTCGTGATATTCGTGTTCCGTTAAATTATGCGTATGGGGTGGGTGGGGGCGCGTATGTTGTGGTGGGGTAGAATGCCGTATGTTTTTTGAACACGGATTACACGAATAGCACGAATGTGGATGTATGGCTTTGCCGATACATTCGCGTAATTCGTGATATTCGTGTTCCGTTAAATTATGTGTATGGGGTGGGTGGGGGGCGCGCATGGTTGTTGAATACGGATGACGTGAATAGCGCGAATGCGGGTACGTGTGGATGCCGATAGATGCGTGTTCCGGCAGAATTTTGTGTGTGAAGGAGGTGTTGTTTCCTGTATATTCGGAAAGTTTGTAACTTTGCAAGCGTATAGAGACGTAGTATTGCAAAATGTTTAGCTTATGAAAAAGAAATGGACAGACAGCCTTTTGGTGCTGACATGCCTGGCGGTGATGGTGAGCGGAATAGTGCTTCACCTCAAACGCCATGGCATCGTGGTAGAGTCGCGTGCGGCAATCAAGATGGCGCACTGGCTGACGGGGGCCGCCATGACGGTGGTCTTTGTGGTGCATTATCGCGCGTGCCGACGCGCATTGAGCGGCATGGGGCGGCGGTATAGGTTTTTCCCCATCGTGACGCGTCTGCTGCTATGGGCCTTCGTGGCAGTGGCGCTGACGGGCGGTGTGAAACTGCTCAGTCCCGTGAAGATTAAGGACCTCGGACTGGTGCATTATTGGTGTGGCATCGTCATGTCGGTGTCTGCCCTGCTGCATCTCATCGTCGGTCTGCCGTTGCTGTTGAAGAATCTGCGACGCTGACAAAATGGCAGACTTTTGAAAAAATTACGCTCCCATCTGGCAAAGGCTGGATGGGAGCGTCGTTTTTCGGGGCTGACTGCCGAAAATCTGAGGATGGCAGGGCTTTTGGGGGAAAGTTCGGAGGTTCTGCGTAAAAAGTTCGGAGGTTCTGTGTGAAAAGTTCGGAGGTTCTGCGCCCATAGTGGCGACTTTCGGAGTGGCAAGTGGCGGCTTTTCGGCGAAAAATGATCAATTTCCCCCTCGGAAGTGACCATATTCTGCGGAAAATGACTGAAGGTAGGTTCTATCAATTAGTTTTCAATGTAAGGCAGTGTTTCTGTTTTACTTGGATGTCTTCACGCCTCTCGCACCGTAGGTTTTTGTCTTTCATTCAGTCACGTAGCCCGCTACGCTCCCTCGTGAAAAACAAAAACCTACGGCACGATAGTCGCAAATACATCGCAAGCTAATTGATGGAACCTACCTGAGGAAAATTTTGCTTTAGCACAAAAAACTCCCACCCGGCATGAGCCGGATGGGAGCGTGAATGTGAATGGAGGCTGAAGGATTATGCCTCAGGCATGCCGAAGGGAGCAGCTGTACGTCCGCCGTCGGCTTTGGGAGCAGCGTTTCCGCGCTGTTCGATGGTGCCGAACTTCTGTTCGTACTTCACCACGTTGTCCTGCAGGGCGAAGAGCAGGCGCTTTGCGTTCTCGGGAGTGAGAATCTGGCGGCTGTTCACGCGAGCCTTGGGGATGCCGGGCAGTGCAGCTACGAAGTCGATGATGAACTCCTGATTGCTGTGATTGATGATGGCCAGGTTGCTGTAGGTTCCGTTGGCAACTTCAGGGGTGAGTTCGATCTGCAGCTGCTGCTGGGGCTGTTTCTTTTCTTCCATGATGGTAAAATGTATTATGTGTGAATAAATTATAGATGCGAAGTGTAGTCGGCGAAGGGCGAAAAATGGCTGTTGGAGGGCGACGAGCTGATAGGAGCAACTATTGTGCCAAAAAAAATGAGCCTCGTTTCGCGTCGCGAAGTTACACTTTTTGCGGCATATCACCAAGGATATATGCCAAAATGACGCTTATATTTGGAAATATGCGTCTTCTCACGTAAATTTGCACTCCTCCTTCCGCTCTCTCTGATAAGATGCTCGAAAGACTCGGATATGATGCCTGAAAGCCGGCGTGCGGACGTTTCGCGCGCGTGTATATATAAGATGAGCGGACCATCTTCCTTCTATGAAACGAACCCTGTCGATTTTCCTCTTCCTGCTGTGTGCGCTGTCGGCCTATTCGGAAGAGCTACCCCTGCAGCGCAGCCGCTTTACGGACAATTGGAGCATCACGCTTTCAGCCGGTGCTTACCATCCGATGCTTTATCCGATGAAATATCTGGCGGACTGCAGCGGATGGATGGGGAGCATTGAGCTCCGGAAGCAACTCATGCCTGCGCTGGCACTGGGAGTGGAGGCAGACGGCTATATGCGCCTGCACCGCGAGGAGCGGAAGGACCCCCGCACCGTCATCGGGCCTGCCATGTATCTCAATATCACCCGACTGATAAAGGGCTACGGCGGACATCCTGACTTCTTCGAGGTGGAGGTGATGCTGATGCCGGCTTGGGGACACCTCTATCGCGGTACGAACTCCTACTTCTTCCCTGACGAAAACTACTTCGCCGTGAAGTTTGGCGCCGACTTTCGCTTCGCCCTCGGCAAGGACGATGCCTGGACGCTCGGCATACGCCCTGCCATGGTGTATGACTTGAGCGTGCCCCACGGCAATCAGTATGAGAGTTTCGACATCAACCATGCCGATTTGCAGCTTACCGTCGGCGCGACGTATCATTTCCGCGGTCTGAAGAAGCGGCCGCGCCATCTGGCGTTCGCCCGCCCGCAGGTGGATACGGAGGAGATAAACCGCCTGAACGACATCGTCAACTATCTGCGCAGCGATGTCCGTCTGCGCGACGAAGCCATCGCCGCAGCCCGCAGCGAGGCAGACAGCATCGCCGCGCTGAAAGCAGAGGCGGAGCAACGTCTGGCAGAGGTGGAGAAGCAGAAGAGCGAGACGCTCAACAAGCTGACTGCGCAGTACGAAACCTACATCATATTCCCGGAACGGAAGTCGGCCATCAGTCAGCAGCAAATGCCTATGATAGAGGGCGTTGATGCCTTCCTGAAAGCCCATCCAAAGTCGAAGGTAAGCCTTCAGGCTGCCCCTCCCGCCGAGGGCGGAAAGGGCGATGCAGACCTCCCCGCGCAGCGGCTGGAGAGCGTGGCCCGCGCCATCAGCGTCAAGACGGGGCTGGAACTCGACGCCATCGCCACGGAGGTGAAGCCCATAGAAGGCCTGACCGCCACCCATGCGCCCAACGTCGTGAAGATAATCATCGTGGAGCGCAAGACGACGCGCAGCAAAAGGCGGTGAGACGATTGGCAGGCAAAGGGCGGGCTGAAGGCCCCGCCATCACGCAGCACAGGGCAAGCAAACGAAGTGAGGCGACACACGGGGCAAACCATGGTCTGCACGGTTGCGCCCTGAAGGGGCAGCGTATCGGAAATACATGATATGCGCTTGCCATTCCTGTCTTGCATTGCCCTTGCTGTTATGGCTCTGTTTGCTATATAAACGTCTGTTTTTGTCGGAAATACGGCTGTATTTTCGCTGTTTTCAACGATATTTTTTGTTTTCGTAGCGTAAAATTCGTACTTTTGCGCCCGAATAGGGTGGAGTGTATGCTCTTCTCTTCCGTTGTGCGCGTTTCTGCTGCCTGCGGTTCCTGAATCATGAAATATACAAAACAATATATAATTCAAAAAACAAAAAACAATGCCTACAATCCAGCAATTGGTGCGTAAGGGCCGTAGCGTGGCTGCCGACAAAAGCAAGTCGCCTGCGCTCGATAGCTGCCCTCAGCGCCGTGGTGTTTGCGTGCGTGTTTACACCACAACCCCTAAGAAGCCTAACTCCGCTATGCGTAAGGTAGCACGTGTGCGCCTGACGAACTCCAAGGAGGTGAACTCCTACATCCCCGGAGAAGGCCACAACCTTCAGGAACACAGCATCGTTCTCGTGCGTGGCGGCCGTGTGAAGGACCTCCCCGGTGTGCGTTACCACATCGTTCGCGGTACGCTCGATACCGCCGGTGTTGCCAATCGCACCCAGCGCCGCTCAAAGTACGGTGCAAAGCGTCCTAAGGCCAAGAAGTAAATGATGGCCTGCGGTGTGGGGACGGAGAGTAATTTGCCAGCGAGCAAATGAAGCCATCTCATTACCATGAGCATGCTATATAATATATATATGAGTATGCCTGTGGCAGACAGATGAGTCGCTCCGTCCATACCTTTCCGCAAAAATACTTCTACTTCTACACCATTATTAGAAGAAAATTGGTTTGCAAAAAGGTTGAGTAAGCCGCTCGCGTGCGGCTGAAGAAACATGATGCAGCCCTAACTGAAAACCAACCCACTTACACACACAGCAATGCGTAAAGCAAAACCTAAAAAGCGTCTGATCCTTCCGGATCCCGTTTATGGCGACCAGAAGGTCTCCAAGTTCGTCAATCACCTCATGTACGACGGAAAAAAGAATGTCTCCTACGAAATCTTCTATCGCGCCATCGAAATCGTCGGCGAGAAGATGGCCAACGAGGAGAAGACCGCGCTCGAAATCTGGAAGGAAGCTCTCGATAAGGTGACTCCTCAGGTGGAAGTAAAGAGCCGTCGTATCGGTGGTGCCACTTTCCAGGTTCCTACTGAGATTCGTCCCGACCGCAAGGAGAGCGTTTCGATGAAGAACATGATCAACTACGCTCGCAAGCGTGGTGGAAAGACTATGGCCGACAAGCTCGCCGCTGAAATCATGGACGCTTACAACTCGCAGGGTGGTGCATTCAAGCGTAAGGAAGACATGCACCGTATGGCAGAGGCTAACCGTGCTTTCGCTCATTTCCGTTTCTAATCTCCTTTTACTAATAACGTAAAATCACAACAAAACGTTATGGCAAAGCAAGACCTCCATTTGACTCGCAACATCGGTATCATGGCCCACATCGATGCCGGTAAGACCACCACGTCTGAGCGCATCCTCTTCTACACCGGCAAGACGCATAAAATCGGTGAAGTGCACGAGGGAGCCGCTACCATGGACTGGATGGAGCAGGAGCAGGAGCGCGGTATCACCATCACCTCTGCCGCTACCACCGCTTTCTGGACTTACAAGGGCGACAAGTACAAGTTTAATCTGATTGACACTCCGGGACACGTGGACTTCACCGCTGAGGTGGAGCGTTCGCTCCGTGTGCTCGACGGCGCCGTGGCCACCTACTGCGCAGTAGGCGGTGTGGAGCCCCAGTCGGAGACGGTGTGGCGTCAGGCTGACAAATACAACGTGCCACGTATCGGTTATGTCAACAAGATGGACCGTTCGGGTGCTGACTTCTTCGAGGTGGTCCGCCAGATGAAGGACGTGCTCGGAGCCACTCCCTGCCCCGTGGCAATTCCTATCGGTGCAGAAGAGACCTTCAAGGGCATCGTTGACCTGATCAAGATGAAGGCTATCCTCTGGCACGACGAGACGATGGGTGCGGAATATGACGTAGAGGAAATCCCCGCCAACCTCAAGGATGAGGCTGAAGAATGGCGCGGAAAGATGATCGAGCTCGCTGCCGAGCAGGACGAGACCCTCATGGAGAAATATTTCGAGGATCCCGACAGCCTCACCGAGGAAGAGATCATCGCCGCTATCCGCAAGGGTACGCTCGCTCTCGACATCGTCCCCATGACGTGCGGCTCTTCGTTCAAGAACAAGGGTGTGCAGACACTGCTCGACTATGTCTGCATGTTCCTCCCCAGCCCCCTCGACACGCCCGCCATTGAGGGTGTGAACCCCGAAACGGGCGAGATGGAGGTGCGCCATCCCTCTGAGGATGACAAGACCTCAGCCCTCGCATTCAAGATTGCCACCGACCCGTATGTAGGTCGTCTGACCTTCTTCCGCGTCTATTCCGGTAAGGTGGAAGCCGGCTCGTACGTCTATAACGTCCGCTCCGGCAAGAAGGAGCGCGTGAGCCGCATCTTCCAGATGCACTCCAACAAGCAGAATCCTGTGGAAGTCATCGGTGCCGGCGATATCGGTGCCGGAGTGGGCTTCAAGGATATCCGCACGGGTGATACCCTCACCGAAGAAGGCGCTCCCATCATCCTCGAAAGCATCGAGTTCCCCGACCCTGTGATCGGTATCGCCGTAGAGCCCAAGACGCAGAAGGACCTCGACAAGCTCAGCAACGGCCTGGCCAAGCTGGCAGAGGAAGACCCCACCTTCACCGTGCGTACCGACGAGCAGAGCGGCCAGACCGTCATCAGCGGTATGGGTGAGCTCCACCTCGACATCATCATCGACCGTCTGAAGCGTGAGTTCAAGGTAGAGTGCAACCAGGGCAAGCCTCAGGTGAACTATAAGGAGGCCGTCACGAAGACCGTTTCCAACCTCCGCGAGGTGTACAAGAAGCAGTCGGGCGGTCGTGGTAAGTTTGCCGACATCATCGTGAACGTTGGTCCTGTAGATGAAGACTACAAGGAGGGCGGACTTCAGTTCATCAACAGTGTGACTGGTGGCCGCATTCCCAAGGAATTCATTCCTTCCGTGCAGAAGGGCTTCGAGAACGCCATGAAGAGCGGTGTCCTCGGCGGTTATCCTCTCGACAGCCTGAAGGTAGAGCTCGTGGATGGTAGCTTCCACCCCGTTGACTCTGACCAGTTGTCGTTCGAGATCGCTGCCCTCCAGGCTTACAAGAACGCCTGCGCCCAGGCCGGCCCCGTACTGATGGAGCCCATCATGAAGCTCGAAGTCGTTACTCCGGAGGAGAACATGGGTGACGTGATTGGCGACCTCAACAAGCGTCGCGGTCAGGTAGAGGGTATGGAGAACAGCCGCAGCGGTGCCCGTATCGTCAAGGCGATGGTGCCCCTGTCGGAGATGTTCGGTTATGTGACCGCTCTGCGTACCATCACTTCCGGACGTGCCACCAGCTCCATGCAGTATGACCACCACGCTCCCGTTTCCAGCAGCATCGCACGTGCCGTGCTGGAGGAAATCAAGGGACGTGTTGACCTCATCAAGTAAGCCCAGCGCTCACCACCACCATCATCCGCCCCGTTAGCGAATGACTCTTAACGGGGCGGCTTCCATTTACTCCTAATATTATATTATAATGAGTCAGAAAATTCGTATCAAGCTGAAGAGCTATGACCACAGTCTCGTCGAAAAGTCGGCTGATAAGATTGTGAAGACCGTGAAGGCTACGGGTGCCATCGTCAGCGGTCCTGTGCCCCTCCCCACCCGCAAGCGCATCATCACCGTGAACCGTTCTACCTTCGTGAACAAGAAGGCCCGCGAACAGTTCGAGGTTTCCACCTACAAGCGTCTGGTGGATATCTACAGCAGCAACTCCAAGACCATCGATGCCCTCATGAAGCTCGAACTTCCCTGCGGTGTAGAGGTTGAAATCAAGGTGTAGTCACTTTTCAGACTCTCTGACAGGTGTCAGAAGTCGCACATACACTGATAAAGCAAAAGCCGGAAGCGTTTCTCTCGCTTCCGGCTTTTTGCGTTCTTGCGTTGTATAAAGGGTCACAGTGTGTTGTCCCTTGTTTTGCATTTCCTGAATGTGGAATGGCATCGATAACACGTATCTGGGCGAATATATGCTATTTGCATCGACACAAACACTATGTGCATATACTCCTTTTATCAGTGTTTCTCCGTACTTGACCAGTCAAGCAGGAAGTCATATATACTCATTATCTGT
>CALZJF010000070.1 GCA_945787885.1 uncultured Bacteroidales bacterium | reverse complement strand
CGTTTCAACTTCGCGAGGGGTCAATGCTGGACCAGCTAATAGCCATGCTGCCCGGAGCAGAACTACGCGAAGGAGGCGTAATTTATGTGAACGGAAAGAGAATCTCCAATCTGTTGGTCAACGGTGAAGATTTCTTTAGGGGCAATCCACGAGTGGCACTTGAAAACCTCCCCAGCTACATGGTGGATAAAATCAAAGTCTATGACCTGAAGCCTGACCTGAACAAGATGATGGACAAGAACATCAATGTGCATAAAGGAATGTGGACCAACGAATCACAAATCACAGTAATGGATGTCAATCTGAAACGGAAATACAGTATAGGATGGATAGCCAATGCAAGTGTGGGAAGTGGTACTGGCAAACACTATGCTGCCAAAGCTTTTGCCCTACGCTTTACACCACACAGTAGACTTGCATTCATGGGATATTCCAATAATGTATATGGCAACTCATACTACGATGCCAACGGAAACTGGCAAAATCCGGGGGGCAGCGACAACCAGACCACACACGAATTATCCTCGGACCTGCTGGTGAATGACAAAAACAAAAAGTATAAGATCAAAAATTTGGCTTCATTTAAGTGGAAAGAGAGCGAGAACGACGAATATCAGCACACAACTAACTACCTTGGCACTAAAAATATAGATGGTATTAGTCGGTCTCACCAAGAAAGTCGCGACTGGCACATTCGTGATATAGCAGAATTCGACTACAAGATGGATGAAAACGAGAAATCTTATACTATCAATTTGAAGCCAGAGATATGGTATAACAATTACCGCAATGCCCAGCATTCGCGTCGGGCAGAATGGGATAAACGCATAACAGAACGGTATATGGGTGAGGCCTTAGATAGTCTGTTTATGGAAGGAAGTAGTGAAATCTATCGCGAAAACCTGATAAGTAGCCTGAGACAAACGCAGCAGAATGACGGTCACCTCTTCTATACCAAGGCTAATCTGCAAACAACATGGGATTTGAACGGAAATGGCAATCTACGTGTGGGCGGTTTGGGATATTATAGTATGTCCGCCAATCGAAACCTGATAGAGAGCGCTGCCTATGATTTTACATCCATGCAAGACCGATACTCGGACCACTATGTGCAAAGCTATGACTATAGCGGAAATGTGGGGTATGACATATCATATTATTTCGGGAACCTCACGTTTAATGTCTCCCCAAACTATAGTTTCAGACAGCAATTTCAGTCAAGCAACAGGGACTACTATAGACTTGAAAATACAGAATATGCTGAGATGGACTTTGACTGTCTGGCCTCTATGAAAGATGCCCTAACACAGTATATAGATATTACCAACTCGGCATATTCGGACGAATGGAAACGAACGCACAAACCGGAACTGGGTATGTATATGTATTGGTGGGACGACAAGCACCACAGAGCACATACAGTAAACCTAAGCATACCTATGCGCATAGAGCAAAAGAAGTACGATTACAAGCGTGGTAGCATAGATACACTATTCCACCGTAATTACTACTTTTTCGAACCGAATGTGCGATATAGGATAGATCACAACAGTAATAGGAACGGGTATGCCTTGGAACGACACACCACGCTGTCCTATAGTATGTCACACTCCAGCCCATATAGCGAATATCTGACAGATTATCGCGATGATGCCACACCATTAGTGGTGAGAACTGGTAATCCCAACCTAAAAGCGAGTGCGCACCACAAAGCGGAATTGGCTGTAGAAAATAGATATTTCACCAAACGCGTGCGAACTTTGAATTGGAATCTTGAATATGACCAGTGGAGCAACTTAGTATCACAGTCCATGATGTACGATATGGAAGCAGGAATAAGGACATATCGTCCAGAAAACATCAGCGGCAACTGGGCATTGGCCACACAAGTATATTATGCCAGCACTTTGGACAAGCGAAACAGATGGAATTATCACTTAACTACCAACTTTAACTATCGTCACAGCGAAGACTATGCCAGTTTAGTGCAGGACACTTCCTCAGAAAAAGTGGGTACAGACCATTTGTTAACTAAGCTAAAGTTCAATGTAAACTTTTCTCGCAACTACTACAGCTTATCAGGAGAGTTGAACGGGGAATGGATACACGCCATTTCCGACCGCTTTACCAATCAGAACGTATTCAATATCAACTATCGTGTAAGTGGAGGCATGCCTCTTCCCTGGAAACTACAGTTGAGCACCTCGTTGCTACTGAATACCCGGTATGGTTATGATGATGACCGTTTCAATACGAGTCAACTGATATGGAGTGCCCGTCTTAAACGTGTCTTCCTGAATGGCCGACTAGGCGCAGAGGTGGAGGCTTTTGACCTACTGAATCAGATGTCTAACCGCAGTTATAGTCTGAACGCACAAATGCAGACCGAGAGCTACAGAAATGTGCTAAGACGATATGTGATGTTCAACATTTCGTTTCGTCTAAACAAGGAACCTAAAAAATGATGAATGAAACGATATGTCTCACAAATACAGATTGCAACCTTCATCCACGAAACAAGGAGAAAATCAGTAAGAATGCCATGCCTCCCAATATCATATCTGGCTTCAAACTGGCTAAGACGTGTGCCCTTATGATTGACAATGAAGAATATGATAATTTTAATATTGACTATATCGAGATAGACTGGGTTGAAAAAGGTAAACTTCTGGAAGCTATCGGTGCTCACCACGCTAATTTATTCAAAGCTAATCCTGAAGAATTATATATTAACTGGAGCGCCGCCATGCAAATACAATTTCACGTTTGCGAGCTTGACCAATCTTGGGAAGGCACGAAGGAAGAATGGGCCAGACACTATCTAAGAGTATTTGTTAGTAGTGCGGAAGCCAGATGCCAAAAGATGCGTGATAGTTATATCACCCCATTCTTAAGATACATACAATAAATATAATTTCCACAAAAAAATAAATTCGCACTAAATTTAGGTAGGTTCTATAAATTAGTCTTCAATGTAAGGCAGTGTTTCTGTTTTACATTGAAGACTAATTTATAGAACCTACCTAAAATATATAGTCTTTCAGGAGCGGTGAGGAGGAAGACCCTTCACCTGCGGCTTTACTTAATCATCTCCACTCCCATATACGGCTGCAGGGCCTTGGGGATGCGGATGCCCTCGGACGTCTGATTGTTCTCCAAGAGTGCGGCGACGATGCGCGGCAGGGCGAGGGCTGAGCCATTCAGCGTATGGCATAGCTCTATCTTCTTGTCGTCAGCGCGGCGATAGCGGCAGTGCAGACGATTGGCCTGATAGCTGTCGAAATTGCTCACCGAACTTACCTCAAGCCAGCGGTGCTGCGCCTCGGAGTAAACCTCAAAGTCATAGCAGAGGGCTGCGGTGAAGCTCATGTCGCCACCGCAGAGGCGAAGTACGCGATAGGGCAACTCCAGTTTCCGGAGCAAGCCCTCCACGTGGGCCAGCATCTCCTGATGGCTGGCATCGGAATGCTCAGGGGTGTCGATGCGGACGATTTCGATTTTCGAGAACTCGTGGAGGCGGTTCAGTCCGCGCACATCCTTGCCATAGCTGCCAGCCTCGCGGCGGAAGCACTGCGTATAGGCACAGCAGCGCAGGGGCAACTCCTTTTCATCGAGGATGACATCGCGGAAGATGTTCGTCACGGGCACCTCTGCCGTCGGTATGAGGTAGAGATTGTCGAGTCCGCAATGATACATCTGCCCCTCCTTGTCGGGCAGCTGCCCCGTGCCATATCCGCTTGCCTCGTTCACCACGGTGGGGGGCATGATTTCCGTATATCCTGCGGCGCGGGCTTCATCGAGGAAGAAGTTGATGAGTGCGCGCTGCAGACGTGCGCCATAGCCTTTATAGACGGGGAATCCGGCTCCCGTAATCTTCACGCCGAGGTCGAAGTCGATGAGGTCATACTGGCGGGCGAGCTCCCAGTGAGGCAGGCGTGCGCTCTGCACTTCCGGATTAGCGTCCCAGTTTCCCACGGTGTCGCCCTCGCGGCATTCGCGGAGATTGCTCTTCACCACCAAGTTGTCTTCAGCCGCAGTGCCTTCCGGCACGAGGTCATAGGGCACATTGGGGATGGCATAGAGCAGCTGCGTGCGTTCGTTTTCGGCGGCCTTCATGGCTTCGTCGAGCTGCGCCGAGCGCGCCTTCAGCTCTGCCACTCGGGCTTTCTGCTCCTCGGCTTCCTCGCGCAGCCCCTGCTTCATGAGTTGTCCGATGCTCTTTGAGATACGGTTTTGCTCCGCCAGCGTAGCGTCCTTTTCCATCTGCGCTGCCTTGCGGCGATTGTCGGTTTCGAGCACCTGCTCTACAGCTGCACGGGCATTGGGGAAATGCTTCTTCTCCAGTCCACGAATGACGGCTTCCTTGTCGTCAGTAATTTGTTTGATGGTTAACATATATATTCTGTCGAATTTGTTTTTCGTTGGGTCACTATAAATCAGACACTATCTTACATTGAATACTAATTTACAGGAACCTACTTATCTTTTTGCATGTTTGCCTCGCTTCGTCACCTTCGCGCGCAGTATGCGTATGTCGTCGGTGGGGCGATCGTTGGCATCGGTGGGAGCCTGCTCAATGGTCTCCACCACGTGCATGCCCTCCTTCACCTCTCCGAAGACGGTGTAAGCCCCGTCGAGGTGCGGCGTACCGCCCACGGTGCGATAAGCCTCCCGCATTTCGGGCGTAAGGAGGGGGGCATCGCCCGTCTGCCGTGCCGAATGCCGGAGCTGCGCATCGAGCTGCGTGTCATTCCATGTGCGCCCCGTGACGATGTAGAACTGCTGGCTGGAGGATTTCTGCTGAGGATTGACATTGTCGCCCTCGCGCGCCGCCGCCACTACACCGCGATGATGAAAAATCTGCGGGAGGCGAAATTCCGGCTCCAGCCAGTCAGAGGGCTGCTCATCGCCCTCGCCCAAGGCTTCGCCCGGCTTTGCCGTGCGGCTCAGAGGGTCGCCCGTCTGTATCATGAAATCCTTGATGACACGATGGAAGAGCACGCCATCATAGAGTCCGCGCTTCACCTGCTTCAAGAAATTATTGCGGTGTGAGGGCGTCTCGTCGTAGAGTTCGATGACGATGTTTCCCGCCGTGGTATAGAGCGTCACCTGCGCTCTGCGGGGTTTGGCTGAGAGCGGCAGGAGCACGCTGCAAAGGAGTATGGCGGAGAATATACGGCGGAGCTTCATGCCTTAGAATGTTTAGAGGGGAGAGGGATGAATATGCGGGATTTTTTCGCACAATGCTCGGCAAAATTACGCCATTTATACGAAACTGACAAGTTTTCCACATGGCGAGGCTTGAAAATCAATCGTTTTTTGCTAATTTACCATCTGGGGAAACCGTATGCTGAGGGGGGCGCGAATGATGACTATTATATAATAAGTAGGTAATAAATATTATTTTATAGCAAGTATATGGTAGGAATGATTGTGGTTTGTTTGTCAGAACGCTCTCTCTGGCGTATCTTTTAGCCTTGAAGACAGTCACATGGCAAGCAACCTGCATCCAAACAGTGCATTCAAACATAAAAATTTTCACTGCCTACTCAAGAAATACCAAACCCCATATATTTTTTTCTGATGACAAGCATAAAAACCCTATTCAAGCCCTCTGCCGTGGCAGCAGGCATGATGAACCTTTACTACTACGTGAAGGTAAACCACACCCTTTCCTACATTCCGGCCAACGTCAGCCTGCCGCAGACGTCCTGCCAACGCTGCACGGGCAGAACGCCTCAGCCCTCCTCGCAGCTGTATGCCGTCACGACCAAAATCAATCAGGACCTCAAGCTCCTCCAGCACATCGACCATGACTTTGCATCACGCTCCAGGCCCTATTCCGCCGAAGATATTGCAAACACCTTCGGAAAACGGAAATCTCCCATCACACTCCTGAAATACATGAAGAAGACCATCGACCAGCTTCAGAAGGAGCAACGCCATGGGACTGCGCGCAACTATCTATCGACGCTGAACAGCTTCCAGTCTTTCATCGGAGACGGCGACATCTGCTTTGAAAGCCTGACGAACGAGGTCATCGCGCACTACGAGCAGTACCTGAACCGAAGGGGCATCTGCCGAAATTCCTCGTCGTTCTATATCCGCATCCTGCGCGCCGTGTGCCGCAAAGCCGAACGCGCAGAAATCGCCATCGGGCATCAATGCAGATTCGACCTGGCCTATACGGGAACTGACCAGACTGCCAAGCGCGCCCTGCCCGAGCACGTCATCAGAGCCATGTACAACCTCAACCTGAGCTATGACCCCAAGATGGCATTCGCACGAGACCTCTTCATCTTCAGCTATTGCGCACGCGGCATGGCATTCGTGGATATGGCTTTCCTGAAAAAGACTGACATCGACAACGGATTCATCGTCTATGCACGAAAAAAAACGCGGCAACAGCTCTTCGTCAAGCTGGAGCCTACGATGCAAACCATCATGCAACGCTACAGCCGTGATTCAAAGACCTACGTGTTCCCCATCATCAACGACCTTCCGACTACACACGCCTACACAGAATACCTCATGGGCATCAACCACTATAACTATTTGCTGAAAAAGATTGGCAGACGACTGAATTACAACGGGAAAATCACATCTTACTCCGCCCGGCACAGCTGGGCCACCATTGCCCTGAGCCACGATACGCCCATCTACATCATCAGCCAAGGGCTGGGGCATGAAAGCGAACGCACGACAAGAATCTATCTGTCAAAGAAAGAAAACCGCGTGTTAGACGCAGCGAATGCCGACATCATACGTTCGCTCCACCTTTGGGAGTGATTCTGATTGCCATGCAATCATTTCGAGGGGGAGAAATGACCGTTTTCAACCCTCAAACAGATTATTCTCACTCCTCAATGTGACCACTAATTGCCTTGATGCCATGATTCTTCCGGCTTCACCACAAGACAACCATCCCAAATGCCATGATTCTTCCGGCCTAACCACATAGCAAATGGGTGCCTCCCCTCTGGACTACCAAGGGGGAGACACCCATTCTTTCTTATCTGAAAACTGAGAGCAACGATGTGCTAACGCACTATCAGCTTCTTGCCGTCAGACGTGACATAAACGCCCTTCGCAGCCGCCTTGCGCGGCAGGCGCAGACCGCTGAGGGTGTAGCAATCTGACGAAACCTCAGGCATCACCGTCTGCTCCACGCCCGAGCCCAAGGCTACGGCATTGGAGAAGCCCGATTCGCCATTGCCATAGACTACCGTCACGGCATACGTGGCACCGGCATCGGCTACTTCATAGCTGCACGTGGCGGCATCCGTCTCGCCCACGAGCCTGCCATCGGCATAGACGCGATAGCCCTCCACGCTCATCACGCCCGTGGAATACTGAATGTTGTCCAAGAGGAACATGAAGTTGTCGTCCGTGCCGGTATAGCGAATGGCGAAATAGCGCGTCCCGACGGGAAGTTCCGCCTGATACGCCGTCCATGCGCCCGGAGCCACATAGGAAGCCAAACGCTCGAAGCAGTCCACTTCGGGATACGACGACGAGGCATGCACCTCGAAGGGCTCGCCGCCGCCATAGTTTTCCTTGGCAGCCTTGGCATAGAACCGCACGGTCTGCGCCGAAGCTGCGCCCACCTCGGGCGAAATCAGCCAATCGTCGTTGCGATTGCCATGCTTGATGGTGCTCTGCTGCGAGGCCACAGCCATCAGGCACTGTCTGCCATCCTGCGGCAGATAGTTGGGCAAGTTGTCGGGAGCTACGGCGGCAACGTAGGGGTTAAACACCCAGAACGATGCCTCTACATTGGAATATCCGGCGTCCATCGTCGTATTCGTATAGGTCTGTCCCTGCTCCACATCGACGGTGAGCCAAGGGGCGAGCTGATTCTCCTTGTGGAGATACGTCTCAAACGATTCCACACGGGGCTGTGCAGCCTGCGCGGGTTCGCTCCAAGTGAGGGTCAGCGCGGCATTGCCCTCAGCGTGCCGGATGGCGAGGTCGGTGATGGCGGGATAGTCAGGCACGCGCACGGCCATCTCCGCGCTCGGCGAGACATTGTCGGCAGCGACATCGTCGCCATCGCATTCCACCTCGGCCCGCACCCGTGCGGTGTGGCTGCCATCCGGACTGACGGGCGGACAATAGTCCAGGCGGCAGGTCACGCCCTCGCAGGAGGGCAGTTCGGCAGCCTCCACGCAGCCAGCCTCGGCATCATCGACATAGAAGCGCACGCGGAAATCAGAGACATCGCTGCTGCCGGCATTCTCCACCCTGCAACTGAGATGTGCGGGATGCTGCGTCTGCACCTCCGCGGGGGTGCCAATCGCCGAGATGCGCAGGTTGCGGCCGGGGGTGAGGTCTTCCACGCGGAAGTGGTCCATGTAGATGGGGGTCAGGATGTCAGTGCCGGCGGCATGGAGCTGCAGCAGGACGAAGGGTTCGCCAGTGAAGGCACTGAGGTCCACCTGACGCACGCGCCAGCCTTCCGCGCCCGTCAGGGCAGCAAAGTCCAAGACATCGACGACGGTCTCCGTGCCATCATGCTGGATGACGGAGGTTTCGAGCTTCATCTCCTCGGTGGGGAGGGCGTAGTAGGCATAGATGAAGGTGGGATGCCGGGCATCGGTCAGCCTGATCTTGCCCGAACTCATCCAGCCTTCATGGTCGAATCCGTTTGACTTCCAGCCGATGCAGCCCCCATCGTCATTGTAAGAGATATTGTCGGCAAGGCGGAAGGGGTTGTAGCCCTGCGAGAGCCAGAACGTGGCGGGAGCCTCGCCGCCGGGGAAGCTCTCCAGGAAGGGCAACGCATAGGGGCTGCCGCCGATGAGGGAGTTGGAGACGGCGCGGTCGCCCTCGCCTGCCGGACTCTTGGCACGGACGACGAACGAAACCATCTGCTGCGCGCCGTCGGCATAGGCATCGGCAATCGTGACGGAGGTCTCGCTGAGGTCTTCGCGATAGGGGGTGAGCACGCCGGCAAGGCTGGAGGTATAGACGCTATAGCGGAGGCCGGGGGTGTGCACGTACTGACCATTGACGCCTACATCGGAGGGCTTTTCCCATGTGAGCAGGAGCGTGCCGCCCTGATCCGTCAGGCGCACCTGCTGCGGAGCGAGGGGAATGTCTTGCCCGACGAAGACGCGGCTCTCCGTCTCCGCACCCTTTCCGCTGGCATTCCAGGCCCTGACCACATAGGTGTGGAAGCCGTCGGGCACGGCGGTGTCGTCCCAGGTCAGGGTGGCTCCGGGCTCTACGGGGGAGAAGACATGGACGACGCTGCCATCGCGCACCACCTCCACCTTGTCTATCTGCTGCAGGACATCGCCGGCATTCGTCAGGCTCGGTGCCACACAGCGGAGCGAGGCGGCAGCCACACCGTCGGCATAGGGCTCCACGGTCAGGCCGGAGGCTGCCACGGGGGCATCGCTCAGGGCATACTCCGTGATGGCTATGCTGTCGAGATAGAGATAATAGGCATCGGCAGGACTCTCGGCATGGAATGCCAGACGATATTTTCCGTCGGCTTCGACGGCGAAGAGGCTTTCATGGCGCAGACGGTCATAATTGCCGATGGTCATCGCAGGCACGATTTCGCGATACGACGTGGGAGCGTCGCCCTGCCCAAGGCGCACGGACATCTGCTCAGGCTTGCGGTCATCGAAGCCCTTGTAGATGAACTCCAGACGATACATTCGTCCGCCGTTCATGGCTATTTCGGGCGAGATGAGCCAATCGTCGGCAGCATTGGTCCAGTTGCAGGAGTATTGCGCCATGCAGACCTTGGCGTTGTAGGTCCAGGTGTTGTCGTCGCCATTGGCATCGAGAATCTGATATTGCCTGAAGGCGTCCTTCGTGTCGAAGCCTTCAAAGTAGGGAATGCCGAGCACGCCCTGCGTCGTGCCGTTGCCGGAGAGGGCTTCCTCGCCGGTCTTGCCGTCGTGGATGGCCTTCACGCCATAATGATAGACGCCGGGGCGATTGACATCAATGACTTCGGAAAATTCCGTGGCGGAAATGCCCTGCGCCACAAGGAGGCTGTCGGGATAGCGCACGATGTCGTACGTCAGCGCAGAGGCATCGACGTAGCCATCGTGGACTCCCGTCTTGGGTGCCGCCCACGTGAGGTGGGCCTCATTGTTAAATTCGCCCGCCAGACTGAGCTTCACGCCCGTCGGCGCATGGGGGACGTCCGTGCCGAACCATTGCCGGAGCGTGGTTTCCTCGCCGCGCCCATTGGCATTGCTGACCTGCAGGCGGAGCAGTGAAAAGCCTTCGGGGACGGTGGCATCCACGCTCACCTTCTCTCCGGCCTTTCCCTCGCCCGAGGCGATGGGGGTGGCATTGACATAGAGCGCATAATGGAGGGATTCGCCTGTCAGGGAGGCTCCGCCGCGATATTCCGTGGGGAGCACGAAGGAGACATTGCCCGAGAGCTGCCCCTTGGGGAAGGAGATTTCAAGGGCGTCGGCCTGCGCGGGGACATCGTCGGGGAACTGACGGGGGATGTAGAGGCTGGAAATCTGCTCGCGATCGGCAAAGATGCTGAGTTTCGTGGCCCGCCCCGTCTCTGTATCTACGCGGCAGAGATAGGATTCGCCATAGGCATCGTTGCACGCCCAGTAGAGCACATCGGTGGTGCGGTCGAAGGTGGCACTCTGCAGGTAGTCGCCCACGTCTATGCCGGTGTTTCCGATGAGGGTTTCCTCGCCCGTAGCCTTGTCGATGCGGTAGAGACTGCTGTCAGACACCTTGATGCCATAGACCTCGCCTTGGCTGTTGATGGCGATGGCGATATAGAGGTCGCAGGGGCGGCGTACGAATTTGCTGGAAGTGGCATAATCCACGGCGGCAAACTCGTAGGCATCAGCCTGCGGATTGAAGTAGCAGCCATAGCTCAGGCCCGTGATGACATCGTAGTCCGTATCGGTGGCCAGCAGGCGTTTGCTGTTGTCCTCCACTTGTCGCAGAGGTTGCCAGGTGTTGATGTCCCACTCCTGATAGTACGACCAAATGTCGTAGAGCATGAAATGATAGACCCCATCGTAGAAGGTGCCGGAGCCATTGGCACGCAGCTGATCGTCAACCATGACGGGCGTGGCGTAAAGATAATTGCCTGCTTCGCCAAGGTTGTAGGCGAAGACGCCATACTGCGGCAGCGCATCTTCAGGTTCCCAGGAGCGGGCATAGATGACGTCGCCCCAAAGTGTCAGTCCTTCGCTCTCGCTGCGGGCTGCTGCCGCCTTCGCAGGGAGTTGTCGGGGAGATTTCCGATGCGCAAGCACATCGCCAGCCGCCTTCTGCCATCCTCCCGCAGTGGGGCGATGTTGTCGGAAGTCGGCTCGTACGCGTCCGTCCGTCTGCTCCTTTGCCTGCGCTGAAGCTTCAACGGGGAAGGCGGGCAGCAGAAAGGACATTGCCGCCACGAGGGCAGCCCATTTCTGATGTTTCATAATAGAGATTTGTATGTGTGTTTAGTGTCTAAGCCAAGGTGTATTGCGGCAGGTAACAAAAAAAAGAGCTCCAATATACTTGGAACTCTGTTTTCTGATGGTGTGGGCGCTGAGGGATTCGAACCCCCGACCCTCTGCTTGTAAGGCAGACGCTCTGAACCAGCTGAGCTAAGCGCCCCTAAAAGGGGAGGAAAATGAAATCGGGTGGGCGCTGAGGGATTCGAACCCCCGACCCTCTGCTTGTAAGGCAGACGCTCTG
>CALZJF010000069.1 GCA_945787885.1 uncultured Bacteroidales bacterium | reverse complement strand
CGGCACGATAGTCGCAAATACATCGCAAGCTAATTGATAGAACCTACCTTTATAGTAACATACAAACATTCAACTAATTTTCATTATCTACTTATGATGTGCAAAGGTAAGCAGACTTCGCGTACGTGTGTTGGTAAATTACGGACAAAGTGCGCACAGCCATATTGCAAGCGTTCATTGCCTACGAGTGATGAAGGAAATGGCATCCTTGACGGCACGCTCGAAGGCAGCATCCTGTCCTCGGACGGTGATGAAGAGATGCGTCGCACCTTTATATTCTATTCTCTGTACCTTATTGCCGAGTCTTTCTGCAAAAGCCTTGCCTTGGTCGCGCAAGATATCCCGTTCGGCAGCTATCAGCAGCGTCTGCGGCAGGCGTTGTAATTCGTCGTCGCTGCACAGGCCAACGCTGATGGCAGTAGAGCGCGCGTCGGTGTGGAGAGTGTATGCACGGTTGAAGGCTTCCATGATTTCAGCATCCAGGCCATAGCCCTTGCCATACAGTTGCCACGACTTGCTACCATCGTCAAAGGCTTTCGTCACAGGATAGAACAATAGCAAGGAGGCTATCTTTCCGCTGCACGCCTCAGATAATGCCGTTGCCACCGCAAGGTTGCCGCCCGAACTGTCGCCTCCTATAGTGATGCGACTGGGGTCGATATGGAGTTCGTCGGCGTGGGCAATGAGGTATTTTATGGCATCAACACAGTCGTAGAGCCCCTCTGGGAACGGATGTTCGGGTGCCAGACGATAATCGAGGGCCACCACTCTCATCATGCCCGAAGCTGCCATGGCATTGCAAAAACGTCCGCAACTATTGATGCTGCCAAACGTCCAACCACCACCATGGAGATACAGCAGCACGGGGAGCGACTGACTCTGAAGTCCCTTCGGCTCATACAGGCGAAGATTCTCGGTGAGCATTCGCGTCTGCACATTGTCCGAAATCTTGGGCTGCATGTTGCGGGCGTGGCGGACAGCCATCAGTTGGCTATGGTCGCCCTTTATCGCTTCGAGGATGGCAAGAGTCTGCCTGTGTTGCAGATTGGAGTCCATGTTTTGCAGAAATACGTCGGCTTGGGTGTGCATGATGCCGTGTTCTGCCACGGTAGCCACCTCTCCCTCACTGGCTGAACGGGGCATGAATATGGCTAACGATAGGTGGGAACCGTCAGGCAAAACCATGATTCCGACATCGTTCCTGTCTTGCAGGCCATCTGGATGCGGAAAGCCAGAACCCGTTTTGTGAAACAGCAGACTGCTCGAAGGTGCTGCGGCGGCTATTCGTTCCTGCCCAGTCTGACAGTTGGCCATCACGTTCCAAATGTACGCGAGCCGTTCATCTTCATCCTTGTGGAGATAAAACCATTCCAGCAATCTAACTATCTCGCTGGGAGTAGCGGAGTTTTCTGCTGAACTTTCTGGATTTGCGTGCAGTTCTTTCTCCGTCAGCCGAACGTGAATATCATCGAATCCTATCGAATGCAGATAGGATTCCACCTTGGACGGTGAGCCGCAGGCAGCGAACAGAAGGTCAGAAGCATTGTTATCGCTTTCTGCCAACGACCATTTCAGCAATTCGCCATAGGTGAAATACCGTGTTCCGTCAAATGTGGTGAGCATGGGCGACCATGTGTCTGCCGCCAGACTATCTTTTTGAACCAAGACAGAGTCAGACAGTGTGAGATTTTGCTGTTTCAGATATGCTGCCACATAGAGAGCTTGCGGAAATTTCATGACGCTATGCATTGCAAAGTGTCGGTCTTCCTGATGTCCGAAGTGTGATTGCCCATTTACGATGTAGGCACCATATTCTTCTGATGGAGTTTGCGCCTTCAGCGTTGCGATTGGTACAAAAATAAGTAGCAACGCGAGGAGTGCAACTAAGAGGTTGGATGTTTTCATTCGTTTCGCAAAGATTGTAGATTGGAGGATTTTAATAATGGGTGTCTCATCATAGAACAGCACTCGTAGTCTTTTGAAAGAACGCTCCTCTAAAGCATGGGCAAAAGTAGCAAATTCTTCGGACAAACCATAGGCTCCTATTGACAAAAAAAGGGGTGTAGTGGCAAAAATAGCAAGGGGATTCTGCAAATATGTCTGAGTCGATTTAGAGCTTGTCATATTGTAGTTTATAGTTTGCATTGGCTTCGCACAGAGAAACAGAGAATGTAGCCTTCGTATGTACTAACGAAAAAAAGAAAATTGCGAAGCCTTTGATTATTCTGGATGCAGTTCGCCCCCCAAAGTAGGCTTGAAAATGCCCGCTTTTACTTTTATTTTTCCATTTCCACAGCATCTATGAAATTTACGACAACACTTGTCGTTTCAACGTGTTCATTTTGAGGGGTAAAAGTGATAACATTTAGGGGTAAAAAGTGATTACTCTGAGGGAAAAAGTGATATGAAACGGGGGCAGACAAGTCGCGGTACGGCGTGAAGGTTAGTTGAACGACTCGGGAAAGCAGGAAGCGTCCACATTAGTAGTGTGGGCTTCCTGCTGTAGAATTTTATTCCGTTGTAGGAAAAACTTTGGTTGGGTTCGGCTGATTAGCAAAGTTTGCGGCTACCGTCGCCAATGACAACGTCGATGATGATGGGCTTCTTGCCATACTTGGCCTCAAACTTCTCGACAGCAAGTTTCTTGAAATGGTCGGCCAGTTCGTTGGCAACGAGGTTGATGGTGCAACCACCGAAACCTCCACCCATGATGCGGCTTCCCGTCACACCGGCTTCCTTGGCAACTTCGTTGAGGAAGTCGAGTTCTTCGCAACTTACTTCGTATTCCTTAGAAAGTCCGTAGTGAGTCTCATACATCATCTTTCCTACAAGTTCGTAATCGCCTTTTTCAAGTGCAAGACATACGGTCAGTACGCGTACGACTTCGCCGATGACGTAGCGGGCACGATTGTATTCATCGGTGGTGATTTCGCCCTTCACCTCTTCGAGCATATCATAGTCGGCATCGCGGAGCGACTCGACCTCAGGGTGATATTTCTTGATGACCTCAGCCACATGTTCGCACTGAAGACGACGCTCATTGTAGGGAGAGCCGGCCAATTCATGCTTTACACAACTGTTGACGAGGACGAGTTGATAGCCTTCGGGGTTCCAGGGGAAGTATGCGTATTCGCCGGAACGGCAGTCGAGGCGCAGAAGTTGGCCTTTCTTGCCAAGGACACTGATGGCCTGATCCATGATACCGCAGTTGCAACCCACATATTTGTGCTCGGTGCGCTGTCCGACGCGGGCCAGTTCCATCTTCTCCACCTTGTTGTCGCCGAAGAGGTCGTTGAGCGCAAAAGCGAAGGTGCTTTCAAGCGCTGCAGAAGAACTCATGCCTGCACCGAGGGGAACATCACCGGCAAAAGCGGCATTGAAGCCCTGAACGGGAACTCCCAGTGCCATCATCTCGCGGCATACACCGTAGATGTAGCGTGCCCATGTGGCAGAGGGACCCTTTTCGTCATCGAGATCGAATTGTGTGCGGTCTTTGAGGTCAATGGAATAGACATCCACCTTACGGGTGCCGTTAGGCTTGATTTCGGCAATGATGCCTTGTTCTACAGCCCCGGGGAAGACAAAGCCATTGTTGTAGTCCGTGTGTTCGCCGATAAGGTTGATGCGGCCGGGAGATGCATAGACAGAACCGGTGCTACCATCAAAGTGCTTGATAAAACGACTACGTACATCGTCGATTGTCAGTTTCATAGATATTGTCAGATTTATTAGGTTATGAAGATATGAGGGATGGGCTGGCACACACACACTGCTTATAGCATGATATGCCATGCCCGGAGTTATTACAGAATGACAAAAGGGGATTATTCCTCGCGGCTGGTGACGCGGCTACCTACGAGAGCGTAGAAGAGGAGGTAGGCTGCGCAGAATACCACTACCCAGTAGGAGGTCATATAGTTAGTGACGTCGGCAACGTAGCCCTGAATGGCAACCATGACAGCGCAACCGAATACCATCGTCATGAAAATACCCGAAGCGATTGCAGTGTATTTGCCAAGTCCCTCAACGGCCATGTTGAAGATACCACCCCACATGACAGAGGTGCAGAGACCAACGAGAAGGAATGCGAAGATGCCCATAGGCACTGACTCGGAACCGAACTCAAGCGTTGCCCAGTTGATGGTAGGAACATCGACCGTAGAGGTCTCGGGAGCAAACATACCGAAAAGCACGAGCACGAGCGTTAGTGCGCTTACCACCGTAATCTGAGTGCGACTGCTGACTTTACCACCAATGGCACCACCGATGAAGCGGCCGAAGAGCATCATGAGCCAATAAACAGCCACGATGAGTCCGACAGTAGAGGCTGCCATGCCTTTTTCGTTGGTGAGATACTGGAGAATGTAGGTCGGGGTACCCACTTCGATGCCCATATAGAGGAAGATACCAAGTACTCCGAGCACGAAATGGCGATACTTCACAGCACCCTTAATGAGGCTGACATCTACAGGAGCCTGCTCGGGCTCTTCAATCTTTGTGAAAAGGATGACGATGAAGGCTACAACGAATATGGCGAGTGCAATCATGAGAGCGGGAGTAGCATCGGCAATCTTGGTGTCTTTTGTAACCTCACCAATCAGCGCACCCATCAGAATATAAACTGCTACGGCAGCAGAGCTATTGAACACACCGCCAATCTGAATCAGCTGGTTACCCTTGTTCCCGCCACCACCGAGGAGGTTGAGCATGGGGTTCACCACACAATTGAGAATACACATGCAGAATCCGGCGATGAATGCACCAGCAAGGTAAACGCCGAAGACGAGTCCGAGGTTTTCTTTTGCATCGAGCTGACCACTGAACCACTGAATGCCGATACCAAGGATTCCTACGGCAAGACCGATGAGGGCGGTCTTCTTATAGCCGAACTTGGAAATCAGCATACCTGCAGGAATACCCATAATCAGATAGGCAACGAAGTTACCGTAGTTACCAATCTGGGCAAGTACGTTGGAAATCTCACCCTGATTCTTAATGATGGTTGCCATTGGTGAGCAGAGGTTCGTCACGAAGGCAATCATGGCGAAGAGCGCAATCATCACGATGATGGCTCCCCATTGTTTCTTTTCTTGTGCCATTGTTTGTTGTTTATTTATTGTTTGTTTGGTTTTCAGATTATTTTACTTCACGTTGTTCCACACGTTTGCCTTAGATGCACGCGAAAAACATTTCCTAATGCTACATGTTGGCTAACTATGGCTAACTATCTATTATATATAGATGTGTAAATGCGGCAGAAGGGTAGTGTCAGAGGGTATCGAAACGATAAATCGTCTTTTGAGTGTAAACCTCTCCGGGACGCAATACAACGCTGGGGAAGTGGGGTTTGTTGGGGCTGTCGGGGAAATGCTGAGCTTCGAAGCAGAGACCACTGTGCTTGCCGAAGGTAGCACCATGCTGGCCTTTATAACCATCCGCCCAGTTGTCACTATAGAACTGTACACCCGGCTCTGTGGTATAGACCTCCATGGTACGACCGGAATTGGGGTCTGTCACGCGGGCTGCAAACGTCAGTTCGCCCACCTCACTCTTGTTTAGCACATAGCAGTGGTCATAGCCCGTACCATTCTTGATTTGCTCATCGTCAGCTGCAATGTCTTGTCCAACGGGCTTTGGCGTCGTGAAGTCGAAGGGCGTGCCTTTCACGCGGAGAATTTCTCCTGTGGGTATGCTGTTCTCGTCAATAGGTACGAAGAAGTCAGCATTGATCTCCACGATTTGGTCAAGAGCAGAAGGAGTAGGATTAGCAATACCCTGAAGACTGAAGAAACCATGACTGGTCATGTTGACGATAGTCTTCTTGTTGGTCGTACCGCGATAGTCAACAATCAGTTCGTTGTCGTCAGTCCATGTGTAGCGTACTGTCATCTGAAGTTCGCCCGGGAAACCTTCCTCATAGTAGGCGCTAACATAGCGCAACACGAGAACTTGATTGCCTATCTGCTCAGCATCCCAAACGCGGGCATGGAATCCAGTGGGTCCACCATGCAGATGGTTGGGGCCATTGTTGATGGAAAGATTGTATTCTTTACCATTGAGATGGAATTTTCCACGGCAGATACGGTTGCCATAGCGTCCTACGAGGGTGGAAAGGAATGGCTCGGGACTGTTGATGCAATCATCGATGCAGTCGTGGCCCTGAATGACGTTTGCCATTTTTCCTTCGCGGTCAGGCACAATAATGGCCACGAGGGAGCCGCCATAATTAGTGACAGCTACTTCGCAGCCATTTGCATTACGCAGGAAGAAGAGGTCCACCTGCTTTCCGTCAACGATCTTTTGGAAGTCTTCGCGACGAAGTCCAGAAATAGGTTGGTATTCCATGATATTTAGATTTTATAGGATGATTAAATGGGAGTATTAGATATTACCCTTGGATGTTATGGGCGACAAGAAAAGTTTTGTGGAGGCAAATTTACAGAAAAGGTGTTTAAGTTGCAAAGGAAAGTCTGCAAAAAAGGCCGTTTTCGCCGTTTTTTATGAAAAAGGCGTTTATTTTTTTGCGCTTTCAAGAAAACGACGTACCTTTGCACTCGCAGAAGCGGAAAGGCGTTGCTTTATTTCCATATAAAAGTGACCAAGTCGGTTATTTTAGCAATAGGAAAAGAGTAATTGCCCCGCGTTAAATTGGAGAGGTGCTCGAGTGGCTGAAGAGGCACGCCTGGAAAGCGTGTAAACGTCAAAAGCGTTTCGGGGGTTCGAATCCCCCTCTCTCCGCAGAGAATCCCTGTAAATCACTGATTTACAGGGATTTTTTACGCTTACAAACTTGTTTCCATAATAAGTTCACCAAATTTCTCTTGTTTTGTAACGGGGCCTACCATCATTATGCTATGAATAGCTTTTGATGATTATAAAAATCCCGTGAATAATGTATTCGCCATGGCTAACGGCATCCTCATTATCATTGATATTCCCGCGTGCAATATGCTTCAAATAAAGAAGTCTGCCTCTACATTATAGACCACATATACATATTATATCAGAAAAGTTCGGGCTTCTGCCATTCTACATCCTTCTCGCGATAGAAGAAGAATGTGGAACGGCAGAAGCCCGAACTATGATTTCAGGTTCCCTCCTCGCATCTTAGAAAATGGAGGGTGGGGGATTAGAAGCGCATTAGTTGTCCGCCTACAATGTAGAGCCCTGACTGACGAGGCTTGACGGTGCGACGTCCTTGCAAATCGTAAACCGCAGAGTTGTTGTCGCGTACAGCAGATGCCGTGGGCGTCTCGACACCACTGACATTACCGAAATACAACGTCTTCGCCTCGCTCCATTCGCTGGTGTTGCCCTCAGCATCCACAGCCTGCACTTCATAGGTACAGGAGCAGTCGGCGGGAAGGTTGGTGACCACATAGCTGGTCTGCTTGAGGTCTTTGATGGTCTGGCGTACAAAACGCTGGATGCGATGCGGAGAAGAGGTGGCGTTGCCGAAGATTTCCTCGTTGGTGAAGATGCCATCGTAGAAAGCCACACCATAAAGATAGATGCGGGCATTCTTTGCCATACTGGCTTCTGGAGTAATCTTTACGCGATATGTGCCATCAGGTATGCCCGTGAGGACAATGACATCCTTCCCGTCAACCATAGTGCTGCTCACGGTGTAGCCAGCTTGGTCTAAGAGAGAGACATTTAGTTTTACGGCACTGCCATCAACATAAGGTTTACCATGGTAGGCAAATGTGAGGTTGCCACTGACAATTTTCATTTCGGGCGAAATAAGATTTCCCACCGTACCAGTAGAACCAATCTTGATACGTCCGTTCTCAATATATACCATGAGGCCTTCCCAACCCTGGTTACTCATATAATTATCAAGCTCCTTACCCTTATCGGTGTATGAGCCACTCTGGAAGCCACTAAAGTCTTCGCTTAGGAGTTTGACCTCTTCAGGGGTGAAGGCATCAGACTCTGTCATCGTAGTGAGAAGCAGATTGTAGGTGGCATTAGGGTCGGCAATAGGATTCCATACGGCGGTGAAACCATTGGGGGTCACATCGATAGCCTCTCCGGCGACAGGTGCTTCCACAAAGACTTTCTCTCCTCCCATGAATTTGAATGAAATCTTTCCCTCACCCTTGCGCGGATAATTTTCAGTAATAGCGGTGATGGGCTTGTGCATCAGGCGCTTGTTGTCCGTGTTGTAATTGTAGAGCGTAGAGGCAGGGACGCTATTGTCAGAAAATTCCACAACATTCATCGTGCCAGGGAAAGGGTCGCCAGCCAATCCGCTGGCCGTTTCGTAGGAATTATTATCTGCATGGAAGATGGTGCAGCGCTGACGAGACCCCGTGACGTTCACCTGATTGTTGTACCAGATATTGGCATCATAATCTACGTGGATAATCAGCATACCATGGCCGGGAGCCTCATAGTCCCACGATTTCTGCTGAACGTTGTAGAGGAGATAGTATTCCGTGGGAACGGCATCGTTGACGATTTTGTAGGCCACAGGCTCATCGACAATGGCAGGCATATCTTTGATGGTAGCTCCTTCAGACAACACTGTCGGTTCAAGCCATCCGCAAAACATTCGTTCGTAGGCAGTATATCCCATCGGGATGCTACCATTGGCATTGTAACAACCACGGTCCATGACGCTCCAAGCGTTCATGCCGAAATTGATGTAGTTCACATCGTAGATGTCAGGGAGGTCAAGACTATGACTGAATTCGTGGCAGAAAGTGCCAATGCCGTCAATCTGTTTGCCATAGCTACCATTAAGCTCGTTGAGCACGAGATATTTATCCACCTTTGTCCCATTGAAGTTCAGGGCTCCAGGACCATCGTTGAAGTTGTAGTCGTGCGTGGCGGAGAGATACCACTGGTGCGGCCAGATGTTCTGCGTATTGTTGCTCTGCGCTTCGCCATAGCCAGCATAGATGACCGTCACCATTTCAGCCTCACCATCCCCATTCCAGTCATATTGGGAGAAATCCACCCCCTCCTCGTAGGCTTGCTGACAGGCAGCGGCTACCATCTCGCCTACATAAGAATCCTGTCCTGTGGAATTATTCTTGCCGTAATATGCCATTTTCTGGGGCATCTTATAGGGACCTACGACATCAAAATCCACTTCAAACTGGCCATAGGACTGGTCGAGGAAATAGTCGCGTACTGAACCGATATGTCCGTTTTCAGAAAAACCTTTCTGGTTCATCTGATTGTTCATGAAGGATTGCGATGCGGTATAATCAAGATCAGAAAAGCTGACGAGCAATACGAGCGATTTACGCTTGCCCTTCAAGTCGAGCGATGTGCCTTCCGTTCCGTATGAAGTAGCGCGGCGAGCATTTGAAAAACTACGGCGGGCAGAATACTCAGCTTCCGTCATAGGGCGGAAGACGATATTGTCGTCAGTGAGGAGCCGTTCTCCTGTTTCGACGTTTACAAAATAGTGAAACCATTCGTCGCCTACTTGCTGCACCGTGATGGTCGTGCCATCTGGCTGGAGAACAGTGAAGGGTACAGACTTTGCCGGAACAGCCCACAGGGCGGTCGATGTGGCGAGGCCTGCAAAAAGAGCTAACAGTTTTTTCATGAATAGGGGTAAAAGGGATTTTAGGAAGTTGTAAATAATTAAGTAGGTAATGAAAATTATTTTATAGTAAGTATATAGTAGGAATTATTATGGTTTGTATGTTTGAACGCTCTCTTTGGCGCATCTTTTAGCCTTGAAAACAGTCACATAGCCCGCTATGCTCCTTTATTTCAAGACTAAAACCTGCATCCAAATAGAGCATTCAAACATAAAACTAATTTTCATTACCTACTTATCTTGTATGCTTAAACTCTACGGTTTTGAAACCGAAGGCCTGAAAGAGGGCTTTGAAGTGGCGATGTGCGGCAGCTTTGGCCTGCTTGAGGTTGTGAGCAGACTGGGCACGGGCTTTCATGGCAGCAGCTGCTTCGGCATACATAGCCTGCTTCGTCGTTGCATCAAACGTTCCTTCTTCATAAAACGTCAGTGTGCGCGCTTCATCGATGAAATCTTCGTTGAGAATTTCTATAGGCGGCAGGGTTAAAACGGCAGTATCGCCTTTGGCAGCAAACCAATCATCGGAGAAGTCGGCAGTATCCATTCCCAGACGCACCGTGCCATAATAGATGCGCACGAGATGTTTTTCGCCCAAAAGACGACTTTCATGACGCTCTACCAACTCTTCTGTCTGCACGCTAAGAAATTCCCACTGCCCGATTTGCCGGACCGCTTTTATTTCATCGGGAGTTTCTGCTATTTCCGTCTCGTGTTTCACGGCAGCCAAAGGTTCTGCCTCTTGCCAAGAGCGGCAGAACTTCAGACCAATCCTGTCGCCTGCAAAGAGTAGGACAAGCAGGAGGACGATGAGGAGGATAGGAAGGAAAAGGCGGTATGCCCAGTTCATTTGGCGTAAGAACCACCCAATACCGTGTAAGAGTTTGCCCATGGACTTTTCTATTTGTCAAGAGGTTTGGCCTGTTCGATAATCGTAAGGCTGCGTATATCTGCTTCGCTGTAGGTGGGTTCTATAAATTAGATTGCGATGTATTTGCGGCTATCGTGCCGTAGGTTTTTGAGTTTCATGAGGGAGCGTAGCGGGCTACGTGACTGAATGAAAATTAAAAAGATACGGTGCGAGAGGCGTGAAGACATCCAAGTTAAAACAGCCACACTGCCTTGCAATGGAAACTAATTTATAGATCCCACCTATCTTTGCGGAAACGTATGACAACATTGTGGGCATCAAAACCCATGGTTTCCAACATTGGGACGAAGACGCGAGTAAAATCCATACGGCTTTGTTCTATCATGCCGTAGCGTGAGATATGACTGACGATGCTATCCTCGCCCTGCGCGGCTAAACGCGAAATTTCTGCTTCACTGAATTTTGACCGCGCCATGGAAACATATTGCCTCACCTTCGCATGATTGATACGCGATGAGCTGACAATAATATGAGGGTCGGGTAGGGTGACAATGCAGAGACTATCAATGATTTGAACGTTCTCCGCAGAAAATTGACTGAAATCTACGTATGCACGCAACGTGACATCTATAGGTACGGCTGCTTTCCGCGTGCCTGGCAGGGGAATATCTGTTAGCTTTCCCCCGATGGTAGCATGGTCCGTACAGAGCACCACCTTGTGAATTTGGTATTCCGTGGTATAGAGCCTCCCTTGTTGCTGAATGGCCATCGTTATCTGCGCCTGAGCATCAGGCCGACGAGGGCTTTGCAGGGTATCGGTACGGGGGGAGACTGTAGGGGATTCGCCTGCTCGATGCCCGTTGCAACTAATATAAAGACTGCCTGCCAGCAGCAGGAAGAGCAGGCTGAAAAACGAGCTTTTCATCTTTTTTCGGCAAAATTACTCATTACTCACGGAACTTTCCTTATATTTGCATCCTATTTTATACCAACAACCATGAAAAAACGACTAATTTTCACTTATCGGCCGCTGTTTTACTCCTTAACTATTCCCTTCGCAGCTTTAATTATCACCGCGTGTGGTAAGAGTACGACTGTCCCCAAAGCCGAGGCCACAGACACCACGCGTTATGCGTTAGCGCAGGAGACGGGGCCTGGCCACGATGAAGCACGCAGTCTGCCACCTGCCGAAGCGGAATATGCTGGCAAACACTATGTGATGAATGTGAACATCACTCCTTGCGACTCTCTGCCAATGGTCACTGACGACTTCGGCGACCCTTTTCAGGACAATATCGTAGAGTGTCAAATCACACTGGATGGCAACAGCATCGCCCATCAACGCTTCACAAAGGCTGATTTTGCAGATGCGGTCATCACTGCTGACCATATCGAGGAACTGATACTGGGCGGTATGGCTTTCGATAAAATAGATGCTCAGGGCATACACTTCGGCGGAGTGCTCAACAGGCCCTATGATATTGAGGGAGGAGTAAGATTCCGCATCACCTTCCCCCTGAAGGGTGGAAAGCCGGCTATTGTGCGTAAGACGGCAAACAATATTGATGAAGAAGAGATGGAATAGAGAAGATGCCCGGGGCTACAAAAGAACAAGGAGGCTGCGTCAAAATGGCGCAGCCTCTTTGGTTGTACGCTCGGCATGAGCATTGTCTAACGGGTGCAAGTCCCGAGTGAGCCCTAATAGCGGGAATCACATAGCCAAGGGCAAGGGTGTCC
>CALZJF010000068.1 GCA_945787885.1 uncultured Bacteroidales bacterium | reverse complement strand
TCCAAGTAAAACAGAAACACTGCCTTACATTGAAAACTAATTTATAGAACCTACCCACACTGATTACCACACATCAAAAAAGCGGCGGCAAACAGCCTCCCTCCCCCCTCATCTCCATACATTCATGCAGACACATCTCATCGACATCAACGACATCAGCATCGTCATCGACGGACAGACTATATTGGAACACGCCTCAATGCACGTCAGCGAAGGCGAAATGGTCTATATCATTGGTGCGGTAGGCAGCGGAAAGAGCAGCCTCCTCAAGACCATGTATGCTGAAATGGACTATGAAACAGGGTCCGTCAGCGTGTTGGACTACGACATCGACCATATCAAGCGCAAAGAGATTCAGGAGCTGCGCCGACAGTTGGGCATCGTCTTTCAGGACTATGCCCTGCTGCAACATCAGACCGTGGGGCAGAATCTCGACTTCGTGCTCCGCGCCACGGGCTGGAAGCACAAGGCTGAGCGGGCAGAGCGCATCAGGGAGGTGCTCGAATGCGTGGGGCTCCCTGACCGCACGGACCGCTATCCCTACGAGCTTTCCGGCGGCGAACAGCAGCGCATAGCCATTGCGCGGGCCATGCTCAATTCGCCTCGCCTCATCCTGGCCGACGAGCCTACGGGCAATCTTGATGGCAAGACGGGGCAGGAAATCATGCGGATGCTCGACGGGCTACGAAGCCAAGGCACGGGCATCGTCGTCGTCACGCACAATCTGGCACACGTCAGGGAGGTGCCGGGCCGCGTCTATGAATGCAAGGACCACACGATGACGGAGAGGGCTGACCTTTCTGCCGCTGCTGCCACCATCACGGATTCGCTCCCGGAAGGGGGAGGCGGCAGCAAGGTAGTGCAAGTGGTAGAATAAGGCTGCGCGATGCAGTGCGGGGGACGGCTTGGTTAGTCATCCCCTATGCCCTCCCCCACACTTTAGAATACAGATAATAACCCAGAAACCATGCAAGTATATAAATTCGGAGGAACCAGCGTCGGCACGCCCGAACGCATGAAAGACGTCTGCCGCCTGATAACGGAGGATGGGCAGCAGAAGATTGTGGTGCTTTCTGCCATGAGCGGCACCACAAATTCGCTCGTTGAAATAGCTGACTATGTCAGAAAAGGAAATCCTGAAGGCGCAGGAACCACCATCACGCATCTGCGCCGAAAATATCGCGAACACATACCCTGCCTCTACGATACGGAAGAGATGCGGCAGCAGACGCGCGAACTCATTGACGGCGTATTCCTCGACATTCATGACCTTTGCGGAATGAAGTTCACCGAGTATATCGAAAAGGATATTCTCTCAAAAGGCGAAATCATCAGCACCAACATGGTGACGAACTATCTCAAGGAGCAGAACGTGAAGACGATGCTCATTCCTGCCCTTGACTACATGAAGGTGGACAAGAACGGGGAACCGGACATGCACTACATCCGCGAACATCTGCTCGACATCCTCCGGAAAAATCCTGACTACGACATCTACATCACGCAGGGCTTCATCTGCCGCGACGCTGCGGGGCGCGTGGACAATCTGCAGCGCGGCGGCTCTGACTATACGGCCACGCTCATCGGAGCTTCCATCCGGGCGGATGAGGTGCAGATATGGACCGACATCGATGGCATGCACAACAACGACCCCCGCTTCGTGGAAGGCACGACGCCCGTGCGCCAACTGAACTTTGAGGAAAGCGCGGAGCTCGCCTACTTCGGAGCAAAGATTCTCCACCCCACCTGCATCCAGCCTGCACGCATTGCCGGAGTGCCCGTACGGCTTAAAAACACCATGGCCCCCGCTGCGCCCGGCACTATCATCAACAACGAAATGCAAGAAGGCACCATCAAGGCTGTGGCGGCTAAAGACAACATCACCGCCATCAAAATCGTCAGCAGCCGCATGCTCCTGGCAAGCGGATTCCTCTGCAAAGTGTTCAGCATCTTTGACAAATACAAGACTTCCATTGACATGATTACGACATCGGAGGTGGGAGTCAGCGTCACGATTGACAAGACGAGCCGTCTGGCTGCCATCGTCGAACGCCTGAAGAAGATTGGCACCGTACAGGTGGACCACGACATGTGTATCATCTGCGTCGTAGGCGACCTGAGAAGCCGGAATACGGGATTTGAAACGCTCGCCACGGAGGCTCTCCGCGATATTCCGCTCAGAATGATCAGCTACGGAGGCTCGAACCACAACATCTCCTTCCTCGTGTCCATGAGCGACAAGCAGCGGGCACTGCAGGCGCTGCAAAAGACGCTGTTCTGAGACACACGCATGGCGGCGGCGGGGGATGGCTATCACCCCCCACCCCATCGTCATACAATCTGCGCAAAGACTGACTACAAAAGACTGACTAAACCATGAACCTATCCAAACTTGAACAGAACGAAACGCCATTCTACTACTACGACTTGGAGTTGCTCGGCCGCACACTCCAAGCCATACGGCAGGCCGTGGCGGATGCACCGCAATTTCATGTACACTATGCGGTGAAGGCATGTGCCACTCCTGCCATCTTGCAGAAAATCTCACAAGCCGGCCTGGGAGCTGACTGCGTGAGTGGCGGCGAGATTGTGCGCGCCATTGAAGCCGGATTTCCGCCTTCACGAATCGTCTATGCCGGCGTCGGGAAGACGGACCGCGAAATCCGCATAGCCCTGCAACATGACATCGCGGCTTTCAATGTGGAAAGCACCGCCGAGCTGGAGGTCATCAACGCTCTTGCCACGGAGATGGGACGAAAGGCCCGAGTGGCATTCCGCATCAACCCGAACGTCGATGCCCATACTCATGAAAAAATCACGACGGGACTGAACGAAAACAAATTTGGCATTGCCATGCAGGATGCCTGCTCTGCCATCCGACTGGCGCAGCAGCTGGAGAGCATTGACTTCATTGGGCTCCACTTCCACATCGGAAGCCAGATTACGAGTTTTGAGCCCTTCGTAGAATTATGCCACTGCATCAATGCCCTGACCGAGAAGCTGGAGGCTGAGGGCATTGAAGTGAGGAGCATCAATGTCGGGGGCGGTCTGGGCATTGACTACGACCATCCGGAAGAGCACCCCATACCAGACTTCGAGGGTTACTTCCGCACCTTTAAGGAGCATCTGCGCCTGCGCCCCTCTCAGGAACTGCATTTCGAGCTGGGGCGCGCCGTGGTGGCACAGTGTGGCAATCTCGTCAGCCGCGTGGTGTACGTCAAGCATGGCATAGCGAAGCATTTCATCATCGTCGATGCCGGCATGACCGACCTCATCCGCCCTGCCATGTACGGGAGTTTCCATAAGCCCGTCAATATGTCGGCTGCCGCACGCGGTGAGGAAGGCTCGGAGGTCTATGACCTCGTCGGCCCCATCTGCGAGAGCAGCGATGTCTTCGTGAAAGACTATGAGATGCCGCTCACACAGCGCGGCGACATCATCGTCTTCCGCAGTGCCGGCGCCTATGGTGAAATCATGGCAAGCCAATACAACTGCCGCCCGCTGCCCGGAAGCATAGCGGAATAAACATACTGCATACAGCAAACGCCCGTAGCACTTTTCAAAAGAGAAAGTGCTACGGGCGTTGTTTTATCCATGAGGGTCAAAGAGGCTGGCAGGCATTATCTGCGGGCCGCCTCAACGAGAAAGTTTGAAACGCTCAGATTAGAAATCTCGCCTTGGAAGTTCCCCGTACGCTGCAAGGGGAAGACGAGCGTGCGCTGATAGTACATCTTCGATGCGGTATAGGGGTCGGACGTTGCGCCTGCTGCGCCAGACTGTGCGAGCGCACTGCCGACGGTCAGGGGATAAAGCGACTGACGGAAGCGGCCATCCACGAGCAGGATGGTCTCTGAGGGATTGCCGCAGATGGTGAGTTGCACAGGACGCCCCTTAGGCACGACATAGTCAAACTCATTCAGATAACCCTCGCGCTCAAAGGCCAAGCGTCCGCCCTCGGGCGATGACAGCCAGACTTTGCTGGAGGGACCCTCAAACAGGACTGTGCCTTTCTCGACTGCATCGGCACGCAGCGTGAAGGAGACGGTGTAGTCATAGCCCACCTCAGGGCCTAACCAGTCTAACACGGTATTGCCAGTCAGCTGCTTAGAGGGATATGCGGCAGTGGCGCGAGTGCCAGGGGCGAAGACACGTCCGAGCTCATTGACACCTGGAGCCTCGCTCAAGAACTGGCGCTTATAGTCAAATTCCTCCCAAGGCACGCTGACGCCATCGGCTGTCCAGCATTTAGCAGAGAGCGTCTGCATGGCGGGCATCAGGCGATGGTGGATGTCCTTCACGGTGATGCCGTTGCCGCAATGGTCGTTCCATACGGCAAACATTCCGCCCAGCACCTGCGGGTCGCGCTCCTCAAACTTCACGCAGCCCATCTGAGCAGGCGTATATGACTGATAGAGCCAGCCGCAATTCAGATAGTCATAATAATATCCTGCGGCAGGAACAATATAGACGTAGCCATCAGGGATGGAGACTAATTTGTAGCCCAACTCCTTCATGGCTGTGGGGTCGGCATAGCCACATGACCACATCTGCATGATGACATCATCCACCTTCACGGGTGTCTCGCCCTTTGCATGCGTGAGCGAGCCCCATACGTATGCCTGCTTGCCATAACTCTCTACCTTGCGGATGAGATGGTCGGTCAGACTGCGGAACTTCTCTACCACTTGCGGATCGCGGTTGCTATATTCGTCAGTGCCGATATGCACATACTTGCCACGGAATACGGGATCGGGCCCTGCGCAATATTCTGTGAAGAGGCTATCAAGGAAGGGCACTACCTCGGGGCTGCGCAGATTCAGATGGTCTTCGCCAAACTCCTGCGAACCCAGACTGGGACGATAGCGCGTGAAGGCAAGGCTGTGTGCGGGAACGTCTATCTCTGGCACGATATCCACATACTGCTTCTCGGCATCTATCTGGAAATTGATGAAATCGCGCTTGGAATAGCTGCCGTCCGTGGCGGTCAGCCCGGGGAACCATTCGCTCTCCATGCGGAAGGCTGCGGGCGTCTTCGCCCAGTCGCCATCGAAATACTGGCGGAAACCGTTGTCGTTGAGATGCACCTGCAGGGTATTCATCTTATAATAAGCCATCACCTTCACCAACTTCGACATATAGTCGAGAGGAATGTATTTTCGGCCGCAATCCATCATAAAACCGCGTACGGCATAGGCTGGAACATCAGTGGTCACGCCCTGGGGAAGTGTGCGGCTGGCAGACTGTTCGCTGATTTGCAGAATGGTGCGCGTGGCCCAATAGGCACCACGTGGAGTGGCTGCGGAAATGGTGGTGCAGTCGGCAATGTTCAGCCGATAGCCCTCATCGCCCATCTCGCGAGCAACATCAGCGGCAGTTTCCTGAGTGAAGACAAAATCGCCTGCAGAAGGTTTGCCCTTCACAATCTGAAGCGCAACGCCAAACATTTCCTGATAATCGCTGACGAACGATGCAGCAACGTCTGCCAGCGACTTAGAATTGACAATGACGCGCCCTGAAGGACGGAACTGCCCCTCGGCTCCCTGCCAAGAGGAGAGTTCGGGAATGACGAAAGGCTTTGCATTCTCTGCCCCTGCGCTGAAAGATGCGAAAGGCAACAGCAGAAAAGCCATCAAGGATAATGCTTTTGATTTCATAGTAATTAGATTTGTATTGAGAATTTTGTTCATTCGGGAAACTCTCGCTGTGCGCAGTCTAAAAAGTCCTGCGGCAAAACGTTGGGATAAATATCGCGGAAGATGGCGTTCGTCAGCGTAGGGTCGGTGTAGATGGCACATGCCAGCCAAAATTTATACTCCCGTATGCGCATCAGCCGACGCGCCGCAAACGCTAAATAGGGAGCTGCAGGCACGGGGTGCATATCGTGGTCCTTCAGCAGACGTTCCCACAACTCGGGGACAGTGCCGAAAAGATTGTTCTCACACAGCAGCCGGGCATAGTTGAGCCGCGATTCGGGGGTGAGCCCAAAGGCTTCAATGGCATGAAGCACGGCATCGCGTCCGAAAGTTATCTCTCCATGAGAAAAAGCCTGCGAGGCGGCGTGGAAAAGCACATCGGCATACGACATGCCCAGAGAGCGTATGCCCATCAGGGTATCGAAGGCACGCTTCATCTGATGTCGGGCGGAGTAGGTCATGGCGATGTCGGTCAGAATGCGCATCTTGTCGGGATTCTCATTCGGACAGTTGCGATTGCTCACACAAAGCACCTCGAAGGCCTCTTCATACTGATGCTTGTTAAGAAGAATCTCGCCTGCACTGAGGGCCATGGTATAATCGTTGGGATAGAGCGTGCGGTATTGGCTGAAAATCTCCAGCACCTTGTCATATTCACACAATCCGATGGCTGCGCACGCCTTCAGCCGCAGTGCCTTCTCATTGCGAGGGTCGATGGCAAGGGCAAAGTCGGAAGCTTCGGAGCAGGCTGACCATTGATGCGTCTCATTGCAGAGGTCGGCCTTCATCAGCCATGCTTCCAGATGATAGGGGTTGGCATCCAGCAGCGTATCAAGCCGTTCCAATGCCTTGGAGGTTTCGCCGTACTGATAGTAGCACTCCGCCAAATCGAGCGAGGCTCTTGCCGCCTCCGGGCTCCCCGGTTTGATGCGCGAAAGATATTTCTGCGCCATCTCCACACAACCGTAGTCCATGCAGATTTCGCCGATGTCCAACAAAAGCGGCGAGCCATCTGAGGGCGTATTCATGGCTTCCAAATCATCAAAGGCTGCGCCAGCCTCTTGGCTTAGGCACTGCTGAAAACGCTGGTCGGCCTCTTCTACACGCAGTTCTGCCAGAGCCTTCTCCGCAAGGAAAAACTGAACCTCCACACTCTCCTGCTCTGGAATGCGGCTCACGAATTGTGCAGCCTCATCCCATTTCCCTTCATTTTTCATCCTGTATGCCCGGCGCACAAGCACCTCGGTATCGTGGGGATGCAGCTTCAGGGCCAGGCGCATACAAAGTTCTGCTTCGAAATACTGGTTTTGCTCTTCATAGTAGTCCAGAATATCCAAAATGTCGGGAGCATCCATCCAAAATGGGACAGATGCTTCCGACAATTTCCTTTCATACTCACGAACGAGACTCAGAATTTCATGTTGTGATTTCTTCATGTCTAAAATTCAAATGCCTATGGCAATATTAAGGGATGTCCTATCCTTTCAAACTCATCAAAAACATAGGACATCCCTTAACTGACCTCTACAGCCCTGCTGCTTCGGCCAGAAAAAATCCTATTTTCCCTTACTATCCTTCAGACCCACGGTAGAATTGAAGACGGGATGCTGGGGAGTAGAGTCAGGATCTACATTATAATATCCGATGCGCTGGAACTGCAGATAAGAGAAAGCTGGAAGTTCGGCTGCCCACTGCTCTACGAACGCCGCAGTATTCACGCTCAGGCTGTTCGGATTGAGGAAGGGGCGCATGGCGTCAATGCCGCGCACTCCGTGCTCCTTCTCATACTGCTTGATGGCATCACGAGGATTTTCGCACGTCCAGAGGCACTCATAGTTTCTCACCTCTGCCTGCACGCAATGTCCGCAAGCCAACCAATGCAGCGTGCCCTTCACCTTACGGTTCGCACCGGGCGTTCCTGCCTTGGAGTCAGGGTCGTAGGTGCAGTAGATTTCCTCTACCACGCCCGTCTCGGGGTTCGCCTTATAGCCTGTGCAATCTACGATATAGGCACTTTTCAGGCGCGTCTCCTTACCCGGACACATGCGGAAGAACTTCTTGTCAGGCTCCGTCTTGAAGTCATCGCGCTCTATCCACAATTCGCGTCCAAAGGTGATGAAGTGGGTTCCCTCTTCAGGGTGTTCAGGATTGTTCATCACCTCCAGTTCCTCAGTCTGTCCCTCGGGATAGTTCGTGATAACCACCTTGACGGGGTCGAGCACTGCCGACACGCGCGTAGCACGATCGTTGAGGTCTGCGCGCGCAGCAGCCTCCATGAGTTTCACATCGTTCAGGGCATCGAACGTGGTATATCCGATGGAGTCGATAAAGCGCAGAATGCTCTCCGGGCTATAGCCGCGCCGACGAATACCGCAAATAGTCGGCATACGAGGGTCGTCCCAACCATTCACAACGCCCTCCTTCGTCAGAATCAGCAAATTGCGCTTCGACATGAGCGTATAGTTGAGATTGAGCTTATTGAACTCATACTGGCGCGGACGATTGTCGTTCAAATTGTCGCCCTCGCCCTTCCATTCCTTTATCCAATCTACGAAGAGGTCGTAAAGCTCACGGTGAGAAACGAACTCCAACGTGCAGATGCTATGGGTGACTCCTTCCAAATAGTCGCTCTGACCGTGCGTGAAGTCGTACATGGGGTAAGCATTCCATGTAGAACCTGTGCGCCAGTGGGGCATATTCAGCACGCGATACATAATCGGGTCGCGGAAGTGCATGTTTGAGCTCGTCATGTCTATCTTGGCTCTCAGGATAGCTTTGCCCGGCTCCATATTTCCAGAGTTCATCTCTTGGAAGAGCGCCAGACTCTCCTCGATGGGGCGGTCGCGATAGGGGCTGTTCACGCCCGGCGTCGTCGGCGTACCCTTCTGGGCTGCTATCTGCTCCGAGGTCTGCTCATCTACATAAGCTCTGCCAGTCTTGATACACCACACAGCGAAGTCCCAAAGCTCCTGAAAATAGTCGGAGGCATAGACCACCTTGCCCCATTTGAAGCCCAGCCACTCAATGTCGCGCTCTATGGCACGCACATACTCCATGTCTTCCTTCTGAGGATTGGTGTCGTCCATTCTCAGGTTGCACACACCGCCAAACTTGCGCGCCACGCCAAAGTCCATTGCGATGGCTTTTGCATGACCAATGTGCAGATAGCCGTTGGGCTCTGGGGGGAAACGCGTCTGCAATCGCCCACCGTTCAGGCCTGCTGCAAGGTCTTCCTTTATTTTCTGCTCAATGAAATTCAGCGGCTCTTTCTTTTCGACCACTGCTTCTGTAGTGCTCATATCCGTAATATATAGATAAGAATTGTTTGTTTTTTTGTTGGATTTTATCCTTTAGAGAATCTTGCTTGCAAATGTAGGGGGGGCAGTCCGGCATCAGTTGCCCATGTCTGAAAGGAATTTGATACGCACCAGTCGTATCTCGTCCTCCTCATATTCTCCGCCCAGTTCGGCAATGGCAGCATCGAGGCTGTCAGTCTCGGAGTTTTTGAAATAATCGTAGATTTCATCTACTCGGTCTTCGTCCATCACCTCCTCGATGAAATAGTCGATATTGAGTTTCATACCGGAATTGACGATGGCATAGACCTCATCAAGCAAATCTTCAAACTCCATGCCCTTTGCTATGGCAATATCGTCGAGTGCCACCTTGCGGTCTATGCAATGAATGATGCTGACCTTCAGCTGCGACTTGTTGGCGATGGTGCGGATGCGCATATCCTCCGGGCGTTCAATGCCTTTGGCCTCGCAGTGCCTGCGAATCAACTCGCAGAACTCTCTGCCATAACGTCGCGCCTTGCCGTTGCCCACGCCAGGAATATTCTGCAATTCCTCGATGCTTTGGGGATAAACCGTGGCCATTGCTTCGAGCGAGGCATCCTGGAAGATGACGTACGTAGGCACACCCTTCTCTTTTGCCATCTTCTTGCGATGGTCCTTCAGCACCTGATAGAGCTCGGGGTCGAGTGCAGAAGCTCCATTCTGCATCGGAGCATCTTCTGCTATCTCGTCGAAGTCATTGTTCTCCACGATTTTGAAGCTCGTGGGGTTTTTCATGAATTTCTTGCCGGCTGCCGTCAGTTTGAGCACACCATAGTTATCTACATCTTTTGAGATATAGCCAACTATGAGAGCCTGCCGTATGACGGCATTCCAAAGGCTTTCGTCCTCATCATCGTCAGCCGTGCCGAAGGCATCTACTTCATCATGATGTCGGGCGATGATTTCCTCTGTAGCATGACCGTTGAGGATGTTTTTGATGTATTCTTCTCTGAAATCCTCCTTCGTCTGCGAGATAGCAGCAAGGAGCTTCAATAAATGTCCTTTTCCTTCCACTTGTTTTTTGGGATGATTACAATTGTCGCAATTACCGCAGTTTGTATGTCGATAGGTCTCTCCGAAATAGTGCAAGAGAAGCTTTCTCCGACACACGGCCGACTCGGCATAGGCAGCCGTCTCTCTGAGGAGCTGCCTGCCGATGTCCTGCTCGTTTACAGGTTTCCCCTCCATGAATTTTTCCAGTTTCTTCAGGTCGCTGTACGAATAGAAAGCGATGCAGTTGCCTTCGCCTCCATCGCGCCCTGCCCTGCCCGTCTCCTGATAATATCCCTCCAGACTCTTCGGGATATCGTAGTGGATGACGAATCTTACGTCGGGCTTGTCGATGCCCATGCCAAACGCTATCGTAGCAACGATGACGTCTATCCGTTCCATCAGGAAGTCGTCTTGCGTCTGCGAGCGTTTCACACTGTCCAGCCCAGCATGATAGGGCGCGGCCTTGATGTCGTTCACCAGCAATATCTGCGCCAGTTCCTCCACCTTCTTGCGGCTCAGGCAATAGATAATTCCGCTGGCACCGGAGTGCTGACGTATATATTTTATAATGTCGCGGTCTATATTCGGCGTCTTCTGCCTCACCTCGTAGTAGAGGTTCGGGCGGTTGAACGAACTCTTAAATTCCACGGCATCCGTAATCCCCAGACATTTCTTGATGTCTGCACGCACTTTCTCCGTTGCCGTTGCCGTAAGGGCTATGACGGGAGCATCGCCTATCTCGCGTATCATATCGCGTATCTTGCGATACTCCGGGCGGAAGTCGTGGCCCCATTCTGAGATACAGTGAGCTTCATCGACGGCGTAGAACGACACCTTTACCGTCTTGAGGAAATCTACATACTCATTCTTCGTCAAAGACTCCGGTGCTACATAGAGCAACTTCGTTCGGCCCTGCTGAATATCCTCCTTCACGGCTTCCACCTGCGCTTTGACGAGCGAAGAGTTGAGAAAGTGCGCCACGCTGTCGTCTTCACCGCTCGTCCGCACTGCATCCACCTGATTCTTCATCAGAGCAATCAGCGGCGAGATGACGATGGCCACACCGTCCATTAACAGTGCGGGAAGCTGATAGCAGAGTGACTTGCCGCCGCCTGTGGGCATCAGTACAAAGACGTTCTTGCGCTCAAGTAGCGAACGAATAATCGCCTCTTGCGAATCTTTGAAAGCGTCGAAGCCAAAAAATTGCTTCAGGGCTTTCTGTAAACATAAATCTTTCGGCATGCAGATGGGGGATGAAAAAGGGTGAAAGAGGGGGAGGAAGAAAAGCGGGGCAGCTCAGTTGCTCTTTGCAGACCAAACATAGAGCGGAGGGAGGGAAGGAGGGGAATCGCCCCCGCTCCGCACCGACACCAACGAGGAGAGGGCATCATCCGCCCCCTCCAGACGCAGGCATTTCCGGGTGGATGTTGCCCCGTCTGCCATTCTCACTCTATGCAAAATTACGATACATTCTTCCTAAACTCCAAATTTTACAGCAAAAAAATACGTACAAAACAGAAAAACACACGCTCATCGCCTCTTTTTTCGCTCTGTAGATTCTTTTCTTTTCCATGCGGCATGCCGCCGCAGGCTCTTCTCCTTCCTCTTTGGCTTACACGGTCTCAGTGTTCCGACTGATATTGCGCAAAAAACCTGTCGTTCACCTGGTAACTGCCATCATCGTTGGTGACGAAATCACGGTCGAGCAACACTTTGATGGCTCCCTGCACTGTGCTCGCTCCCATGTCATACTTGCGAAGAAATGCCTGCGCCATCATAGCCCCCACCTTTCGCTCGCGAGCTATTGCCATCACCATTTGCTTCTGCTTCGAAGTCAGCTGATACAACAGTGCCTGATAGGCAAAAATGTCTGGTCAATCGTGCAGTCTCCGTCTCACGGTCGCAGAAATATTCTGCCGACACATAGCCTTCTATCGCAAAGGGATTCCATATCTTGTCTGAACATAATTATGACTTTCGCGTTAAATCAATAATGGCGCAAATCTACAAATAAGAAACCTATTTCCTGATGCAGAAAATTCTGCCAAGACCATATTATAGGGACAATATTACGAACCATACAGAAATTATGCCCCATAAGTAGTTCAAGAAACTTACCTGTTGATGATTCTTTTAGGGTAGGTTCTATAAATTCAATAGTACGTTAAATCATTTTCTAATCGTCTATAAATCAACAACTTAAATTAAGGCTTGCTTATGAAAACTTAACTAAATAAAATTGGTCAAGTCG
>CALZJF010000067.1 GCA_945787885.1 uncultured Bacteroidales bacterium | reverse complement strand
CCATAGGGCTTTGCCGAGAGATTCGTGTTATTCGTGCAATTCGTGTTCAACATAATAACTAATGTGCGTAGAATTTGAACACAAATAGCACGAATTACACGAATGGGCCATAGGGCTTTGCCGAGAGATTCGTGTTATTCGTGCAATTCGTGTTCAACATAAAACCAATGTGTGTAGAATTTGAACACAAATAGCACGAATTACACGAATGGGCCATAGGGCTATTCCGAAAGATTCGTACTATTCGTGCAATTCGTGTTCAACATAAAACCAATGTGTGTAGAATTTGAACACAAATAGCACGAATTACACGAATGAGCCATAGGGCTTTGCCGAGAGATTCGTACTATTCGTGCAATTCGTGTTCAACATAAAACTAATGTGTGTAGAATTTGAACACGTATAGCACGAATTACACGAATGTGCCATAGGACTTTGCCGAAAGATTCGTGTTATTCGTGCAATTCGTGTTCAACATAAAACTAATGTGTGTAGAATTTGAACACGTATAGCACGAATTACACGAATGGGCCATAGGGCTTTGCCGAGAGATTCGTACTATTCGTGCAATTCGTGTTCAACATAAAACTAATGTGTGTAGAATTTGAACACGTATAGCACGAATTACACGAATGTGCCATAGGACTTTGCCGAAAGATTCGTGTTATTCGTGCAATTCGTGTTCAACATAATAACTAATGTGCGTAGAATTTGAACACGTACTGCACGAATTACACGAATATGCCATAGGGCTTTGCCGTCAGATTCGTGCCATTCATGCCACTCGCACTCATTATTTATAGTTAGGCAGGCGGTTCATGGAGCAGGAATCAGGCGAAATAGGATGGATGCAAGACAGTTGGCCACCACTTCACTGAGAGGCACATTTACAGCACGCCCTGAAAATGACAAACGAGACGGGGAAACGGGGGGAATTTGTTAAAAAAAGAACAGACGTGACGCTATTTCCAAGCGGAAATCACTAAATTTGCCAACAACTCACGGGAGAGCATCGCCAGAGATTCCGAATGAAAACACCAAAAGTCCTGCAAATGCCTCACGGAATGGGAAGAAAACTTGTTATCCTTACTGCCCCACTCACATGAAAAACCACCGCATCCACCGATTTTTACTGCTGACGCTCTCGCTTTTGCCCTTCCATCTCCCCGCACAGACAGTGGTGACGGAGAATGGCAAGGCCGTGGCACGCATCGTCTGCGCTGACAACGACAGCACGACGCTGCGGGCCGCCGCACTGCTGCAGGACTTCGCACATCGCGCCACGGGCGTAACGTTGCAGATGGGCCGCAAAGGGAAGGCCCGAAGCGGCGACATCGTCATCGGAGGCAGCACGGCGAGGGCGGGAGAAGACGGATTTGAGCTGCACACTGCCGATGATGGCACGCTCTACGTCAGGAGTGGCGGCGGACGAGGGGCCATCTATGCCGTCGTCAGCCTGCTCGAACGGCATTTCGGCATCAACTATCTGGCGCGCGAATGCTACACCATCAACGGCTCCGTGCCGACGGCCGACGGCATGGCGCAGCATCCTGCCGCGAGCATCACGCTCCCCAAGATGGAAACGGCAGAAACGCCCGCTTTCCGCTATCGCCAGACTCACAGCTATGGCTGCGAAGACCCCGTCTATCAGGATTGGTTTCGCCTTGAAGAACCTCACGAAGCCTTCATCGGGAACCTTTGGGTACACACGTTCAACCGCATTCTGCCTGCCAGCCGCTTTGGAAAGACGCATCCGGAATACTACTCCTTCCTCAACGGTGAGCGCAGGCCGGGCGACCACAGCCAATGGTGCCTGAGCAATCCTGCCGTCTTCGAGGCTTGCTGCACACAGCTCGACAGCATCTTCAGGGCCCACCCGGGCAAGAGCCTTGTCAGCGTGAGCCAGAACGATGGCAACGACACCTACTGCCACTGCCCCGAGTGCATGAAAATCTACGAGGAAGAGGGAGGGGCCGTGAGCGGTGCCTACATACGCTTCAAGAACAAGCTGGCGGAGCGATACCCCGACAAACAGTTCAGCACGCTGGCTTACCTGTTCACCTGTCAGCCGCCGAAGCTCACCAAACCGCTGCCGAACGTCAACATCATGCTCTGCGACATCGACTGCAAACGCGAGGTGCCGCTGACGGACAATGCCTCGGGGCAATGGTTCGTCAGTGCCCTGGAGGGATGGAGCGCCATCACGGACAACATCTTCGTCTGGGACTATGGCATCAACTTCGACAACATCGTCAGCCCGTTCCCCAACTTCCACATTCTCCAGCCCAACATCCAGCTCTTCGCCCGCAACCACACGACTATGCACTTCGCGCAGGTGAACGGCATCCGCGGCGGCGACTTCTCGGAGCTTCGGGCCTATCTGCTCGGCAAACTGATGTGGAATCCGGATGCTGACACCGATGCCCTGACGCGGACGTTCCTGAGCGACTACTACGGCGCTGCCGACCGCTGGATTTACCAGTATCTCAAGGTGATGCAGGGCGCGCTGCTGGCTTCGGGCAAGGAACTTTGGATCTACGACAGCCCCATCAGCCACAAGGACGGGATGCTGCGCCCACAGCTTATCAAGGTATATGACGAACTCTTCGACCGCGCTGAAGAGGCCGTGGCCGACGATGCTGTCAGACTGCAGCACGTGAGGCTCTCGCGCCTGCCGCTGCAATACAGCAAACTGGAGATTGCCCGCACTTCGCCCGCTGCGCAGCCCGACATCAGGGAGCAGCTGGAACTCTTCGAGGCGCGGACGGCGGAATATGGTGTGACCACGCTCAATGAGCGCAACAATCCGCCTGCCGACTATTGCCGCCTCTACCGCGAACGCTTCATGCCGCAGGAACGGAAGAGCCTGGCTCTGGGCGCGAAGGTGTATTTCATGGAGAACGAGAGCGACCGTCGGGCTGCGGAGGGCATTCCGGGCACGACGCCGACTTCGCCCAGCGGGGCTCCCGATGCCCGCTATCTGCCCATCGCACGGACGGCTCTCACTGATGGTCTGTATGGCGGCACCACCTACGTAGAAAGTTGGGTGGGATGGTGCGGCAGGAATGCCGACTTGGTCATCGACCTCGGCCGCGACTGCGACGTCACGACCATCTCTGCCGACTTCCTCCATCAGCTTGGCGCATGGATTCTGCTCCCGAAGCGCGTGGAATATCAGACTGCCACCGATGTGCAGGACTGCGGCGACCTCGACCGCCTGCCGTGGCAACCTTTCGGACACCATGACTTCGCCGAGGACCGCGACGGGCAGGTGAAGTTCGTCGCAGCAGAAGTTTCGCGCCACGATGGCAGCGTCAGGGCCCGCTATATTCGCCTGCACGCAGAAAGCCTCGGCCTCTGCCCCGACTGGCACTATGGCGTGGGCTATCCGGCATGGTTCTTCATCGATGAGATAAACGTTTATTGAAGGCACGGCGTGATTGCCATAAGGTAGGTTCTATAAATTAGTTTTCAATGTAAGGTAGTGTTTCTGTTTTACTTGGATGTCTTCACGCCTCTCGCACCGTATCTTTTTGTCTTTCATTCAGTCACGTAGCACGCTACGCTCCCTCGTGAAAAACAAAAACCTACGGCACGATAGTCGCAAATACATCGCAAGCTAATTGATAGAACCTACCATAACCCATTATCCATGAAACAGCTATTTTCAGCCATATTCCTTACGGCTGCCCTACCCTGCGCAGCAGAAAGTCAGCTCCCTTCGCCCTACCCTTGCATCGTGGAGCAGGGTTTTCTCTACGAGCAGGCTGCCTTCCCCTCCTGCCATGCCACCACCGTGGTGCAACTGCCCACGGGGGAGATGATGGCGGCCTACTTCGGCGGCACCTATGAGGGGCATCCTGACTGCTGCATCTGGACTTCGCGCTACGACGCTGCGAAACGATGCTGGACGAGCCCTACGCTGCTGGCCGACGGCATCTACACCGCTGCCACGCGGCAGGCGTTCGACTATGATGCCGACTTTGAAAGCCTCTGCCATCGCGACAGCATCTTCGCGCAAACCGCATGGGCAGAGCCTGCGCCGCAGAGCGGACAGCCCTTGATTTCACCCCTCGTCAGAAAGCCCTGCTACAACCCCGTGCTCTACTGCCTGCAGGACGGCACGCTCGTGCTTGACTACAAGATAGGGAAATGGGTGCAAGACTGGACGGGATGGGAGATTCGCTCGGCGGACAACGGGCAGACATGGAGCCGCCCACGCCCCCTCGCTGCCGACACGGCACGAAGATTCACACAGCTCGGACCCGTGAAGAACAAGCCGGAGCTGACGGCATCGGGACGCCTCATCGCGGGCTCGAGCACGGAGACGGGAGGACGATGGAAATTCCACTTCGAGACCTCCGACGATGCGGGAAAAACATGGCAGATGGTGGAAGTGGACTGCGACACGATAGAGTGCATTCAGCCCAGCATTCTCTACCTCAACGGCAGGACCGACGAGCTGCACCTGAAGGCCATCGGGCGCACACGCCACGGCCGGCTGGCAGAGACGACGAGCATCGACGGCGGACACTCTTGGACGAGGGTGGAGCTGGGCAGCATGCCGAACAACAACTCTGGCACCGACGCCCTGACGCTTTCTGATGGGCGGCATGTGCTGGTGTATAACGACTCGGGGCGCGAGGGGGTACGCACACCGCTGAGCATCGCCATCAGCACCGACGCTATCCATTGGACCAAGATTGCCGACCTGGAGACCGACCATGAGGGGGAATATTCCTACCCCTGCATAGTGGAAGCTGCCGACGGACGCCTGTGGGTGCTCTACACCTGGCGCAGGCAACGCCCCGCATACGCCATCATCGACCTCAAGAAGATTAGTTTATAGTCCGCCTCACACATACCACATCATAGCAACCGCCTGTATTCAGCATATTTTCAAACCAACCCATACACGCATTTTGAACATGTCATACTTAAAAATCCTGACAGCAACGGCACTCCTCGCTGCCAACGCCATGACGATTTCGGCACAAGTCGAAGAAGCTGGCAACAGTTTTGTACACGAACACGAAGCCAACGGCTACATTGCTCCCGACGACCCTGCCGTGCTGCACAAGCTCGACGAATGGCAAGACCTGAAATTCGGAGTCCTCTTCCATTGGGGCATCTACTCCGTGCCGGGCATCTGCGAAAGCTGGCCCATCTGTTCGGAAGACTGGATTACGCGCCCGGAGGGTTTCACCTATGAAAGCTACAAAAAATGGTATTGGGACCTCTCGACGCTCTTTAACCCCTATAAGTTCGACCCTGACCAGTGGGCTGACATCATGCAGGACGCTGGCATGAAGTATATGATTTTCACCACGAAGCACCATGATGGCTTCTGCATGTTCGACTCGAAATATACGGATTTCTCCATCGCCAAGGCTTCGCCCTTCGCCGGCAATCCGAAATCTGACGTTGCGCGCTACGTCTTCGATGCCTTCCGGCAGAAAGACTTCTGGATTGGCTGCTACTTCTCCAAGCCCGACTGGCACAGCCAATGGTTCTGGAACGACTATTACGGATGTGCCGGACGCGGCAGAAACTATAAGCTCGACACCGATGAGCACCGCCAATGGTGGGAGAACTACCGCACATTCTGCAAAAACCAGCTGATGGAGCTTACGGAAAACTATGGTCGCTTCGACATTCTCTGGCTCGACGGCGGATGGGTGAAGGCTGAAGATGTGCATCTGGAGGAGGTGTTGCAGAAGGCACGCTCGGGCAAGCATCCCGGACTCATCAGCGTCGATCGCGCCATGAAGACGAAATGGGAAAACTATCAGACACCGGAACGCAGCATCCCGGAGACGCAGCTGAACTATCCGTGGGAGAGCTGCATCACCCTGAGCCACGCCTGGGGATGGGACCCCACGGCGAAGTTCAAGAGCACGGCGAAGGTGGTGGGCATCCTGGCCGAAATCTGCGCCAAGGGCGGTTGTCTGCTCCTCGGCGTGGGTCCGACGCCGGAGGGCCTGATACAGCCGGAAGTGGAAGAGGTGCTCCGCCCCGTAGGCGCATGGCTGCGCAAGAACGGCAAGGCTATCTACGGCACGCGCACTACGCCCGTCTATACCAACGAGGAGAAGAGCGTATGGTTCACGGCGGCTAAGGACGGCAAGACGCTCTATGCCATCGTGCCTCAGACGGACGATGCTCCGATGCCTGCCACCATCAGCTGGAAGGGCAACGCCCCGAAAGGCAAGATGACATGGATAGAAAACGGAAAGGCCGTGAAATATACCACCACGGGCGATGTCACCACCGTCACGCTGCCTAAGGGGGCCGACGGAAAGAATGGAGTAGCACTCCAGTTCGACGTGCGCTGACCCGCCACTGAACACTCCTATATATATAATATACACATCTATATATATAATATACTCATCTAATATATAATACACTCATCGCAACAACATGAAAAAGATTCATTTGGCGATGCTTCTGCTATCATGTTCGCTGACAGCGAATGCGCAGAAACCCATCTATAAAGATGCCTCACAGCCCGTGGAAGTGCGCGTGGCAGACTTGCTATCGCGGATGACGCTGGACGAGAAGATTGGCCAGGTGCGCTGTCCGCTCGGATGGTTCATCTACGATAAGGACGCGAAGGGAAAGGTGAGCCTCACGGAGAAATTTTACCAATATACCGACGAACAGCACATCGGCAACTATTGGGCGGTGTTGCGTGCCGACCCCTGGACCCAAAAGACGCTGACCAACGGCCTCAACCCCACCCTCTCGGCAGAGATGCTCAACATGATGCAGCGTTATGCCGTTGAGAAAACGCGCCTGGGCATTCCCATCATGGTGGCAGAAGAAACGCCCCACGGCCACATGGCCATCGGTGCCACCGTCTTTCCCACCGCACTGAGTCAGGCGGCCACCTTCGACCGCGATGTGCTCTACCGTATGGGCGAGGCGATGGGCGCGGAAATCCGTGCGCAAGGTGCCCACGTGGGCTATGGCCCCGTCATCGACATTGCACGCGAACCACGCTGGAGCCGTATGGAGGAGACCTTCGGCGAAGACCCCACCCTGGCTGGCATTCTCGCCACTGAAGTGGTGCGCGGAATGCAGGGAGACCTCAACCTGAACGGCGAGGTGCGCAACGATGGCAGCCACGTCTATTCCACCCTCAAGCACTTTGCTGCCTATGGCATCCCCGAGGGCGGACTGAACGGCGAGATGGCGAGCATTGGCGAACGCACGCTGATGAGCGAATATGTGCCGCAGTTCAAGCGTGCCGTAGAGGCTGGAGTGGGAAGCATCATGACCTCCTACAACATGATTGACGGCATACCCTGCACTGCCAACCGCCACCTCCTCACAGAAGTGCTGCGCGACGATTGGGGCTTCAAGGGTGCCATCTATTCCGACCTGCAAAGCATCGAGGGTGTGGCGCAGACCCACCATTGTGCGGAAAACTGGGAAGAGGCGGGCGCGCTGGCTGTGAATGCGGGCGTGGACATCGACCTTGAAGGCAACAGCTATCAATATCTGCGCCACGCCATCGAGACGGGCAAAGCGAGCGAAGCTGACCTCGACCGCGCCGTGGCTAAGGTGCTTACACTGAAGTTCCATCTCGGACTCTTTGAAAATCCATACGTCGATACGAAACGTGCTGCACGCATCGTGCGCAGCGAGGAGCATCGGCAACTGGCACGCGAAGTGGCACGCAAGGGCGTCTGCCTGCTGGAGAACGACGGCACGCTGCCGCTGAGCAAGACGCTCCGCCACGTGGCAGTAGTAGGGCCAAATGCCGACATGATGTACAATCAGCTGGGCGACTACACGGCTCCGCAGGAACGGGGTGCCATAGCCACCGTGCTTGACGGCGTGCGTGCCATGCTGCCCAACGCTGAGGTGGAATACGTTAAAGGTTGCGCCGTTCGCGACACCACCACTTCCGACATCGCTGCTGCCGTAGAAGCTGCCAAACGCAGCGAGGTGACGATTCTCGTAGTCGGAGGCTCCAGTGCCCGCGACTTCAAGACGGAATATCTCTCCACGGGTGCCGCACTCGTCGGCAAGGGCGAACTCAGCGATATGGACAGCGGCGAGGGATATGACCGCGCCAGCCTGCAACTCATGGGGCATCAGGAGCGACTCATGCAGGCACTCATTGATGCGGGCGTGAAGCTCGTGGTAGTCTATATAGAAGGCCGCCCGCTGAATATGAACCTCGCCGCCGAGAAGGCGAACGCTCTGCTCACGGCATGGTATCCCGGCGGAGAGGGCGGCATGGCGATTGCCGACGTGCTCTTTGGCGACTACAACCCTGCCGGAAGAATCCCCGTCAGCATTCCTCGGAACGTGGGGCAGATTCCCGTCTATTACAGCAAACATCCCAGCCACGACTATATCGACTCCCCTGCAGCACCGCTGTACAGTTTCGGCTATGGCAAGAGTTACACCACGTTTGCCTATTCCAATCTCGTTTGCACGGCCCTCGAAGCTGCCGCTGGCGAGGATGTGCTGGCCCGCGTCTCCTTCACCGTCACCAACACGGGCAAGCGGGATGGTGAGGAAGTGCCGCAGCTGTATGTCCGCGATGTGACGAGCAGTGTAGAAACGCCCCACATGGCACTCAAAAACTTCGACCGCATTGCGCTGCGTGCCGGCGAAAGCCGCACCGTCACGTTCGACCTTCGTCACGACGACCTCGCTCTCTACAATCTGAAGATGGAGCACGTGGTAGAGCCGGGAGAATTTAAGGTGATGGTGGGTGCTGCCTCGAACGACATCCGCCTCGAAGGCAGCTTCCGAATCAAGTAAGGCGGCTGTATCGGACACGAAACGCTCCGCCGAATGGCATTTTCGCCAAGCAACAAAAAGGGTGAACCTCGCATCTGAATATTTAAATGCAGGGTTCACCCTTTTTATTTGCCTGTTCTATCTACTGAGAAGACAGGGCCTGCTGCCGGCTACAGCAGGATGGTGAGGACGACGCTCCAATGCGACATGGCTCCGAGCAAGACGAAGATGTGCCAGACGGCATGGAAGTGGGGGCGGCTATCGTTGGCAAAGAAATACGTGCCGGCAGTGTAGAAGAAGCCTTCGCAGAGGAGCAGGACGATGGAGAGCTTTGAAAGATGTGAGACGACAGTGGGGAAGATGAAGAGCACGCACCACCCCATGGCTAAATAGAGCAGGAGCGAGAGGCGTGGCCAACGGTCGATGGCTACAATCTTATAGACCGTGCCGCCAATGACCATCGCCCAAAGCACGCCGAAGACGAGCCACCCCACCCATCCGCCAACGACGCCGATGCAGATGGGGGTGTAGGAGCAGGCTATCATCACGTAGATGCTGATATGGTCGCACTTGCGAAGGATGCGTTTCGCCATGCCGGGATGTACCCAATGATAGACCGTGCTGGCTAAAAACATGAGAAACATGCCGACGATGAAGAAGATGACGCCCATCGCCATCTGCCAACCACGGTGGACGGCAGGCCATACCATCCATACCGATGAGAGGGCGAAGACGGCTCCCACGAGGTGAGTCCACGTGTTGCCCTTTTCTTCGCGAAGGGGGAGGAATTTCGTCATGACTGCTACAGGGATTTTTTTGAGAGGTGCAAGGGGGGGGCTATGCCTTCAGGCTCTGCTGTATCGACTGCTTCACGCGGTCTGCAAAGGCTGCATAGTCCTCCTGCGGTTCAGCGTGCAATGCCGGGAGAAATTCTACGGTGATGGGACGCGGCTTCACCCATTTGCTATGGCGCGAAAGGGCATCGAAGGCACCGTTGATGCAGACGGGGACAACGGGCACCCTGAGTTCCTTCGCCAAGATGGCAAAGGTCTTCTTAAATTCCATCAGACGACCGTCGTGGCTGCGGCTTCCCTCGGGGAAGATGACGAGTACCTTGCCCTGCCTCAACACTTCGGCAAGCTGCAAGATGCTATCGCGCAGGCGGGCTCGCTCCATGACGACGACGTTCATCTTGCGGGCAGCAGCCTGACGCCACGCGCTCTGCACATGGTCTTCCGTGGCATACGAATAGGTCTGCCTGCGCTGCGCCGACGTCAGACCGCTAAGCAAGAGCGGACCGTCAAGGAAACTCTGATGATTCGGGGCGAGGATATAGGGGCCGGCAGCCGGAATATTGCCCACGCCCTTCACCGTCAGGCGATTGTAGAGATGAAAGAAGGCGTGGAACACGCTGCCCACCATAGGCAACACGCTGCCCGACTGCGGAATGCTGATGCCCTCGGCAGGCTGGCTGAGCGTCTTAGTCCAATCCATCTCCACTTCCTGCTCCTCGATATGCGTCTTGCGGCCTGCCACGAGTTCGGCAATCGCCAGCACATTCTTGAAGTTCGCCATCGTGTCTGCCCCGACTTTCGCACCGAAGGTTTTCTCGATGAAGCCCTGCAGCCCGACTTTATCCAGCGAATCGAAGGCGAGGTCAGTCTCAATGTGGTCCGTCGGGCGGAGTTTCACCTTTTTCTCCTCTTCGATATAGCGTTTGATGATGACGTATTCGCGGAACGTCGGCTCAGGGCCTTCCGCGGTTTTCGCAGCCGTGTGGTTGCCCGCTGCGAGGATGTCGCGGAGCTTGAAGCGCTGGAGCTTTTCGAGTTTCGTGCGGGGAAGGTCGCCACGATAGACGAAGACGCTCATCAGCTTCTTATAGCCCGCCACGCTGAGGTTGTAGGGTTCGAGCACCTCGCGTTTGAGGCGTTCTTCGAGCGTAGCGTCGTCCATATCGCCCGCCCATGATTTCTGCGGCACGATGATGGCGCGGAGCAGGTCGCCATCTTGCACGACGGCAGCCTCCTTCACCTGTTCGCTGAACTTCTCCAACTTATATTCCAGCTCGGCTGGCTGCACGTTTTTACCGTTAGAGAGGACGATGATTTCCTTGCAACGCCCCGTGATAAACACGCGGCCCTGCTCATCGAAACGCGCCAAGTCGCCCGTGTGGAGGAATCCTTCCTTGTCGATGACGGCCGCCGTCTCTTCCAGACGATTGTAGTAGCCCAACATGAGGTTAGGCCCCTTGGCACAGAGTTCGCCATCTACGAGCTTCACCTCCATCATCGTCAAGGGGCGTCCGGCACACCCGGGGATGATTTCGCCCGGACGGGTGAAGGTGATCATGGGTGCCGTCTCCGTCATGCCATAGCCTTCGAGGACTTCGAGGCCGAGCGTACGCAGGCCGCGCCCTATCTCGACATCGAGCGCCGCACCGCCGCTGACGCAATAGTCGAGGTGGCCGCCCATCTTCTTGTGGACTGAGCGGAAGATGATGCGCGAGAGGGTGAGGCTGTCCATCTTCTCGCAGAGATGGAAGAGGAAACGCGTGATGAAATGGGCATCGATTTTCTTCTTGATGCCCTGATACAAGGTCTGCCACAGGCGCGGCACTCCCACCATGATGCCAATCTTGCCCCGGCTCAGCGTCGCCATGATGTCGGGGCCTGACATGGAGGGGCAAATGGCTATGCCGTCGCCCGTGGATAGTGGGGCAACGACGGTGCCTACGAGTGGCAGCACATGGTGGAGGGGAAGAAGCACGAGCGTGCGACGTTGTCCGCTAAATATGGGCACTTCTTTCGACACGCTGTAAATATTGGCGTTGAGATTGGCATAGGAGAGCATCACGCCCTTGGGCGAGCCCGTCGTGCCAGAGGTATAGACGATGAGGGCCGTATCGTCGTCATGATAGTCAATGCGCGCCTTCTGCTCCGTGACGGGTGCGAACTCATAGTCGTCGATGAGCAGGATTTTCGTTGCCACGCCTGCTTCCCTGACGGCTGCCTCTGCCACATCGAGGCGAAGGCGGGAGGTCCAGATGACGTCGGGGCGGCAATCGCTGAGGATGTATGCCACATCGCTCACCGTCGAACCGGCATCCACGGGCACTGCCGTTGCACCATGACTCCATGCGGCATAGAAGGCATAAATCCAGCCCTCACGGTTTTCGCTGAAGATGACCACTCGCGCCCCCTTCTCTACCGGGGTATATTGTGCAAAAACGGCGATACGCTGAAGGAGCTCGGAGAAGCTCACCTCGCGATCGCCGGAGATAATGGCTGTCTTGTCGTATTCTTTAAGCATATTTATTGTGGTTTGCAGCCTGCGCGGCTGATTTTGCTGGCAAAGTTACGAAGACGGCCACATTCTTTTACTATAATATCCTACATTTTCCACTCTTTCACCCCAATTTTGCCTATTTTATCCTATTCCCTACCATAAAATCCTATCAGCCGGAGCATCTTATCTCCTTCTTCTATATATAGGTAGGTTCTATAAATTAGCTTGCGATGTATTTGCGACTATCGTGCCGTAGGT
>CALZJF010000066.1 GCA_945787885.1 uncultured Bacteroidales bacterium | reverse complement strand
TTAATTTAAGTTATTGATTTATAGACGATTAGAAAATGATTTAACGTACTATTAAAGTTATAGAACCTACCTAAAAAAGCGGGCGGCAACGGCTCACGGCTGAAAGATGCGGGCAAAGAGAGTGGGCAAACACCAAACGCGATGAAGATTCCTGCTCACGCGCCTCTCCTGCCTACGCGGCTCTTTTGTTGCGATGTCCCCCACAGCAGACCTCGCCTCAAAGGAGTCGCATTTTCTTGTCCCGGCATTTGCAGGCTCTGAGGTTCAGCCTCTCAAGTCATCATTTCCGCCCCCAAAAGTCATCATTTTCGCCCCTCGAAACAATCATTTTCACCCCTCGAAATGATTGCTTGGGAATAAAAAATGCCGTCGAAAATCTGAAAACGCCCCTTGGCGCAATTGCATCCTGTGTGAGTCTGACTCCTTTCCGTACGGGGACGCATGGCGCCAAGGGGCGTTTTGGTTGGTTCTATAAATTAGTTTTCAATGTAAGGCAGTGTTTCTGTTTTACTTGGATGTCTTCACGCCTCTCGCACCGTATCTTTTTGTCTTTCATTCAGTCACGTAGCACGCTACGCTCCCTCGTGAAAAACAAAAACCTACGGCACGATAGTCGCAAATACATCGCAAGCTAATTTATAGAACCTACCTTTTCAGATTTTCGACGGCCAGATTTACGACGGCAACTCGTAGAAGGTCTTGAAGGCTTGGAAGGTATAGACATGGTCGATGGCGGCCCCCGTCTCGCAGGCTGAGTGCATCGCCCATATAGCATTGCCCATATCTACGCCACGCAGGGGGAGCGAGCCCGTGAGGATGTTGCCCAAGGTGGAGCCTCCCGCTATCTCGCTATGATTGACAAACCGCTGGCACGGCACGCCTGCCAGACGGCAGACTTCGGAGAAGACGGCTGAACTGTCCGCATCGGAAGCATATTTCTGCGAAGCGTTCACCTTGATGACAGGGCCGCCGCCCAGACGGGGATGATTGGTGGGGTCGGCCTTTTCGGCGTGGTTGGGATGGAAACCGTGGGCATTGTCGGCACTGACCATGAAAGCCTTCTCGACGGCACGGTAGAAATCGTCGGCAGTGCCGCCCTGCTTCAGCACCAGACGCTCAAGGAAGCAGCGGAGGAAGGGCGAGCCCGCACCCTGCTTCGTGCCGGAGCCCGTCTCCTCATTGTCGAAGATGGCGCACACCTGCGTGGCGTCGGCCACCTCGCTGGCGAAGAGAGCTTCAGCGCCTGCCGCACACATCGAGAGGTCATCCAGACGCCCGCTGAGCACAAACTCATCGTGCAGGCCTACGCGGACGGCGGGAGCGGCAAGATAGAGATAGAGGTCGAAGTCGAGGATGTCCGTCGCTGCCACGTGCAGTTCCTCTGCCATGAGCTGCAGCAGCACGCCTTCCTGCGCCAGTTTTTCGCTGACGTAGCCCAGGATGGGGAGCGTGTCCTTCTGACGATTGAGCTTCACGCCATCGTTCACCTGGCGATTGAAATGAATGGCGAGGTTGGGGATGACCATGATGGGCCGACGCAAATGCAGCAGGCGAACGTCGGGATGGAGGGGCTGACCCTCGCGACGCACCATGACGCGGCCGGCAAGGCTGAGCGGACGGTCGAACCATGTGGAGAGAATGGGGCCACCATAGACCTCGGTGTTCAGCCGCAGCAGGCCCGCTTCGCCCACCATCTCTGCCTGCGGCTTGATGCGGAAGCAGGGGCTGTCGGCGTGGGCGCAGACCATGCGGAAGCCTGCCTCTGCCATCGGACGACGCCCGATGCGCACGAGATAGAGCGAGGAATCATTCTTCGAAACCATCAGCTGCATGCCCGGAGCAAGCTGCGGAAGGGGGTCGGCAGCATCCACGAGGACGAAACCGGCAGCTGCGGCGCGGCGTTTCAGCTCTGCCACAGCGAGGAAATTCACGGGCGACTGGTCAAGAAACTGCATGAGGTCTTGCACGAGTGCCTCTTGTTGTTCGTTCAATAAAGCCATAATATAGAAATCTTGGTTAGGCGTTTGTTGGGGGGAGATGGGGGATAAAGCAGGCCATCAGCGCTTGGACTGGAAGAAATCTCGCATCAGCGCGGCGCACTCCTCCTCCAAGATGCCCGCAGCCACCTGCGTCCTGGGGTGGAGGGCCTTGGGGGCAAAGACGGTGAAGCCACGCTTCGGGTCGGAAGCCCCATAGACCACTCTCGAAATCTGTGCCCAGCCGATGGCTCCGGCACACATGACGCACGGTTCGACAGTGACATAGAGCGTACACTGCGTGAGATATTTGCCGTGGAGCAAGGATGCCGCACTCGTGATGGCGAGCATCTCGGCGTGGGCCGTGACATCGTGGAGCATCTCGGTCATATTGCTGCCCCGCGCTATGATGCGGCCTTCGCAGACCACGACGGCGCCAATGGGAATTTCATCGCGCTCCAATGCCTGACGGGCCTGCTCAAGGGCGCAGCGCATATAGTATTCGTCGGTCATCATGGAGGGGGTCAGAGGTCTTGTTCCACGCCCTTCATCGAGAGGGCTATACGCTGGCGGTCATAGTCTATTTCGAGGACGCGCACCCTGACTTTCTGCTGGATGGAGAGCACATCGGAGGGGGCGTTCACACGGCGGTCGGCACACTGGGAGACATGGACCAAGCCCTTCACCTTAATGCCTAAATCGACGAAGGCACCGAAATTCGTGATGTTCGTCACGACGCCGGGGAGCAGCATTCCGCGCTCCAAATCGTCGATGGAGCGTATGCGGTCGTTGAAGGCAAAGACTTTGGCCGTACCGCGAGGGTCGCGCCCCGGTTTGTCTAACTCTGCCATGATGTCGGTGAGCGTGGGCAGTCCCACCTCGGCCGTGCAATAGCGCCGGAGGTCTATGCGCTTGCGGGCTTCGGCATCGGCGATAAGGCGCGGCACATCGAGCCCGGCATCGTGCGCCATCTGCTCCACGAGCGCATAGCGTTCGGGGTGTACGGCAGTGTTGTCGAGCGGATTGACGTCGGCACCCTCCTGCGGCGGAATGCGCAGGAAGCCAGCACACTGCTCAAAGGCCTTCGCACCGAGGCGAGGCACCTTCAGCAGGGCGCGGCGCGAACGGAAGGGGCCGTTGGCTGCGCGATAGTCCACGATATTGCGGGCGAGGGCAGGCCCGAGGCCGCTGACGTAGGTCAGCAGATGCTGCGAGGCGGTGTTCAGGTTTACACCGACGGCATTGACGCAGCTTTCTACCGTCTGGTCAAGCGAATGCTTCAGCGCTGCCTGATCGACATCGTGCTGATACTGCCCCACGCCGATGGCCTTGGGGTCTATCTTCACCAACTCAGCAAGAGGGTCGGCAAGACGGCGGGCAATGCTCACGGCACCACGCACGGTGACATCATGGTCCGGGAACTCATCGCGGGCTATCTTCGATGCGCTATAGACCGAGGCGCCATCTTCGCTGACGAGGAAGACCTCGACGCCGGGGAGCCCCGTCTCGCGCACCAAGGCGTCCGTCTCACGCCCGGCCGTACCCGTGCCGATGGCGATGGCCTCCACCTTGTAGGTTTCGACGAGATGGCGGAGCGTCATCTGCGCGCGCGTATATTCACGGCGCGGCTCATGGGGATAGATGGTCTCATTGTGGAGCAGCAGGCCCTGGGCATCAAGGCACACCACCTTGCAGCCCGTTCGGAATCCGGGGTCGATGCCCATGATGCGCTTCTGGCCGAGGGGGGCGGCGAGGAGGAGCTGCTTGAGATTCATGGCAAAGACACGGATGGCTTCTTCGTCGGCCTGCGCCTTGCTCTTTGCCGCAAACTCCGTCTCGATGCTGGGCTTCAGCAGGCGCTTGTAGGCATCCCTGACGGCTGCCTCCACGATGGGGGCGGCGGGAGTGCCACGCTTGACGTACGGACGAGCCAGACGAGCGGCGGCATCCTCTTCGTCGGCGGGGGAAATGCTGACGCGAAGCACGCCCTCCGCCTCACCGCGACGCATGGCGAGCAGACGATGGCCCGTGCAGCGGCGCAAGGGTTCCGCCCAATCGAAATAGTCGCGATATTTCAGTCCTTCGCCCTCATCCTTTCCCTTCACCACCTTGCTGCTGATGACGGCATTGAGGGTGAAGGTGGTGCGGAGGGTGTTGCGCGTGGCCTCGTTCTCGCTGACCTGCTCGGCTATGATGTCGGCAGCTCCCTGCAGGGCATCTTCGGCGGTTTCCACCTGCTCGCTGAGGTATTTCCGGGCTTCCGCCTCGGGGTTTGCCCAGGGTTTGGCGAGCAGGATTTCAGCGAGAGGCTCCAGCCCCTTCTCGCGAGCCATTTGTGCGCGAGTGCGACGTTTGGGCTTGAAGGGGAGATAGATGTCTTCAATCTCCGTGGCATCCCACGAGGCTTCAATGCGGGAGCGAAGTTCGGGAGTGAGTTTTCCCTGTGCCTCTATGGTTTCGATGATGTATTCCTTGCGGTGCTGGAGCTCCATCAGGCGGGCGTGCTCATCGGCTATGGCTGCCACTTGCACCTCGTCGAGGTTGCCCGTGGCTTCCTTGCGGTAACGACTGATGAAGGGAATGGTGGCACCATCGTTCAAGAGTGCGACGGTGCGTTCTACCTGCGCCTGCTTCAACTGCAGGCGCTGGGCTATGATGGCGTAAACAGACATATATGTTATATATACAAGAGGAAGCTATTATATATACATGAGCGATGCGTGAAGCGCGCAGGCGCAGCTGTCGGCACGGGGATGCCTCAGCCTCAGCGCACCTCACCATCCCCTCAAAAAGAAAAAGATGATTGTGCAAATATACGCTTTCCGAATATAAAGAAAGGGTGGTAAAGGGATAAAAGTGATCACAAATCCCTTTTTTTCGTAAATTTGCCGCATGAAATCTCTACTACTTCCGCCACATTGGCACCATGAAGCCCATGCCAGTGTAGCCTCTACACTACTTTGTTGCAACGCTGCGGCGCTGGCGCCAGGCGATTTCCTGCTCGTCACGGCAGAGGAGCAGACGGCGGGCCGCGGACAACGGGGGACGACGTGGGAGAGCCAGCGGGGCGCGAACCTGACGTTCACCGTCGGATGGCGCGACGTGGGGGTCCTGCCACGCAATCAGTTCCTCATCAGCGAGGTCTGCGCCTTGGCTGTGGCATGCACGGTCGAGGAGTTGCTGCGGGATGCGGGCAACGGCGAGGCTGTCAGCGTGAAATGGCCCAACGATGTGTATGTGGGCGAACGGAAAATCTGCGGTATGCTCATCGAACACTCCCTGACGGGCGGACGCATTGACAGCAGTATGGCGGGCATTGGCATCAATATCAACCAGACGCGCTTCACCGGCGATGCGCCAAATCCCGTCTCACTGAAGCAGCTGACGGGACTGACTTATCCCCGCGAACGGGTGATGGAGCGTTTCGTGGGCCACTTCATGAGAGGCATTGAGGCGTTGCAGGCGAAGCAGTATGAGCGCGTGGAGCAGGATTTTGCAGCACGACTCTTTCGCCGAACGGGATGGCACAATTTCCGCGATGCTGAGGGCATGTTCAGCGGCGAGTTCGTAGCCATCGCGCGCAACGGCATTCTGACGCTGCGGAAGGCTGACGGCACCACGCACGACTATGCCTTTAAGGAGGTGAACTTCTGCCTCTGAACCTCCACGCAAGACATGCCAAACCTTCAGCAAGCTGAATAATAGTTACTCATAACCTATACAATTCTATGAAATTCAAAAGAATCCTTCTCAAGCTCAGCGGCGAAAGCCTGATGGGCGAACAGGGCTATGGCATCGACGTCAAGCGCCTGAATGAATATGCCGAACAGATTCGCGATGCGCATGCCAAGGGCGTGCAGATTGGCATCGTCATCGGCGGCGGAAACATATTCCGCGGCCTGAGCGGTGCTGGCAAAGGCTTTGACCGCGTCAAGGGCGACCAGATGGGCATGTGCGCTACCGTCATCAACAGTCTGGCACTGAGCAGCGCACTGGGAGCCATCGGCGTGAAAAACCGCGTCCTTACGGCCATCCGCATGGAGCCCATCGGAGAGTTCTACTCGAAATGGAAGGCGGTCGAGGCGATGGAGAATGGCGAAGTAGTCATCATGAGTGGCGGAACGGGCAATCCGTACTTCACCACTGACACGGGGTCTTCACTCCGCGGCATAGAGATTGAGGCTGACGTCATGCTGAAAGGCACGCGCGTAGATGGAGTCTATACGGCGGACCCTGAGAAAGACCCGACTGCCACGAAGTTTTCGGACATTAGCTATGACGAGGTCATCGCTCGCGGCCTGAAAGTCATGGACATCACGGCTACGGCGATGTGCAAGCAGAACAATCTGCCGATTTATGTCTTCAACATGGACATCGTGGGCAATCTGGCTCGTGTGCTCGAAGGCGAGGAAATCGGCACTTACGTACACGCATGAAGCATTTCGCCTCGACTTTACTGGCTGCTTCTGCCTTACTGCTGGCAGGGGCGTGCTGCAACCCAGACAAACTGACGCTGGCATGGGAGGAGAACTTCGATGGCACAACGTTGGACGAGAGTGTCTGGAGCAGGACTTCGCGCGGACGGGCTGATTGGAACGACACGCAGTCGCAAGCCCCCGGACTGCTGGAGGTGCGCGATGGCTTGCTCATTCTGAAAGGCCTGAAGAATCCGCACCCCGTGAAACCAGAGGATTTGCCCGACGGACGTATCTCCGTGGAGGCTGACACGGCGGAATATCTTACGGCGGGAGTAGTCACTGCCGACAAACACTTGTTCCCCGCGGAAGGACGTGTAGAGATTCGGGCCAAACTCGTTGGCGCACAGGGAGCTTGGCCTGCCATCTGGCTACTCCCTGATGCCCGAAACGGCGGATGGCCCAAGGGCGGAGAGATTGACATCATGGAGCGCCTGAACCATGATGGCTTCGTCTATCAGACCGTCCACTCGTCGTATTCCCTCAGCGGACATGAGAACGAGCCGCCACACTATGGCACGCACGCCATCAACCCCGACGATTTCAATGTCTATGCCGTCAGTTTCTACACTGACAGTCTGGTGTTTTCCGTCAATGGCTCCCGCACTTTTGCCTATCCGCGCGTAAAAGCATTGGAGGCGCAGGAGCAATATCCATTCATGCACCCGTGGTATCTGCTGATTGACATGCAGTTGGGAGGTAGCTGGGTGGGACGTGTTGATTCCCAACAACTGCCGGTGGAGATGTATATCGACTGGGTACGGCACTACCGCCCCAAGGCTTCTCTCAAAAAAGTGAAAGGAAAGCGTTAGAAATTCCTGCAAAATCTCTCAGGGATGCTCAGGATACGCTCATTCAGAGTACGCTCCGAACGAATATCAGCGCGAGGCAAGCTCCTGCCTCGCGCTAACTTATGGAGCAACGCATCCACACTGAAAAAAAGAACAATTCATCGCAACAAAAATCCATGGACTTTCTACAACTTGTGGCACAGCGCTGCAGCGTGCGTGCCTTCAAATCGGAACGACCTTCTGACGAGGTCATTCATCAGCTTATTGAAGCTGCGCGGCTGGCACCATCGGCGTGCAACCGTCAGCCATGGCATTTCTATCTCATCGAGTCGGACGAGGCAAAAACGGCTATACAGCAGGCCTACCCCCGCGAATGGTTCGCCACGGCTCCGCTCTACATCGCCATCACCGTACACCACGATGAGGAGTGGGTGAGGCAGACTGATGGCCACCGCCACGGCATCGTCGATGCCAGCATCGCAGCCGAACATATCTGTTTGGCTGCCGCCGCACTGGGTTTGGGCTCGTGCTGGGTGTGTGCCTTTGATGTCGAACTGTGCAGCAAGGCTCTCCCGCTCGCTGCCGACGAAGAGCCCGTCATCATTCTCCCTATCGGATTCCCTGCGCCTGACTTTGAGCCGAGAGAAAAGACGAGAAAGCCGCAGGAAGAAATCCTTAGTATCATCTGATTCCCTACATCGAACACTGAAAGAATGAACGCTTTCTACACCATCACGTTGCTCATCGTCAGCAACTGCTTCATGACGCTGGCCTGGTATGGCCATCTGAAACTGCAATCCATTGGCACCATCACGGATCACACCCCTCTGCTCATCATCATCCTCTCGTCTTGGTTGCTGGCTCTGCCGGAATATATCTGCCAAGTGAACGGCAACCGCATTGGCTTCATTGAGAACGGCGGCCCGTTTACGCTGATGCAGCTGAAAATCATTCAGGAGGTGCTCTCCATCGCCATCTTCACCGTCTTTTCGGTCATGGTCTTCAAGGGGCAACCCATACAATGGAACCACATCGCCGCCTTCTTCTGCCTAATTTTGGCGGTCTATTTCGTATTTCTCAAGTAAGGCCACTTGCAAAATGATCTGATTCCAGACCAATGCTCCCTGAAAAAGAAGGTAGCCAGCCTCGTAGATTTCACTACGAAGCTGGCTACCTTCTTTTTGTCTCTTGTGCCAAGAAACTTGTCTCTTATACCAAGAAAATTATCTCTTGTTCCAAGAAACTTGTCTCTTGTGCCAAGAAAAAACAAGGAGCATATGCTTTTGGGCATACACTCCTTTGTGTTAGTTGCGGAGGTCCGACTCGAACGGGCGACCTCCAGGTTATGAGCCTGGCGAGCTACCAACTGCTCCACTCCGCGATGTATATCAAGAACGATAGGTTTTATCGTTGGCTTGCGAGTGCAAAGATACGGCGAATTAGAGCCACACGCAAGTTTTTCAGTCATAAAACGTCATTTTTCATCACATTTCACTATTTCTGACATATACTCTTAGCAAAGAATACAGTCAAACATTCATCATCACCTCCAAAATCGCGCAATTCCACCCAATGCGTAAGCCTCTCAATACAGGCATACGAAAAACCCGTCCATTCGCCTCACGGCGATAGGACGGGGAAAAATCATTTAATATGAAAACTTAAATTATGAAAACAAAAAAGTTTCAGAGATTATCCGTTAACCTTCTTCATGTGTGCGATGAGCTCGAGAACCTTGTTAGAGTAACCGATCTCATTGTCATACCAGCTAACAACCTTAACGAAGGTGTCGGTGAGGGCGATACCAGCCTTGGCATCGAAGATAGAGGTGTGGGTGTCACCGAGGAAGTCGCTGGAAACGACTGCATCCTCCGTGTAGCCCAGCACACCCTTGAGTTCGCCTTCAGAAGCCTCCTTCATAGCTGCGCAGATTTCTGCGTAGGTAGCGGGCTTAGCGAGGTTCACGGTGAGGTCAACTACAGAAACATCGAGAGTGGGGACGCGCATCGACATACCAGTCAGCTTGCCGTTGAGCTCAGGAATTACCTTACCTACAGCCTTAGCAGCACCGGTAGAAGAAGGGATGATATTGCCAGCGGCAGCACGGCCACCACGCCAGTCCTTCATAGAGGGACCGTCAACGGTCTTCTGAGTAGCGGTGGTAGAGTGAACGGTGGTCATGAGACCATCGGTGATGCCCCACTTGTCGTTCAGCACCTTAGCGATAGGAGCGAGACAGTTGGTGGTGCAAGAAGCGTTCGATACGAACTGAGTGCCCTTCACATACTTGTCGAAGTTCACACCGCAAACGAACATAGGAGTAGCGTCCTTAGAAGGAGCAGACATTACAACATACTTAGCACCAGCCTCGATGTGAGCCTGTGCCTTCTCCTGAGTCAGGAAGAGACCAGTAGATTCAACTACGTACTCAGCCTCAACCTCGTTCCACTTCAGGTCAGCGGGGTTGCGCTCAGCGGTCACACGGATGGGCTGGCCGTTCACGATGAGAAGGCTCTTCTCAACATCACACTCGATGGTGCCAGAGAACTGACCGTGCATGGTGTCATACTTCAGCATGTATGCCAGATAGTCAACAGGGCAAAGGTCATTGATACCTACGATCTGGATGTCATTGCGGTTCTCAACTGCTGCACGGAAAACGAAGCGACCGATACGGCCGAATCCGTTAATACCTACTTTAATCATTGGAGTAAAAAGTGATTTATTAAGTTAATAAAAAGTTTTGGTTTTTGGGTGAGGGCCGTGACGCTACGACTAAGGCATTCCGACCTCTCGTCATAGGCCAAGACTATTTAGCCTCCCATTAAAGACGCTTCTTCAGAGGCTAATTTTCGACTACAAAATTACGACAAATTTCAATTTCACGTCATTTGTGACCATTTTTTTTAGACAGAAAGTTGAAAAACGCCACATTTTTGCTTTGGAAAGAAGGATTTATGTGATCAATATTTGCGAAACAAGGGGGACTTTGTAACTTTGCAGATATTTTTTTCTCAGATTTTGGAGAGAATTGTCGGCTTCCGGTGGTATCGGAAGCCCCTGCCCCGAATGTCTTTTCTCATCTATTTATATATATAGACCCACGATGCAACAGAAAATCATCATCCTCGATTTCGGCTCGCAGACGACGCAGCTCATCGGACGTCGTGTGCGCGAACTCGACACTTTCTGCGAAATCCTCCCCTACAACAAGTTTCCTCATGACGATCCCTCGGTCATCGGCGTCATTCTCAGCGGAAGCCCCTTCTCCGTCTATGACCCCGAGGCATTTCAGGTCGATCTTTCACGCATCCGCGGCAGGCTGCCCATACTTGGCATCTGCTACGGAGCACAATTCATGAGCCATATCTGGGGCGGAAAGGTGGAGCCCGCGGGCTCACGCGAATACGGACGTCAGCACCTGCGCACCGTAGATACGGAAAATCCCCTCTTCAAGGGCTTCGACCACGACAGCCAAGTGTGGATGAGCCATGGCGACACCATCACCCGCATACCCGAAGGGGCTCACGTCATCGCCTCGACCGAGAGTGTAGAAAACGCTGCCTACCATATCCCCGCCTCTACGGGCGAGAAGGAAGTCTGGGGCGTACAGTTCCACCCCGAGGTGTTCCACTCCCTGCAAGGCACACTGCTGCTGAAGAACTTCGTCGTTGACATTTGCGGCTCAAAGCAAGACTGGAGTGCAGACTCCTTCGTTGAAACCACCGTCCGCGAGCTTCGCGAGCAGATTGGCTCTGACCGTGTCATTCTCGGACTCTCCGGCGGTGTTGACTCCAGCGTGGCAGCCGTATTGCTCAACAAGGCTATCGGCAACCAGCTCACCTGCATCTTCGTTGACCACGGTATGCTCCGCAAGAATGAGTTCCGCGATGTGATGCGCGACTATGAGTGCCTGGGTCTGAATGTCATTGGCGTAGATGCGTCCGAAAAGTTTATGAGCGATTTGGCAGGAGTGAGCGAACCCGAACAGAAACGCAAAATCATCGGTCGCGACTTTGTGGAAGTCTTCAACGCTGAAGCACGCAAAATCACCGATGCACGCTGGCTCGCACAGGGCACCATCTATCCGGACCGCATCGAAAGCCTGAACATCACGGGCAAAGTCATCAAGAGTCACCACAACGTGGGCGGACTGCCCGAAGAGATGCACCTCTCGCTCTGCGAACCGCTGAAATGGCTCTTCAAGGATGAAGTTCGGCGCGTAGGCCGCTCGATGGGCATGCCCGAACACCTCATCACGCGCCATCCCTTCCCCGGTCCCGGACTTGCCGTCCGCATCCTCGGCGACATCACGCGCGAGAAAGTCCGCGTGCTGCAGGATGCCGACGACATCTACATCCGTGGCCTCCGCGAATACAAGGTGCGTCTGTCGGGCGAAGAGGCTCGTCGCGTATTGGCTGCAGGCGTTCCGGCAGACATGAAAGATGGCGAGATTGAAGTTAGCCTTTACGACCAAATCTGGCAGGCAGGTGCCATCTTGCTCAGCGATGTCCGCTCCGTCGGCGTCATGGGCGATGAGCGCACGTATGAAAATCCCGTTGCGCTGCGTGCCGTCACCTCCAGCGATGCCATGACTGCCGACTGGGCCCACCTGCCTTATGACTTCATGGCGAAGGTGTCGAACGACATCATCAACAAGGTTAAGGGCGTCAACCGCGTCTGCTACGACATCTCCTCGAAACCACCATCGACCATCGAGTGGGAGTAAACACACCATCATCCTCTCGCAGGCATCGTGCCTGCAAGAACAACACGACCGCCGCCTACATGCTTTCAGCAGAAGCATGCAGGCGGCGGTATTTTTTACAGGAATTTCTTTGCAAGGTAAGCATCAGCATGCTTACAATGCTGCCACAAAAATGGGAACTAAAGCAGACTTACCATCAAATTGCCCAAACAGTGGGGGTCCCTCCAACTACTATAGCCATTCTCTGGGAGAATATCAGCAAAGTCTTAACAATCAGTCTTATTTACATATATGCCGAATTTCTTCGATGGTCAGTCCTGTAGCTTGAGCTATCATTTCATCGTCCGATCCCATTGACCGCAGTTTTAAGGCTACTTTTGCTATACCTTCCGCAATGCCTTCCGCGCGCCCTTCCGCGCGCCCTTTCGCATGTCCTTCCGCCAGTCCGCGTCTGAGGGCACTGCCGTAGTAGGTCTTTTCGGTGC
>CALZJF010000065.1 GCA_945787885.1 uncultured Bacteroidales bacterium | reverse complement strand
CTACGCTCCCTCGTGAAAAACAAAAAAACTACGGCACGATAGTCGCAAATACATCGCAAGCTAATTGATAGAACCTACCATAATAAGTAGGCACAGAGGTGGAAGCAGTATGTTTTTTGTCAGCAGAAATGACGTTTCAACCCCTCTCTGCCCCTTCGTCTGGCGTTTTGTGGTTTGAAATGACTTCCTGTATGGGCGGAAAACGTTAAATTCGCGCCAAAGTTATCACTTTTTACTATCTCAGAAAAATGTTATACTCTCATCTCCTCCGTCTTGCCCTCTTCTGCTGCCTGCTTCTGATAGTCCCCACCAGCAGGGCTGCCGCTGACCAGAAGAAAGAAGTTCGTCTGGCAGTGGTTCTCCCTTTGAAAAATGCCGACGAGACCGGACGCCGCAGCATGGAGTTCTACCGCGGTCTCCTCCTTGCCGCCGACCACCTGAGAAATCAGGGCATTTCGGCGCGAATCACCACGCTTGATGAGGGAAAGGAAAATGCGTATCTTGACGCCACGCTGCGTGCTGCCGCTCCCACGGCGGATGCTTTGGTGGGCTTTGCCTACACACAGCATGCCTTGGAGGCGGCAAGTTTCGGACTTTCACATGAGATGCCCGTATTCCTCCCCTTCCTTCAAAGCATTCCGAGGCAAGTGGCGGGGAATGCCTTTGCGGCCCTCTTCGTCCCTGATGAAGAGGCGATGGCGCAAGGTGTCTGCGATTTGCTGCTCAGCACGCTGGGCAAGGTGCAGGCCGTAGTGCTGCAAAGCGAAACTTCGGAGATGTCGGCCTACACGCAGCGTCTGACGGAACTGCTGGACAAGCAGGGCGCGAAGGTGAAAGTGCTTCCCATTAACGCTTCGCCATACAACATAGCCGATGCGCTGAGCACGAAACGCTTCAATCTGGTGCTCACGGCTGCCACGGAAAAGGATGTGCTGCGAAACGTGGCTCAGAAATTGCGCTCGGTGGGCGAGGCTAACCCGAAAAAAAGGCTGGCTATCGTGGGGCATCCCTCTTGGTACGAACTGCACGAGCAGAATCAGGTGAGGTGGGACGGCGTGGAGGTGTTCATTCCGACAACGATGTTCTACAACGCTGCTGCCGAAAAGACGAAAACGCTCCTGAGTCAATATGAGGCGTGGTTTCACGATGCTGCAGCCGTGGCCTCACCGAACGCCCTGCTCTTGGGCTACGATGCGGGATGGCACATCATCTGCGGGATGGCGCAAGCCGGACGGAGCGTGCTGCAAGAGGAGTCAAAGACAATCGGCCTCTACACCGACATTCAGCTGCGACCGTCGCGACCGTCGGCCTGCCGCTCCAACCATGCCGTCAGACTGCTGAACATCAAGCCTTCGGGAGCCATTGACCTTTTGGCGTTTTAGCCTGCCATCCCTCCATAATAAGTTTCTATCCCCTCAAAATGAAATTTTATATCAGACACTGCTGCTCCATCGTCCTCCTGCTTCTCGCCGCGCTCTCCGCACACGGCCAAGTGGGCGAACAGCTCCACGATTTCAGCATCGGCGTGAACGGCGGCATCAATCTCAGCCAAATATCGTTCACACCGAAGATAAACCAGACTTACCTCATGGGGCCTACAGCCGGACTGACACTGCGCTACACGAGCGAACGCTATTTCGGCATCCTCTGCGCCTTTCAGGCTGAGCTGAACCTCAACCGTACGGGATGGAAAGAAGATATCTATGCGCAGAACAACGAAAAGCTTCCTGACAAGTATGAGCGGGAATTGACGTACGTCTCCCTGCCCATCCTCGCAAGTCTGGGCTTTGGCCGCAAAGACCGTGGGGCGAAGGGCTATTTGGTGGCTGGACCGCAGGTGAGCCTCCTCGTCAAAGACCGGGAGAAACGCTCTGAGACGTGGACCACGCTGGCCAACGGAACGCCCAACCGCATCAACAACGTCGTGCAACAGTATGGCAAGAAGGTGGAAAACAAATTTGAATATGGCATCACGGCTGGCCTGGGATTTGAATTGTCATCGAAGGTGGGACATTTCATGATAGAGGGACGCTATTATCTGGGACTTTCCAATCTCTACGGCAATTCCAAGACTGACCCCTTCGCAGAGAGCGGACAACGCACCATCGTGGCAAAAATCACTTACCTCTTCGATGTGCTCAAACGCTGATGCCTGCGAGCCGCACGCCATGCGGCTTCTTTTAGGGCGGGCTGCAACTGGCACGCGCTGACTGCAAGCGAAGCCTCACCATCGTTGAATCCTGACACCAAAATCCCCCGAATCCAGACATCAATCCCCCCTACATTTTGAAGACGCTCCGACTCTTTGTGCAAACGACGGTATGCGTGGTGCTTGGCATCTACGCAGCACTGATTTTTGCCATCGACCAGCCTAAAGTACAGGAGATGCTGGCTAACACCGTCGAAGAGCAACTGGGCGAGACCCTGCACACACAGGTGGAAATAGGACGGGTGGAACTGCGACTCTTCAACGCCGTGGAGCTGCATGATGTTGTGCTCTACGACCAGCAACGCCAGAAGCTGCTGCGGAGCCAGCTCGTCTTCGGAAAAATCCGGTTCACTCCGCTGCTGCAAGGAAAGGTGTTCCTCAGAAATATTGTCGTGCTCGATGCCGACATCTGCGTGTATCAGGAGAAAGCCAACGAGCCGACTAACCTGCAATTCATCATCGATGCCTTCAAGACGGAGAAAAAAGAAAAGAGCCGGCTCAACCTGACCATCAATTCCTTGATATTCCGCCGTTGCCAACTGGCCTTCGACCGCCACTTCGCAGAGAAAAAGCCCGATGGAACGCTCGATGTCAATCATCTGCGCATCAGCGACCTTGATGTAAACCTCTCGCTGAAAGAGATTTCGCCCGACAGCCTCAACCTCCGCGTGAGAAACTTGGCGTTTGCCGAACATTCCGGATTTGCGGTTGATGAGCTGCGTCTGCACATCGAAGCCAACCGCCATGAGGCCACGCTGCGCGACTTCCTGCTGCGCACTCCGCGCTCCACCGTCAGACAAGACGCACTGAAAGCAACATATGATGCCAAAGACCCTGCGACACTGCGACGCACCCTGCGCATGAGCGGAACTATCACGGATATGCGCATCGCTGTGAGCGACGCGGCTCCCTTCGTGCCGCAACTGAAGAGTTTGCCTACGACACTGCTGGTGGGCGGACATATCAACCTCGAAGCCCAAAGCCTGAACATCAGACAGCTGACCATCGAAGACGAAACGGAGCAAGCATTTCGGATGGAAGCGGATGCGAGATGGGATAAGCGCGAGGAGGGAATGGCGGCTACCATCGAGGCGCGGACTCTCGACATCTCGCCGACGCTGCTGCAACACCTCTTCGACAGTGTGCTGAAACGCCAGATACCGAAGCCACTGGAGGCTCTGGGGAAGATTCGCTTCTGCGGGCGAGGAGCTTACCAAACAGTCGGCAAAGGGGACGATGGGCATCAGACGGCCGATGTGAGGGGAAGAATCGCTACGGCGGCGGGGGAGATTGAAGCGCACCTGACAATGAACGACAATGTGCTGAAGGCATTGGTGGAGACGGATGGTTTCCGCACGGAGACGCTTTTTGAACACCGATTCATGCCTGCCAATCTCTCACTGAAACTCTTGGCAGAGGCGCACCGGGGGAGCAACGGGATGCTACACAAGGCGCACGCCAAGATGCACATTCCGACGACGAAGATGGCGGGAACGGAATACCGCGACATCGCTGCCACCATAGACTATGCAGAAGGCGTACTGAAAGCCCAATTGGAAAGCCGCAACTCCGGAGCAGAGGCAGACATTGCCCTGCAGGCTCTGCTGGACGAACAAAGACCTTGGGGCAGACTGCCTGAGGGACTGACCGTAAAGATGGAGGCGCGCGACATCAAGCCGAAACTCTTGCATCTCACTGACCGCTACGGCGACGGCACATTCTCCTTCTCGGCAGAAGCTGACATTGAGCATCCTGCGTCGGCCGATGGGCTGCAGGCATGGCTGAACATCAGCGACTTCAAACTGGAGGGCGATGCAGCCGAGGAGGCTCCCTTCAGCTGCAAGAAACTCACGCTGCAGGCACAGCCGAGCGATAAGGGCCACCACCTGACGCTACGCTCGGACTTTGCGGACTTGGAATATGAAGGCACGCTGAAGGTCAAATCACTGAAGGAACTGGGCTTTCAGGCACTGGCACACACGCTGCCTGACGACTCGGCGAAAAACCTGATGCCACAGGCGGAGGGAAAGTCGGCTGCTTTCGTGCTGGCTGTCAAAGATACAGAGATTCTGCGACGGCTGGCTGGCATCAACATCTGGCAGGAGGGCACCATTCAGGCCCACGGCAACATCGGCGTGGGAGGAAAGGATTTTGCCCTCTCGCTGATAGCACCGAAAATCAGCATCGGGAAGATGACACTGGAGCAGGCAACACTCTTCGCACAAAACAACGGAGAGGGCTTTGACCTCTTAGGAAAATGCGGAAAGAGAAGTGCGAAGTCAAGACTCACGACGGAGGTCAGGATGAAGCGCGACGAGGACGGACGGATTCTGACAGACGTGGAATGGATGGAGACCATGAACAGAAAGTTCTACGGTCATGTCAGTGCCGCCACGCGATTTTCCATCAGGAAGGCGGCAGACCCCGGCATCCGACAGCGAGACTACAGCATCCACACAGAGTTCATGCCCACACGGATGTGTCTGAACGATAGTATCTGGGATTTGAAGCATAGTTGGGTGAATGTAGATAACGGCGTTGTCAGCATCAATAATTTCGGACTCTACAGCGGACGACAAAACCTGACAGTGAACGGAATATACGACCGCCACTCTACTGACCCCATCGTCTTGGATTTGAAGAATGTGGATTTGGAATATATCCTTGCCATCGCTCGTTTGGACGTGGTAGAATTTTCTGGTCATGCCACGGGGCGCGCACTTGTACGGCAGCTGGAAGACGGAAGCCCATGGGCGCAGGCTACAGTGAATGTGCCTGACCTCTGCTTCAACCATGCCGCCTTGGGCAACGGAAACATCACCATCGGCTGGGACCATCCCGAACGCGACATCACCATTGATGGCGACATCCGCGAACCGGGACAGGGATTCACCATCGTCAAGGGCTATGTGGACCCCGTGAACCGCAATCTTGACTTGCGCACAGAAAGTCTGAATACGCAACTGGGATTCATCAACAAATATACTGAGGGCATCTTCGAGAACGTCAGCGGAAGAGCCTCCGGCCACTGCCGCATCTACGGCGGCTTCAAAACCATCTGCTTCGAGGGAAAGGAGCGAGGAAGCGCGGAAGCCACTATCCCCGTGACGGGAGTAAGCTACCGCATTGAAGGGGCTGACATCGACATCAAGCCGGATGCCTTCATCTTCCGGAAAGCTCAACTTCGGGATTTTGGAAACGGCACTGGGAACATCACGGGACGGCTGGAACATGAGCATATAAAGAACATGCGCTACGACTTCCGCATAGACGGCGAGGGTCTGCGCCTCTACGATAAGCCGCGCGAACTGGATATGCCTTTCTTTGCTACGGCGAAAGGTTCGGGAAACGTTCATCTCTACGGCAGTCCGGGGAAGATGAACGCTGACATGACAATCCGCACCATCGGAGGCAGTGAACTGACCTACATACTCGACTCGCCCGATGCCGACGTCTCGCAACTGCTGAGCATTCACCCTGCTGATGAAGAAGGTACACCGCATGACGAAGGTGCGCAAAAGACAATGAAAGGCGAGCAGCCGACTACCGACAGCAAGACGGACATTGACCTCTACTTCCAAGTTGATGTAGATCCGCAATCGTGTCTGCACCTCATCACCGACGATAAAAGTGGCGATGCCATCACTGTGTATGGACAAGGCCCGATACAGGCTAACTACCACAATAAAAGTGGCTTCAAAATGTTCGGCACCTATAACATCGAACGCGGAACCTATGGGCTGAACATTCCGATGCTGGCTCAACGCAAGCAATTCGACATACTGCCCGGAGGCCAGGTGAATTTCTACGGCGATCCCACTCAGGCTGAAGTGAAAGTGAAGGCTCGCTATGTGGTGAACTCGGCTTCGCTGGCTGACCTGAACATAGGAAGCGGCTTTGCCAACCATACGACGCGCGTAGATTGCCTCGTGGATATCTATGGCGAAGTGGCGAATATGCAATTTGACCTCGACTTCGACTTGCCCAATGTCTCGGACGATGAAAAACAAATGGTCAGGAACCTCATTGCCTCTGACGAGGAACGCACGATGCAGGTGCTTTATCTGCTCGGCGTGGGAAGATTCTATGCCTACAACTTAGGGAATGCAGAGAATGGTCAGTCGCAATCTACGCTCATGATGAACTCACTACTCTCCTCCACGCTTTCCTCGCAACTGAACAGCATCATCTCAAACGCCATCGGACGGAGCAACTGGAGCTTCGGCACGAACATCTCCACGGGACAAATGGGATGGAACGACACGGAGGTGGAGGGCCTCATCTCCAGCCGACTGCTCAACAATCGCTTGGTCATCAATGGCAACTTTGGCTACTCTAACCGTCAGGCTGCCACGACTAACTTCGTCGGCGACTTCGATGTGCAATATCTGATTACCCCACAGGGTACCGTCAGCATCAGGGCATATTCGGAGACGAACGACAGATATTTCACTAAATCTACACTGACCACTCAGGGTGTAGGCCTGCAACTCAAACGCGACTTCACACGCCTGAAGGACCTCTTCACCATCAGGAAAAAGAAAAAACAAGCCAAAAAGTAAGTGCGGACGGGGGAGAAGCCATCCGACCATACATCATATCGACTACCTATATATTATCGACTACCTATATATTTCATGAACGCAGAAATAGCACGCCGGCGAACGTTCGCCATCATCTCACACCCCGATGCGGGAAAGACCACACTGACCGAAAAACTGCTGCTCTTCGGAGGACAGATACAAGTGGCGGGAGCGGTCAAAAGCAATAAAATCAAGAAAACTGCTACCTCAGACTGGATGGAGATTGAGAAGCAACGCGGTATCTCCGTCACTACCTCCGTCATGGAGTTCGACTATCTGCCCGATGGTGCCGACGCTAACGCTCAGCCGTATAAGGTGAATATCCTCGACACACCGGGACACCAAGATTTTGCAGAAGACACCTTCCGAACGCTCACAGCAGTGGACAGCGTCATCATCGTGGTGGATGGAGCAAAGGGCGTGGAAACGCAGACGCGAAAGCTCATGACCGTCTGCCGCATGAGGAAGACTCCCGTCATCATCTTCATCAACAAGATGGACCGTGAGGGAAAAGACCCCTTCGACCTCCTCGACGAACTGGAAGAAGAATTGCAAATCAGCGTCCGCCCACTCTCTTGGCCCATCGGACAGGGAGCGCGGTTCAAGGGTGTATATAATATATATGAGGAGCAGCTCGACCTCTTCACTCCCGATAAGCAAAAAGTGACGGAGAAGGTGAGCGTGGACATTCACGCTGCGGGCGAACTGGAAGCCAATGTAGGCGAGGAGCATGCCAACCATCTGCGCGACGACCTCGAACTCGTGGAAGGCGTATATCCAGATTTTAACGTCGAAGACTATCTAAATGCTGACATCGCACCCGTATTCTTTGGCTCGGCTCTGAATAATTTCGGTGTCAAAGAGTTACTGGACTGTTTCGTCAAGATTGCCCCTTCACCACGCCCCACACTGGCGGAAGAGCGCCCGGTAGAGCCTGAAGAGAGCAAATTCAGCGGTTTCATCTTCAAAATCACTGCCAACATCGACCCTAACCACCGCTCCTGCATCGCTTTCTGCAAAGTCTGCTCCGGACGCTTCACCCGCAACACGCCTTATCTGCAGGTAAGAACGGGAAAGACACTGCGATTCTCATCCCCCACACAATTTATGGCGCAACGCAAAGAGACCATTGACGAGGCTTGGCCAGGCGACATCGTCGGTCTGCCCGATAGCGGCGGAACCTTCAAAATCGGCGATACGCTGACTGAGGGCGAAAATATTCATTTCAAAGGACTCCCCTCGTTCTCGCCCGAGATGTTCAAATATATCGAGAACGCAGACCCAATGAAGACGAAACAACTGCAGAAGGGCATCGACCAGCTGATGGACGAAGGCGTGGCGCAGCTCTTTGTCAACCAGTTCAATGGCAGAAAAATCATTGGAACCGTCGGCCAACTTCAGTTTGAAGTCATACAGTATCGTCTGGAAAACGAGTACAACGCGCGCTGCCGATGGGAGCCTATCAGCCTTTACAAAGCCTGCTGGATAGAGTGTCTGCCGGGCTACGAGGCTGAATTGGAGAATTTCAAGAAGCGCAAATATCAGTATATGGCAAAAGACCGCGATGGACGCGATGTCTTCCTCGCCGATTCAGGCTATGTGCTGACAATGGCACAGCAGGACTTCGAGCACATCCGTTTCCACTTCACCAGTGAGTTTTAAGCATTTTCGCCATTTATACTTATCAAAACTAATCACTTTTCGTCTGCTTTTTAGAAAAAAACGTCTAAAACACTTGCGAGGATGAGTTTCTCGCCGTACCTTTGCATCGCAATTCAGCACTCACGGTACCTTGGATGAGTGGCTTAGTCAACGGTCTGCAAAACCGTCTACGGCGGTTCGAATCCGCCAGGTACCTCGCAAAGGAGCGGCTCCTCGTAAGAAGGGCTGCTCCTTTTTTGTGTTTTCCTGCGATACAGCATGGTTTTAACGCCCCGAGCACCCTGCATTATCATTTGCTGAATATGAACTATCCAAAATCCTCTTACCCCGAAACGGGAAACGAGCTCCCCGATAGCCAGCCCTATGGCCAAACGCTGAACGAGACTCTCGAAGAGACTACTGCCGAAGAAGCCTCTGCCGAAGAAGCCACCACAGAAGAAGCTGCGGCAGAACCGCTCGTGCTGCGATCGGAAGGTCTGATAAAACGCTACGGCAAACGAACCGTGGTCAACAATGTCTCTTTTGATGTCAAGCAGGGCGAAATCGTCGGACTACTCGGACCGAACGGGGCAGGAAAGACCACCTCTTTCTATATGACGACGGGGCTGGTGGTGCCGAATGGCGGACGAATCTTCCTCGGCAATCAAGAAATTACGAAATTCCCCGTTTACCGACGTGCGAAGGCGGGTATTGGCTACTTGGCACAAGAAGCCAGCGTCTTCCGAAAAATGAGCGTTGAAGACAATATATCTTCGGTGTTGGAAATGACAGGAAAGCCTAAAGAGGAGCAACGCGAGATGCTCGAACGCCTTATCAGCGAGTTCAGACTGCAGAAGGTGAGGAAAAACCTCGGCGACCAGCTCTCCGGAGGCGAACGCCGACGCACAGAGATTGCACGCTGTCTGGCCATCGACCCAAAATTCATCATGCTCGACGAACCTTTTGCTGGCGTCGATCCCATCGCGGTAGAAGATATCCAGTTCATTGTCTGGAAACTCAAGCAAATGGGGATTGGCATCCTCATCACTGACCATAATGTAGAAGAGACGCTCTGCATCACTGACCGTGCCTACCTGCTCTTCGAGGGACGCATCCTCTTCCACGGAACTCCTGAAGAACTGGCAGAAAATCAAGTCGTGCGCGACAGATACCTCACCAACTCCTTCAAACTGCGCAAAAAAGACTTCTCCGCACTGGCGGCACAGCGCAATGCCTAATACCCACAGTGCAGCATACAGACTCAACTATTTATATAAATCTAATATACCATGTCTTTCTTACTTTCCCTCTGTATGCTCGCTGCAGCGCAGGGCGATACCCTCAGCGTACAACACGCACAGTTTGAGGGACCACACCTCTTGCAGCCAGCATGGCAGACAGACACCACCACCCTCTCTGGCGAACGCTATGATGCAACAGAAATTTTGAAGAACAACGCATCGCTGGCACTCCGCCCGATGCCTGCGGATGCCAACGCTCTCTTACGGGGGCAGACCGTAGGTTGTGCGGCAGAAGACTCTACCGCTTCGCTTACCACGCTCCGTTTCATGATTGATGCCCATCGCTTCACGAAATGTAAGCTCGATGCGCAAGCCCTGAAAAAAAACAAGGTCTATCTGGATGGCAAAGAGGTCAATGTTAAAGATTCGAACTACGAACTGCGCCTAATCCCCGGACGCCATGATGTCACCATCCTTGACTATGTGGCTGCTGGGGCTGTACCCGACACCTTCGCACTGAAGATTACGGGCAACGACCTCAGCCACCTCACCGTCAATCCTACCACACCGCGTAGCTACGACCTTGACATCAACACCCACGGACCACGCTACGGCGGGTTAGGACTCTCACCCTCTGGACGCTATGCCGTCACGCACTACCAAAACGTGGTCAGAGGAGGCGAAAACATCTGGAGCTCAGAAATCAAAGACCTGCAGACAGGAAAGAAAATCTATGCTGGCGACTATCGTCGCTTCCAGTGGTTCGAGAACCGCGACGCCGTCTATTACACCCGGAAGGGCAGCAACGGACTGGAACTCATTGAGCTTGATGTGGCTACGATGACGGAAAAGACGCTCGCCACCGCGCTCCCCGATGGAAATTTCCAGATGAGTCCTGACGAAACGTTCGTCATCATCTCTCGTTCGAACGAAGGTCCGAAGCCGAAGGGAGCACTGAAGAGCCTCTACGACTCTGACGACCGTATGCTTGGATGGCGAAACCGCACAGACCCCTTCATCCTGCATCTAAAAACGGGAGTTCTGCAGCGCATCACCTTCGGACGCGAAAGTTGCTACGTCATGGACATCGCCCCGGATGGCTCGCGAATATTGATGAGCATCAGTCATCATGATGCCACTCGCCTCCCCATGGACCGCTCTGACATCTTAGAATATGATGTCAAGACGGGCAAGACGACTACGGTTCTAAAAGATGCCGAATGGCTCAATGGCGGACAGTATGCTCCCAATGGCAAGGACATCGTCTTCACTGGTACGGGGGCTGCTTTCTCAGGCATTGGTGCTGAAGTGAGTGAAGGGCAGCATCCTATGAGTTATCAGCACACCCTCTTCCTATATAATAGGGCTGAGGGTAAAGCCACCCACCTGCTTCCTGGCGGTTTTAAGCCTTCTGTTGGAACTGTCAAGGTGAATACTGCCGACGGGCTCCTCTATCTCACCTGCGAGGACGGCTATGACCGCACTCTCTGGACGCTGAATCCCCAAACGCTGGAGCGTCGCCGCTTCGACTTCCCCGTCAGCTATCTGCTATCTGTGGCGATCTCGAACACCCGCGCCCCACGCTGCATCTTCTCCGGACAGACGGGCACGAAATGCGTGGCGGCTTATTCTACCGTGCTCGATCCCAAACTCAAGACATACGAAGACCGCACAACGTATGGCACGGCACTTGTACGCGGGGAGAAGATTGACTGCGTAGAGAAGGCTACTCGCCCCGACTGCAAACCCTTCGGCGAACTCCAGTGGGAGAAGCTCTACCCCAATGTTCAGGTTCCCTCCTGCACGGAATGGGCCTTCCAAGCTTCGCGCGGTGATAAAGTAAAAGGTTTCTATTTCCTCCCACCAGATTTCAAAGCCGATGCCCACTATCCCATGATTGTCTATTACTATGGCGGCTGCACCCCGACATCGCGTCTGCAACGCTACGCCTACCCCTTGGCAGCCATCTCTTCGATGGGCTATGTGGTGCTCGTGCTGGAACCATCTGGAGCCTCGGGCTTCGGCCAAGAGTTTGCCGCTCGCCATGTTGGTACTTGGGGCGACGAGAGTAGCGATGACATCATCGAGGGCGTACAGCAGTTCTGCGAAGAGCATTCCTTCGTAGATGCCTCGAAGGTGGGATGTATGGGAGCCAGCTACGGAGGTTTTATGACGCAATATCTCCAGACGCGCACTGACATCTTCGCCGCAGCCGTCAGCCATGCAGGTATTTCGAATATTGCATCCTACTGGGGCGGTGGCTACTGGGGCTACAGCTATGGCGAAGTGGCTGAATACGGGCAGTTCCCTTGGAACAATCCGAAACTCTTCACCGAACATTCGCCGCTCTTCAATGCCGACAAGATACACACGCCCATACTCCTCCTACACGGTACGGCTGACACCAACGTACCTACAAACGAAAGTCAGCAACTTTTCACCGCACTGAAGATGCTCGGACGTGAGGTTTCTTATATTCAGGTGGATGGCGAGAACCATATCATCAATGACTATGCCAAGCGTGAGCAATGGATGGAAGCCATCTTAGCATGGTTCGCCAAGCATCTGCAATGCGACTCCACTTGGTGGGACGACTTAGGATATTAACACTACTCTCTGTTGCATCCGTCTTCGTTGAGAAAATCGACAAAGGCGGATGCAACAGCGTTTTTTTTGACACAACTAACAAGTAAGTTGTAAAAAACGAGTAAGTCGCAAGAATTAGTTTAAGGCGTATAGGTCATTTCGGGTGCTAAAATCACTGTAACTACTGTGAAAATCAATTTGTTACGATGGTTCAAAAGTTTTGAAAAGGTCTAGCGACTGATTGCAACATGCTTTAAAGTGTTGATATACAGCATTATGCAATTTGGAATATGCCAAAGAAAACCCCTAAAAAACACCCGAAATGACCTATAAGCCTAGTTTAACGTGAGTTCGACGAATATACTTTAGAAAAAAGTAAGTTGCCTGTCATTTG
>CALZJF010000064.1 GCA_945787885.1 uncultured Bacteroidales bacterium | reverse complement strand
AGCACAACCTTGCCAAGGTTGGGGTCGCGAGTTCGAGTCTCGTTTTCCGCTCAACTTATATATTTGTTTAGATTGTAAAGGACAGGAATCACTTTAACAGGTGATTCCTGTTTTTCTTTTGTCATTGCTGACTGCCGGACGCATTGAAAGGACTATTTCAAGGCCTCACGATGGAACAGACAACAGCAAAATGCGGCATAAAATAGCAAATTACAACGTTGCCAAACATCAAAAGTAACCACAAAACATGCAGAAAGGCTAAAAATAAAAAAAGACAGAGAGGAAAAACAGAAAAGAAATCGTAAATTTGGACGCGGATTTTCTATCATTCAAGAGTTGAGCAATGATAGCGTGAGCCGGAAAACCCAGCTATGCAAAACGAATCCTGCCACAACCTCCCTACTACGACATCCGCCCCCTCTCCTATTCATAAAAACATTAAACACCCAAACCCACCTTCAGAAAGATATACACTATATGGTCATCACATTCCGAATCAATTACCGCACCCAATGGGGTGAAACCATCGGAGTAGAATTTCTTGATAGCCAAGAGACCGTCATCCTTTCTACTGCCGACGGCGAACTTTGGGAAGGAAGCCACAACCTCCACATTCTGCCGAAGAACCATACACTCAGATACCGCTACTGCGTTTATAACGATGAGGTATGCACCCGCCGCGAACGGGGCAACTGCCCACACGTGTTGATGCTTCCCGAACAAATCGCCCAACAGGGCATACCCGGAGCCAAGGCGAAAGCCAGCGAAGAGTGTCTGGCACTCGTGAACGATGCCTGGCGAGACCTTCCCGTAGCCAACTATCTCTTCTCGTCGGCCTTCAGCGGCAACTTCGACCCGAAAGATTTTCCTGCCGTTCGCACACAGAAACATCCGCTCAGCAGCATCAATCTGCGTGTCATCGCACCCTGCCTGCACCACAAAGGCCTGCGCCTCGGACTCGTCGGAGAGAGCGAGGTGCTGGGAAAATGGGAGAAACCACTCCTCTTCGATGAAGTCTTGCCCAACCAGTGGGAACTCTGCATTGACCTCTATCATCTGGAGGGCAACAGCGAATATAAATTCGTGGCAGTAGATGCGAAGAAAAGCATCATCACCGAATGGGAAAACGGGGAGAACCGCAGGCTCTACGTGCCTCAACTCGATAAGGGCATCCACTACTACATGCCCGAACTGGAGCTCTATCTGCCCTCAACGAACCATAAAGTGGCAGGAACGGCTATCCCCGTCTTCTCCCTCCGTTCAGATGGCAGTCAGGGCGTGGGCGACTTCGGCGACCTGAAACTCATGATTGACTGGGCTGCCAAGACGGGGCAACGAGCACTGCAGATCCTGCCCATCAACGACACAACGATGACAGGAACTTGGCAGGACTCTTACCCCTACAACTCCATCTCCATCTACGCCTTCCACCCCATGTTTGTCGATTTGCGCAGCGTCGGCCCACTCTCTGACCGCACGAAGGAGCAGAAATATCAGAAGACCTTCCGACAGCTGAATGCCATGACGGAGATTGACTATGAAGCGGTGAATAAGGCAAAGCGCGACTATCTCCTCCTCATCTTCCGCGAGAAGGGCGAAGCCACGATGCAGACACCTGAATATCAGGAGTTTTATCGCAAAAACGAGACTTGGCTCTTGCCTTATGCAGCATTCAGCGTGCTGCGCGACAAATATAATACGGCAGACTTCAACACCTGGCCGAAACACGCCACCTACAATGCTGCCGAGATACAGCGGTTCTGCGCTCCCGGAGGCGAAGGCCACCAATCTACCGCCTACTACTGCTACGTGCAGTTCCTCCTCCATCAGCAACTCCTTGCTGCCAGCCAGTATGCGCGCTCGAAGGGCATCATCTTCAAAGGCGATATTCCCATCGGCATCAGTCGGACGAGCGTAGAGGCTTGGACGGAGCCCTATTATTTCAACATGAACGGACAGGCGGGCGCACCACCAGATGCTTTTTCGACCACGGGTCAGAACTGGGGATTCCCCACCTACAACTGGGATGTCATGCGTCAGGACGGCTATCAATGGTGGAAACGCCGTTTCTCCAAGATGGCGGAATATTTCACCTGCTACCGCATCGACCATATCCTCGGCTTCTTCCGCATTTGGGAGATTCCAGTCCATAGCGTGCAGGGCATTCTCGGACAGTTCTCGCCTGCGCTGCCCATGACGAAAGAGGAAATTGAGGACTTCGGGCTACACTTCGACCGCTATTTCATGACGATGCCCTTCATCAATGATGAAATTCTCGCCCGCGTGTTTGGCAACGAGGCAGACTTCGTACGCGACACGTTCCTCCAGCACAGCCACTACGATGTGTGGAGCCTGCGCCCGGAATACCGCACCCAGCGCGATGTGCAAAACTGGTTCAACCGCGAGGGCGGACGCAAGAACAATGCAGAGCGCATACTTCATGGTATGTTCACGCTGATAGACAATGTGCTCTTCATACAAGACGGCAAGGAGTCCGACAAATACCATCCGCGCATTGCTGCCTACCAAAGTCTCATCTTCGAGCGTCTGAACAATGAGGAGCGCAGTGCGTTCATGCGCCTGTACAATCATTACTACTACGAGCGCCATAACCACTTCTGGTACGAAAAGGCGATGGAGAAATTGCCACAGCTGCTCGATGCCGCCCCGATGTTGGCCTGCGGCGAAGACCTCGGCATGGTGCCCGACTGTGTGCCTTGGGTGATGAACGAACTCCAGATTCTCTCGCTCGAAATAGAGCGTATGCCGAAAAATCCGCAGCAGGAATTTGCCAATGTCGGCGAATATCCCGTACGCAGTGTCTGCACCATCGGCACGCATGATATGTCAACCTTCCGCGGATGGTGGAAGGAGAACAGCCAGCAGACGGCAGACTATTATCACAACGTCATGTGGCGCGGCGGAAATGTCCCCGAAGATGCTCCGGGATGGGTGTGCGAAGATGTCGTACGCCGGCATCTCAACAGTCCTTCGCTCCTTGCCATCCTCGCCCTGCAAGACTGGCTGGGCATGGACGAGAAGCTTCGGCTCCCCTACCCTGAGAACGAACGTATCAACGTGCCTGCCAATCCTCGCCACTACTGGCGCTATCGCATGCACATCTCGCTTGAAAGTCTGCTCCGTCAGGATGCCTTCAACGAAAAGGTACGCACACTCATCAACCATGCAGGACGCGAATAAACAAAAAAGTCTGACACCAAGAAAAATCAGATGCCTGGGATTGCTGAAACCGGCAAACTCGGGCATCTGTATGCTGTCTTGAACACACTTTATTCACCCTTTATCTCCCCTTTACGACAAGAGGCTGAAGCCAGCCTCGCAACACCCCCTATGAAACAAAAACCAGACATGAAATTCTGGGGTCTGTGGAACCTCAGTTTCGGATTCTTCGGCGTGCAGATAGCCTACGCTCTGCAGAGTGCCAACATCTCCCGCATCTTTGCCACCCTCGGTGCCGACCCTCACTCGCTTTCCTTCTTCTGGATTCTGCCCCCACTGATGGGTATGCTCGTGCAACCCCTCGTCGGTGTCTATAGCGACCGCACCTGGACGCGATGGGGCCGCCGCATTCCCTACCTCTTCATTGGGGCCGCCGTGGCAGTGGCAGTGATGTGTCTGCTGCCGAATGCCGGAAGCCTTGAATTGGACAACACAACCAAAATGTGGGGCATGATGTCGGCATCCATGCTCTTCGGACTCCTCATGCTCATGCTCCTCGACACCTCCATCAACATGGCGATGCAGCCCTTCAAGATGCTGGTGGGCGATATGGTGAACGAACGGCAGAAGAAGCTGGCCTACTCCATACAGTCGTTCCTCTGCAATGCCGGCAGCGTCGTCGGATTTGTGTTCCCCTACGTCTTCACTTATCTCGGCATACAAAACACGGCACCTGACGGCGTGGTGCCCGATTCCGTCATTTATTCCTTCTACATCGGAGCCCTCATCCTGATTCTCTGCGTCATCTATACGACCGTGAAGGTGCGCGAATGGCCGCCTGCCCTCTATAAGGAATACAACGAGGAGACCTCCACTGAAACCGCCGAGTCCGAGACCTCGCCGGGCATGTTCAGACTGCTCTGCAATGCTCCATCGGCGTTCTGGACCATCGGCGTTGTGCAGTTCTTCTGCTGGGCAGCCTTCCTCTTTATGTGGACCTACACGAATGGCGCCGTGGCAGCCAACGCCTTCGAAACGCCAGTAGTGAATGGCGACCTCCTGACTAAATCCATTGAATATCAGGAAGCCGGAAACTGGGTGGGCATACTCTATGCCGTTCAAGCTATCGGAAGTGTGGTGTGGGCAATGATTATCCCACGCATCAAAGACACCAAGCTGGGCTACTCGCTGAGCCTCGTCCTGGGCGGTCTTGGCTTTGTCTCCATCTATTTCATCCACAGCCCTTACATCCTCTTCCTCTCCTTCCTCCTCATCGGTTGTGCCTGGGCTGCCACATTGGCTTATCCCTTCACGCTCCTGACGAATGCCCTGACGGGCAAGGGCCACATGGGCACGTACCTCGGACTCTTCAACTGCACCATCTGTCTGCCGCAAATCGTGGCCGCCGTGCTGGGTGGCGTCGTTCTCTCCATGCTCCCTGCCGCCTCGAATGGTGCTGCCGACCAGCCGATGATGCTGGTGCTGGCGGGCATCATGCTCTTCTGCGGTGCCTTCGCCGTACGTCTGGTGAAAGCCAACGGCTAATCAGCAAGGTCCAGACATAAGCAGGCCATCTCCAATGTGTTTTTATAGGTAGGTTCTATAAACACACATTGGAGACAGCCTGCATATTTTCAGAAAAAGCCTGCATATTTTCAGGAAAAATCGCCTCCCTCTTCCCCGAACACCAGCGGGAAGGAGGGAGGCGATTGCTTTTGGGAACAAATGCCGCTCGCCGAACTAAAGAGAAGACCGCGCTATCACATACTGCTCCAGCCAATTCCGATACAGGCACTGACCATGACTACGCCACGAGAGCAGAGGCCCCTCATCGGGATTGTCATGATGATAATAGTGCTGCGGAAGCTGAATGGGAAGCCCCTTCGCCACATCGCGACGATACTCCGCATCGAGGGTGTCGGCAGCATACTCCGAGTGACCCGTGACGAAGAACTCACGCCCTTCGCCCGACATGACGAGATGAACGCCTGGCTCATCGCTCTCAGAGAGCAAGGTCAATGCCGGCTCTGCCAGGATGTCGTCGCGCCGAAGCGTCGTGTGGCGGCTATGAGGCACGAGGAACTCCTCGTCCAGACCGTTGAAGATGGGGCATTCAGGGTGCAACTGCCGATGGGGGAATATGCCGAAGATCTTTGCGCTGACCTTGTGTTTCTGCACGCCATAGAAATGATAGAGCGCAGCCTGAGCAGCCCAGCAGATATAGAGCGAAGAGGGTACGCTGCTCCGCGCCCAGTCGAAAATGCGCTGCAACTCTTCCCAGTACGTCACTTCCTCAAACTCCATCAACTCAAGGGGCGCACCCGTCATGATGAATCCATCGTACGCTTCGCGCTGCATATCGCTGAAATTGCGGTAGAAACGTTCCATGTGGCCTGCAGGCGCATGTCTCGAAACATGGCTTTCCACCTTCATCCAGTCCAACTGGATGCGATAGGGGAAGGCTGCGAAGACACGGACGATGTCGGTCTCCGTCGTCACCTTCATCGGCATTAGGTTCAAGACGGCAATGCGGATGGGGCGCGCCTGCTTCAGCACGCCCGGGCAAGGGCCGTCGATGCTGATGTGTTCTGCCTTCAGATTGCCGATTGCAGGAAAGCCTGCGGGGAGTATCACTGACATTTAAGTAGATAAGTAGGTGTTGTAAATTAGTTTTCAAGGGAAGGCTGTGTTCCTGTTTTGCTTGGATGCCTTCGCGCCTCCCTTCTCCCCCGAAGAACGCAGGGAGAGAAGAAAAACTGCGGCAAAAATACAAAAAACTTCCATCATCGCCAACCCGTCAAAAAGAAAAACACGACCAAAAGTACAGACGGAGAAGCATGGAGGCTATGCCCGACTGCCTCCGCTGACAGCATGGCAGGGAGAAAAAGTGATCACTTTTGCCGATTGAAAACAGGACACAAGATGGCAAAACAAGCTCTAAATGCCTCATTAGCAACCATTCCAAAAGAAAACGTACATAGCTTTCATCACAATTTTCGTATTTTTGCATGGATAAAGTAGGCAATGAAAATTAGTTTTATGCTTGAATGCACTGTTTGGATGCAGGTCGTAGGCTTGAAATAAAGGAGCATGGCCAGGCTATGTGACTGCTTTCAAGGCTAAAAGATGCGCCAAGGAGAGCGTTCAAACATACAAATTATAATAATTCCTACTATATACCTACCATAGAATTCTCCTCCCGAACAAAATATCACATTATGAAACATACCCTCATCGATGCCTTTGAGCATAGCGTACGCACTTATGCCAAAAACACCTTCCTGCTGGAAAAGGAAGGCAACGAATGGAAGCCGCTCAGCTATGCCGACACCGCAAGGAAAGTCTATGCCCTCGGAGCAGGCCTGCAAGAGGCAGGCGTGCAAAAAGGCGACAATATCGCACTTCTGTCAGAAGGGCGCAACTTATGGATTATCAGCGAACTCGCACTGTTCTATGCCGGCGGCGTGACGGTGCCGCTGAGCATCAAACTTGAAGAGAGCAACGACCTGCTCTTCCGCATGATTCACGGCGATGTGCGCTACATCATCGTCAGTGGGACGCAACTTAAAAAAGTGCGTGCCATTCGTGCGCAGCTGCCGGAAGTCCGGCAAGTCATCGTGCTCGACCCGATGGATGCCTATGAGCCCGGAGAAATCTACGTGGGCGATGTGATGAAGGCAGGCGAGGCTTATCTCGAAAAAATCGGACGCGAGGCCTTTATGGCAGTCGGACAGAGCATTGGCAATGACGACTTGGCAACCATCACCTACACCTCGGGCACGACGGCCGACCCCAAAGGCGTCTGCCTGACGCACCGCAACTATACGGCGAACGTGGAGCAGGCTCTCTCGCGAATACCCATCGACGACACGTGGCGCACGCTCATCATCCTTCCCCTCGACCATTGCTTCGCCCACGTATGCGGTTTCTACCTCATGATGATGCAGGGTGCTGCCGTGGCGACGGTGCAGAACGGCCGCACGCCATCAGAGACGCTGAAGAACATCCCCTCGAACATCCGCGAGGTGCGTCCGCACTTCATCCTCTCCGTGCCTGCCCTTGCCAAGAGCTTCAAGAAAAGCATCGAGACGAACATCCGACGCCAAGGCGGAGTGGTGGAAAAACTCTTCCGGACGGGTCTGAAAGTCCGCCAGACGTACTACGGCGAGAGCAGTCTCGACAGTCGGGCGAAGCGGATGGCCCTCCGTCCGCTCGTAGCCTTCTTCGACCGCATTCTTTTCAACAAGGTGAAGATGAGTTTTGGCGGCGAACTGCGCTTCTTCGTCGGCGGCGGAGCCTTGCTCGATAAGGACCTCCAGCATTTCTTCATCGGCATTGGTCTGCCGATGTTCCAAGGCTACGGCCTCTCTGAGGCTACCCCCGTCATCTCCACCAATACTCCTGACTATTACCGCTTTGGCTCATCAGGACGCTTGCTGAAAGGAGTGGAAGTGCGCATCTGCGATGCTGACGGCAAAGAGGTGGCTCTGGGCCAGGAAGGCGAAATCGTGGTGCGCGGCGAGAACGTCATGGCAGGCTATTGGAAGAACCCTGAAGCCACGGCAGAGACCGTGCGCGATGGCTGGCTATACACGGGCGACCTGGGCTATATGACGCGCGAAGACCTCCTCTACGTGAAAGGCCGCTTCAAGAGTCTGCTCATTTCGTCAGACGGCGAGAAATACAGTCCGGAGGGCATCGAGGAAGCCATCGTGCAGTGCTGCCCCGCCATTGATCAGGTGATGCTCTACAACAACCAGTCGCCCACGACGTCCGCACTCATCGTTGCCAACAAGGAATGGCTGAAACGCAATGGGCACGACCTGACGAATGAGAGCGGCGCACGGGCGGCACTGGAGACCATCATGCAGCAGCTCGCAACCTTCAGACGCGGCGGCGAACACGCGGGCATGTTCCCCGAACGCTGGCTACCCGCCGTTATCGCCATTCTGCCCGAACCCTTCAGCGAGAAGAACCGCATGATCAACTCGACCATGAAGATGGTGCGCCCTGCCATCGAGAAGGCGTATGCCGAACGTCTTAAATTCATCTATACCACTGACGGGAAAAATCTGCACAACAGCCTGAACCTGGAGGCAATCATGAAATGACTTCGTTAAGGGGGAGATTATGTAAATTTAAGAAGACAGCAAGAGTTGATTCGCAGTCAAATTCATTTTCCCGAAGCCACATTTCCTCTCTTTCTGACCACTTTGAGGGGTCAAAATGGTCAGTTAGAGGGGTAAAAATGATGACTTTTGAGGGTCAGAATGATGACTGGGGCATGGCTTTCCCATCAGGAGCAACAGATTTGACACTCACCACCTGCTAATTCTTACGATTGACAGAATCGTGCGACACACTTGCCTCCTTTTTATATCTAAGTAGGTAATGAAAATTAGTTTTATGTTTGAATGCTCTAATTGGATGCAGGTTTTAGTCTTGAAATAAAGGAGCATAGCGGGCTATGTGACTGTTTTCAAGGCTAAAAGATGCGCCAAAGAGAGCGTTCAAACATACAAACCATAATAATTCCTACTATATACTTACTATAAAATAATTTTTATTACCTACTTATAAAAAACGCATAACACAAGGACAACCTATGATAGACTTTATCACACCTGCCGTACGCTATATCGGATGCGACGACGCTACACTCGACCTCTTTGAAAGTCAGTATGAGACGCCGGCTGGAATGTGCTACAATTCCTACCTCATCCTCGATGATAAAACCGCCATCATGGACACGGCCGACCCGCGCTGCGAAGCTGAATGGCTGGAAAAACTCTCAGCAGCACTCGATGGCCGCACGCCGAACTATCTCATACTTCACCACATGGAGCCCGACCACTCGGGGGCCGTGGCAACCGTGATGGAGCGTTTCCCTTCGCTCCAAGTAGTGTGTTCGGCACAGGCTGCCAAATTCCTGCCGCAGTTCTTTGAGCACTTCGACACGAAGCGCATCAAAGTGGTGAAGGAGGGAGATGAAATCTGCCTTGGCCACCACACGCTGCGCTTCCTCCAAGCCACCTTCGTACATTGGCCCGAGGTCATCATGACCTATTGCCCCGAGGATCGGCTGCTCTTCAGTGCCGACGGTTTCGGAAAATTCGGTGTCTATGATGCTGATGCTGACGACTGGGCGTGCGAGGCCCGACGCTATTACTTCAACATCTGCGGAAAATACGGCAAGCAGGTGGCGGCGGTGCTCGACAAAGTGACTGCTCTGCCTGAAGCTCCCGTTGCCATTTGTCCGCTCCATGGCCCCGTGCTTCAGGGCGAAGCGATGGCGGAGGCACTGCGTCTGTACAACATCTGGGCACGCTATGAGGTGGAGACACCGGGAATCTTCATCGCCCATGCCAGCATTCATGGCGGCACGGCAGCGGCTGCCGAACTGATGCGCGAGAAACTCCTGCAGGCGGGCTGCCCGAAGGTGGCTATCGCCGACCTTTGCCGCGAAGACATGGCTGAGGCCATCGAGGATGCCTTCCGCTATGGCACTCTGCTCTGCTGTGCCAGCTCGTATGATGCCGACGTATTCCCACCGATGCACTATTTCCTCCACAAACTCTCACTGAAAGGGTATCAGCAGCGCCGTATCGCATTGCTTGAAAACGGCACGTGGGCACCTTCGGCAGCAAAGGCAATGAAGGCTCTCATTGAGAAGATGAAGGATATCACCCTCATTGAGCCCGTCGTCACCATTCGCAGCCGTATGAAGAGCGAAGACATGCATTCCTTCGACCGTCTCGTGAAGGCACTGCTGCAAGACTAATTCCAATATATTAAATGTATTAAATATATTATCCAATATCACTATTTCACAACCAACAAAACATGGGACTCTTTGATTTCTTCAAGAAGAAAAAGACAAACACTTCTCCCGAACGTCCTGCCGTCATCGACACCATCAGCAAGGCAGATGCCATCACGCAGGCTGCGGCTCAGGCTGCTGAGGCAAAGGCAAACGAGGAGATGGACGAACTGACACGCATTGCCCTTGCTGCCGGCGTAGAAGCGCAGGACGAGGGTAGCCTGGATGCCGACGGACTTATCCGCAAGGCACTGAACGCCATCGAAAGCGATGACAACGCTACTGCCATTCGCTGCTTCCGCCAAGCGGAGAAGATGGGCAGCATGGAGGCAAAACGCAATCTGGCACGCTGCTACGAGACGGGCCGGGGCGTGGGAAAAGACGAGCCGCGGGCTTTCAAGCTCTATCGCGATGCAGCAAATGCAGGCTGTCTGGCTGCTTACAATAACTTGGGCAACTGCCTCATCGAGGGTGTAGGAACGCCGAAAGATGAAAAGGCGGGCTACGAGGCTTTCCGCACGGCTGCCGAACAGGGCGAAGAGGTGGCAATGGCAAACGTGGCAAAATGTCTGATGCAGGGCGTCGGCGTGGAGAAGAATGCCGAGGAGGGTCTGAAATGGTTTGAGAAAAGCTCGGAAGCCGGCAACCATTTGGCTGACTTTGAACTTGGAATGACGTATCTGCAGATTCCTGACTATCATGACAAAGTGGGCGAGGGCCTGCAGCGCGTGGAGAAGGCTGCCAACAATGGTGTGCTCGATGCCATGCTCGTCATGGCGCAGATTCACGAAGAGGGCGGGCCGCGACAGAATATGCAGGAGTGCATGCGCTGGTTAGAGATGGCTGCCGAAAAGGGGAACAAGAATGCGCAGTGTCGCCTCGGACAAATTCTGATGTATGGCGTAGGCGGCGTACAGCGCGACCCTCAGAAGGGTTACCACTGGCTGACGTTTGCGGCTCAGCAGAACTATACGCCTGCCATCTACATCCTGGCAGAACTGAACCTCCTCTATACCAATGGCAATCAGGAGGCAATGCGCATGGGGCTGAACCAGCTGACGGCGTGCATCAAAGAGAGCTATCCCCCTGCTTTCATGCTCATGGGACAATGCTATTTAGAGGGACGCGCGGTGATGAAGGACCATGCTCAGGCTGTGAAATTCTTCACCCTTTCAGCAGAACATGGCAACGACAATGCTTCACTGCTCCTCGCAAAACTCTACAACGGCGAGATTGAAGAGGCTGAATTTGAGAAAAATCCTGCCGAGGCTCGCAAATGGCTGACAAAAGTGGCAGAGAAGGGTCACCCCGTAGCACTCCACGACTTGGCCGTCATGACCCTGAAGGACGAACAGAGCAGCGAGGAGGCTCGCCAGACGGCTGCCGACCAACTGCGCCAAGCTGCAAAGGCGGGCTACACGGCTGCGCTGAAGACGATGACTGAATATGGCATCCCGGCTTCTGCTTGAGCATCACGGATTGTCGTTATATAAAAGTACCGCATAGTAGCATATAAAAATACCGTATAGCGGGGATAGAATGTCTCTGCTATACGGTATTTTTTGGCTTATAGGTCATTTCGGGTGTTTTTTAGGGGTTTTCTTTGGCATATTCCAAATTGCATAATGCTGTATATCAACACTTTAAAGCATGTTGCAATCAGTCGCTAGACCTTTTCAAAACTTTTGAACCATCGTAACAAATTGATTTTCACAGTAGTTACAGCGATTTTAGCACCCGAAATGACCTATACGCCTATTTTTTTGTCATCATCTTGCCAATGTCAAGGCTTTTCAATCTTCCAGTCCTCTATCGTATGCCGCTCCATGTCGAAGTTCATGCCGACCTTGACGATGGGCAGTCCGCAGAGGGCGAAGCGGGAGGGATAGTCCTTGAGGTTGATTTGCTGCATGGCAGCATCGGCGGACTTATTCAGTTTCAACTCGAAGAGATACAACGTGTTGCCTGCATTCATCACCATATCTACTCGCCCGTTCGAGGTGCGTACCTCCACATCTACGTAGCGCCCCATCAGCGAGAAGATGACATAGAGCAGCTGCTGATAGTGGCCCTCGTAGTTCGTGTTGTCGCACTGAGGGATGGTCAGCAGATACGCCTGCAAGAGGCGGAGCATTTCGTCGAGGTCGTCCTGTAGCAGTGCCTTATACATCAATCCTACCGTGGAATTGCCTTTGTAGGAATCTCGCTGCACATAGTTGGGCAAGAGGCTTTGGAGGAGTCCGATGCGAATCTCTTTGTTCGGCAGGTCGAGCAGATACAAATCGCTCATTTCATCATACTCTTTGATGGTGAAATAGCCAGCCTGATAGAGCAACGGCATAATCGATGCCATGCTATTTGTAGGCGCGTCAAAATCCGATGCGGCAGTCCATGAGGGCTTTAGCATAGAGGGAAGCACATGAAATTCCTTCAGCTTCTCGATGAGATAGGTGGGCGTTCCGCTCTCAAACCAATAGCTCCGAAACATCTTGTCTTGCAGCGAGTTGAGCAGACTAAAGGGGTTGAAGATATCGGGCGAAGGCGCAGTGAAATGGTAACCGTCGTACTGGCGTTTGAGCAGAGTAAATATTTCTTCCCTGCTTTTCTGTTTCTCTTCAGCAAATTCATCCAAATAGTCTGCCATCTGCGTGCAGACTTCCTCTGTGCTGATGCCGCAGATGGCTGCAAACGCTGGCATCATGGAGATATTCTTCAGATTGTTCAGCTCGCTGAAGATGCTGAGCTGCGAGAACTTGGTGATGC
>CALZJF010000063.1 GCA_945787885.1 uncultured Bacteroidales bacterium | reverse complement strand
TTCACGAGGGAGCGTAGCGGGCTACGTGACTGAATGAAAGACAAAAAGATACGGCACGAGAGGCGTGAAGACATCCAAGTAAAAAGAGAAACACTGCCTTACATTGAAAACTAATTTACAGAACCTACCTACAAAGAAGAGTGTGCCTGTTACTTTTGACACACCCTCTCTTATTCGTCTGCGAGTCCTGACATTCATCGTAGTCACGCTAAGTAGTGCATCTGCAACGCCCTCTAACGCAAGTATCATAAGGTAGGTTCTATAAATTAGCTTGCGATGTATTTGCGACTATCGTGCCGTAGGTTTTTGTTTTTCACGAGGGAGCGTAGCGGGTTACGTGACTGAATGAAAGACAAAAACCTATGGTGCGAGAGGCGTGAAGACATCCAAGTAGAACAGAAACACAGCCTTACATTGAAAACTAATTGATAGAACCTACCATAAATCATTATTGCACACCTGCTTATAATAAACATTGCCGCTCCATCATCATGCAAGGATGACGGAGCGGCAATAGTTGTTTTATAGATGGATGGGCGGGACGGCGCAAGGCATGATGCCTGCGGCTCGCCCACGCTCGCGTGCAGGGCGTTATTTCGTGATGTTCACCTTTTGGCTGAACGCCCCCGCCGTGACGATGTAGATGCCGGGGCTGAGCTGGAGGGTGATGTCGGCTTGCGAAGAAGACGTCAGCAGGCGGCCGGCAGCATCGCAGATGCGGAGCTCATGGCCGGCAGGGTTGGTCAGACGCAGTCCGCCGCGGATGGGCGTGGCAATGAAGGGCACCGTGGTGGCAGTGGGAATGGTGGTGATGCCGGCGGATTCGTCCTCAGTGAGGCGAATGTCGTAGAGATAGAGATATTCGCGATAGGCCTCGGAATAGGCTTGGAAGGCATAGTAGTACGTGGAGGTCTGCGCTACGTCAATCTTGATGTGATAGTTCGTAATCTCTCCCTCCTCATTGATGGCCGGCACTTCGGGGAGGTCGAGCAGGAGGTGCGTCTGCTGCTCCGGCGTTTTGCCCGCTCCGAGCGTGACGCGCAGCGACTCCAGATATTCAGAATGGGAGGAGAAGGCGGCGAAGCTGAGGAGATAGTGCTTGGAGGCATCGAGGGCGAGGGGCGGAGAGATGAGCCAATCGTCGGCAGCCTGGGCATAGTTGAAGGGATAGTAGGCAGAGTGGCCGCTCTCATCGTAGTACCATGTGTAGCGGTCGTGGTTACAGTCGAGGACGGTATAGTAATTGTAGAGGTCGTATTCACTGCGGAAGACTCCTCCGAAGGGCGGTTCGATGGGTGCGCCGACGACGAACATGTCCGTCTGTACGCCCTCCGTGGTTTGGCCTTCAGTGCAGGAATAGACGGCATAGACATAGCGGCTGATGGCGGCGGGGAGCGTCTCGGAGAACTGGCATTCCCGCAGTCCCTGAGCCACGACTTGGTAGTCTGGATAGCGAACGACCATATAGCTGAGTGCGGCGGGGTCGAACGGCTGGCCGTTGAGGCCAACGGTGGGGGCATCCCATCGGAGCGTTACGGTGAGCCCGTCTTCCTCCACGCGGAGGTTGGAGGGGGCGGCAGGATAGTCGTAGCCGACGACGATGGTGCGCACGATTTCTGCTCCGCAGCCTGCGGAATTATTGGCAGAAAGATGGAGGGAATAGACACCGTGGGGCGCAGTGAGGCGACAGTTCACCTCTTCGCCGGGCTTTCCGGAGCCGGAGAGGCGGACATCGGGAGCTCCCTCCAGCCATGCCTCATAGCTGACCGTGCCCTGAAGGGGGTGTCCTTTGTAGGCGACGGTGGGGAGCGTGAAGGTCAGCGTGCCCTGCAGGGATCCAGCCTCGTCCGGAGTATAGCTGCAGCCGGCGATGGCTGCGGGGGCGAGGAGAGGAGGCTCCGTCAGCCAGGCACCGCCAATGGCGAGCACCTTGTCGAGCCACGTGCGAAGCGTGGCGACGGCATTCACGGGATTCAGTTCGCAGACGGCGGCATACTGCGCACCAAGGGCTAGACTGCTGCTGCCGAAAATCCAGAGGAAGCGGCCCGTGGAATTGTCGCAGACGAGGGCCTGACGATATTTCATGTTGTAGAGAATATCGCCGGGGAGAAGATTGTTGCCCTGAATCTCGCCTACATCGGCCATGGTGCCATCGACAGGATTGATGCGCGTGAGGAATTGGCGCTGGTCGCCCGTCTGATAGTCTTCGAGCAGATAGATGGCATAGAGCTGGCCTGCGGTGTCGGCTGAGAGGGTGAGGAAGGTCTTGCGATAGTCGAGGGCCTGCGTGATGCGCTTCATTTCGCCCGTCTCAGGGTTGATTCTGACGATGTAGGCATCCGTGTAGTCGCGGAGCAAGCCGTAGATTTGGCCGTCGGCAGGGCAGTAGGCCAGACCACGCGTGGTGGCCACGCCTCCCGATGGGAGAGGCTTATCGAGAATTACCTCGAAGGTTTCGGCATCGAGCACCACCCAGTGGGGCACGGCTGCCTGAAGATTGCCTGCGGAATCGTAGGTGATGCCGTAGATACGGCCGTCATGGCGAAGGCAGCCTCCGGCGAGGGAAATCTCCTTGTCGGGCTCCGTCAGGCTGGCGGAATAGCCATCGGCGAAGGGAACATGGAAGATGCCGCAGGGACCGAGATTGTATTCGTCGAGCTGCGTCGTGGTGAAGGCGGCAAAGAGTTCCACGCCTTCGCCCGTCATACGCGTGTGGAGCGTGGGCTGCTGGGCGAGTGCGAGATTATCGTTGTCATCGGTGATGACTTCCTTCGGCTCGCTCCATGTTGGTTCGTCATCCTGCTGCGCGCTGCCCTCAGGTTCTATTTCGGAGATGCTGACGGAACGGATGTCGAGGGCATTGGAGACATAGGTGGCATGGAAGCCAAAGCAGTAGCTGCCCGCAGCATCGACCTCGAATTGTTCGGTCTGGAGGGTGGTGTAGCCATTGACGGCAACGTCCGTGCGCGATTCCAGAACGGCGGCGTGGGCGGCGGAATCCTGCGCGAGACCGAGGGTGACATCGAAGTTGGCAGGATAGTTCAGGCTCGTCTTCACCTCATAGTCCAGACGATAGCGGTGGCCGCTCTCCAGTTCGATGGGGGGCGTGAAGAGCCAGGCGTTGGCCGCCTTTTTGGAGCCGCCGATGTAGCAGCTATGATAGTCGAACGTCCACGCCTGCGAGCCTTCGCCGTTTTGCACGCCCCACTGTGCGAAGGCCGCCTTGGAGTCGAGGGTGAAGGTCTGGAGCAGGGCAGCGCCGCCCTGAAAATCGTTGAGATTCAACTTCCGTTCCACCGCCTCGCTGCGCTGCCCGTCCAAGGAGAAGGAGACGGCGAAGGTATGGCGCCCGCTGTAGGGAGTGGGAGAGAAGGCAAACCCACCCAGTGAGCCTGGCTGAATGTCGGTGAGGGTCTGGACGAGCGCGCCGTCCATGCTGATCTCTGCCGTCATGGGGCGGAGGATGCGTGCTCCCTCAGTATCGCGGTCGGGGGCGTACCATTTCAGCACGACTTCGCCGGCATCGGGGTGGCTGCTCGCCGTCATATCAGGTGCAGCGGTAGGGCATTGGCCTTCGCTCTCCGTGATGCTCACGCTTTTGACAGATATGATGCCATTGAAATGCTCTCCGCCAAGATGGAGGCCGAGATGATGGACTCCCGTGCGGGAGGCTACGATGTGGTAGCGCCGCGTCACCTTGCCTGCGGAGAAGGCGTAGGAGTCAGTGCTGACGATGGTCTTTCCAGCCGTGGCAGAGGCAGCATCGGTGAGCGCGAGGGTGAGATTGGCGGGGGTGAAGGCACCGCGCAGTGCTACCGTAGTCTCAATGGTATAGTGGCGGCCGGCGGTGAGTTCGAAATCGGTGGAGAAGGCCCAGTCGTCAGGGGTGCAGTCGAAAGATTGGCTGCTGAAGACGAGACCCATGAGGTGGCTGCTGAGCCCCCACGTTGTGCCGTCGGCATCGGCATCGGCTGTCGTCCAGCCTTGCATCCCCTCATCGGGGTGGAATTGGAGCGTCTGGAGGACCGTCTGCCCTGGACTGGCAGTTGCTCCCATGGTGCAGAGAGCATATAGGCATGCCGTCAGGAAATGGTGTTTCATCATTGTGCAGGAGTTGTGAAGTGGAGCGTGAAACTTAGTTTTTGTGTTGTCAGCGCAGGAATGCGTATGGAGAGATTAAATGTTTGGCAATTCGGCATCGCGGTCTTTCTTCCAAAGCTCGGAGAGGAGAGCGAGGAAGTCGGCCACATCGTGTGCGGCGCGCTCCGTCTCATCGCTGATGTCGCGTTTCTGCAGGCGCAGCATCATGATGCCATAGAGAAAATCGAAGAGGGGACGGAGCTCGCCGACGGGGACGGACTGGGACTGCTGCCCCGACTTTGCCCGCAGCTCGACGATGTAGGGCAACACCCGTTCGTAGCGGGCACGATAGGTGGGGAAGTCGGGCGAGGCGAGCAGGCGATGGTGTAAATCTTCCAGGCCCGTCAGCGTGGTCTCGTTGATTTGAAGATGCCCGCGCTCCATTTTCCCCTCGCTACGCATCATGCTGCAGAGTTGGGCATACCATTGGCGCATGGCCTCCGCTTCGGCGGGAGCAACGTGGAAACGCGACAGATGGGCGGCACTGAGGCGGTCGATGTCGCAATGGAAGAGGCGGAGAATCTCTTCCACCTGCCACATATAAAGCAAATATTCCGCACGATTGTCGTGGCGGAGCTTTTGGGCAATAATCATATATAGAAGCGGAAAGAAATTTTGAAAATCGTGGAGAAAGCGTAGATGACGCTGATGGCAATGACGATGCCGCCGATGATGCGGTTCATCACTTTCAGACCCTTGTCACCAAAGGAATGCTTCATGCGAGTGAGCGTATAGGTCAGGCCAATCCACCACAGCATAGCACCGGCAATGATGCTGAGAAAACCAAATATGAGACCGAAGAAATTGGTGGGGACGACGAAGGTGAACTGGGCGAAGAGGGCAATGAGGAGGAAGACGATGAGGGGATTGGCCACCGTGATGAGGAAGGCTGAGATATAATTGCTCAGGAGCGTGCCCTTTTGCCCGGAAGGTTTGTGCATCTTCTGTGTAGGGTCGGAGCGGAAGGTGTGTATGCCAAAGAATAGCAGCAGGCCCGAACCCATGACTTTGAGCCAGAAGATATTTTCTGGGCGGTCGATGAAATCCATGACGAATGACATGCCGAAACCCGTGATGACGGCGTAGAGAAGGTCGCTCGTGGCAGCTCCAGCTCCCGTGACGAGGCCATACTCCCGACCTTTGTTGAAGGTGCGCTGTATGCAGAGAATGCCCGTGGGGCCCATCGGTGCAGATATGATGATGCCGATAATCAGACCTTTACACACGAGCTGGAAGGTGCTTTGAAACTCTGCCCAGATGTTAATGAGTTGGGGCTCAAGATTTATAGGATTCATATTTACAGGGTTCAGTATTGAAAAAGAAAGAATGGGGGAGCCATCCCTGAAAACCAGCAATGGGGATGCTGCTCATATATAGCAGCCGCTCATATAGCGAAGCTGCTCATATAATATAAATAAGAGTGGAGAGCCAAATGCAGACTCTCCGCCCTGCAAAGTTCGAAAAAAATGGTCACTTATGGGAGAAACAGGTGCGTTTTTTGACGAAAACCCCAGGAGTCGGGTGTCAAATGCTCGTTTTAAGCCGCAAAAGATGCCATAGCGAATGCTGAAAAGTGCAAAAATAACTATTTTTTTTGCCATTTCCTGTAGAATGGCTTACTTTTGCAGCGTTATCAGGGGTGTACCGCCATTTGACGGTGCTGAGATTATACCCTTACATCTGAACCGGGTAATGCCGGCGTAGAAAGTATGAACAACCTTTTTTATTTTTACATTTGACGATGAAACTAAAGTATTTTGTCGCTGCGCTCGCTGTGGGCGCGGCATCAGGCGCGTATGCTTCCAGCACTGAGGAAGAGCGATTTCAAGCCCTGACAGAAGATGGCGATTCACTGAAAATGCTCGAACTGGGCGAGGCTGTTGTGAAAGCCGTGAAGGCACCAGACAATGCTCCCTTTGCCGTCACGAAAATCAGCCAGAAGACGCTCTCAGAGTTTGCCAAGAGTGGGCGGGAACTGCCCTTCCTCTTTGCACGAACGCCTGGCATCATGGCATGGAGCGAGAACGGACTCGGTACGGGAACTACCTATATGCGCCTGCGCGGTGCAGGCGGAAGCCGTATCAACGTCACGCTTGATGGCATTAGTCTTAATAGTCCGGAAGACCAGTGCGTGTTCTGGGCGAATATGAACAGCTATGCAGCCCTGCTGGGCAATGTGGAAATTCAGCGCGGCGTGGGAACTTCCACCAACGGCGACGGAGCCTTCGGAGGAACCATTGCCCTCACCACCGCTCTGCCGAAACAGCAGCCCTCGGTTGAAGTCAGCTTCAGCGGAGGAAGCTACAACACCTTCGTCTATGGTGGAAAAGCAAGCACCGGACTGCTGGCCAATCATATCGTGATAGACGCTGCGTACCACGAGACGCAGACCGACGGCTACATACACGGCACTGACGGACGTTCGGGAAGCTACTACGGCGGCTTGACCTTCTACAATACTGACCGAAACTTCAAACTTAGCTACAAAAACATCGGAAACTTTGAGAAGACGGGACAGGCGTGGAACGGCGTTGACACGGGAGAACTCCTCGACTGGAACTATGGCGGCATGGGAACGGGCATTCATAACTACAAAGACCTCTACGATGCCGGACTCGGACGCTACAATTCCCTCTACGAATATCTCAACGATGGCTACGACCCCGCGGCAGGAACATCGCGCTACCAGATGGCCGACGGGACCTTCTGGCCACGGACTACCGACAACTTCTGGCAGAACCACAACTTGCTGAACGCTACCTGGAAAGTGGACGAACACTGGACCGTCAGCGGAACGCTACACTATACACACGGGCATGGATACTATGATGAGTTCCGCCCGAACAACAAGCTCAGCAAGTTCGGCCTCACACCCTTCATCCTCGCAAACGGCGAGACGCTGAAGAAGACGGACTTCGTGCGGCAGAAGGGACTGACGCAGGATGTTTACGGACTGAGCTGGAACGTGAACTACACGGGACGGCGGCTCGACCTCATCTGCGGCACATCGCTGCAAAATTTCAAGGGCAACCATTGGGGCTACCTGACCTATGCTGCCAATGCTGAACTCAGCGCCGTGCTCTTCAAGGATGGCGACTATCAGTATTACGACTCCGACGCTACAAAGGGCGATGATCAGGTGTTTGCAAAGGCCACCGTACACCTCACTCCCGCACTGGATGTGTATGGCGATGTGCAGTATCGCCATGTCAGCTACTTTACGAATGGCATCAACGATCGCTTCCTGGAGAATGCCGACGGTAGCTATAGCAATCAGCGTCTGAAAATCAAGGAGCAGTATCACTTCGTCAACCCCAAGGCGGGCATCTCCTTCCACCGGGGAGGACACAAGGCTTACCTCAGCTACGCCCTGAGCCATCGTGAGCCCGAACGCAATAATTTCACGGACAACGGCAGCTATCCCGCTCCCAAGGCGGAAAGCGTGCATGATGTGGAGCTGGGTTATGGCTTCGCCAACGCCCGCTGGCACGCCTCGCTGGGAGGCTACGCCATGATTTATCATAATCAGTTCGTGCAGACAGGGCAGGTGAGCGATATTGGTGAGGCACTGACGACGAACATTAAGCGCAGCTACCGGATGGGTGTGGAAGTGAGTGCAGGCGTGGACGTTACGTCATGGCTGACTCTGGAGGCCAATGCTTCCCTGAGCCAAAACCGCATCAAGGACTTTGACGAGTATGTGGAAGACTGGGACAATGGGGTGAAAGTGATACATTACGACAATAGTACGCTCGCCTTCTCGCCCTCCGCTCTCGTCAATGGTTTCATTGATTTCCACTATGCAGGCTTTGCGGCAACGTGGCACACGGGCTTCGTCAGCAAGATGTATCTCGACAATACGGAGTGCGACCAGCGTTCGTTGCCGAAATATACCCGTACGGACATCGCCCTCTCATACGATTGGAAGCTCTGCCAGAAGCATCATCTCATCTTCGGCGTGCAGCTCGACAATATCTTCAATGCCCACTATGCGGCAGGAGGATGGGTGTATAGTGCCATCTACGAAAGCGGCGGCAATCCCAATAGCAACCGCTATACACAGATAGGCTATATCCCCATGGCAGGCTTCAATGCTATGGGTAGCATCACCTATCGTTTCTGACCTTTCTGCAACGCGCGGGGGAGGTAGCGGAACATCGTTGTGCCGCCATTGCCTCCCCGTCGCTGTTTTCGGGGGGGGAAGAGAAACTACAGCTTGAAGAATATGGAATTTATACTGGAAAATGGTCTGGAGATAGCAGGCACGATAGTCGGAATGCTCTATCTCTATTGGGAGTATCGCGCCTCAATGAAGGTGTGGGTGGCAGGCATCATCATGCCCGCCCTCTCGCTCGGAGTCTATTGGAATGCCGCTCTCTATGCCGACTTTGGCATTAACGTCTATTACCTGCTTGCCGCCATCTATGGTTGGTGGGTGTGGCGTTTCGGCGGAAGTCAGAAGGAGGCAGAATTGCCCATCGTCCGTACGCCCCGCAAGGCCTGGTTGCTGCTGGCACTGGCATGCCTTGCCGCCTTTGTCGCAATGGGTTTTGTCTTGCAGCACTACACGGACAGCAATGTGCCATGGGCAGACAGTTTCACCACGGCTCTTAGCATCGTGGGGATGTTCATGCTCGCCCGGAAATGGGTGGAGCAGTGGCTGGTGTGGATAGTAGTCGATGTGGTATCGGCAGGCCTGTATGTTTATAAAGACCTATGTTTCTATGCTGCCCTTTATGCTGTTTATGCCGTAGTGGCAGTGTTTGGCTATTGGGCATGGAAACGCAAGATGTACACCACATGATAAAGTTGTTTTCAGACTTCAACGCCGAAGCCGTGGTGCTGGCTGCCGGCGATTTTCCTCAACATCCTTTTCCGCTGCAGCTGTTGCAGGAGGCACGGCGTGTAGTGTGCTGCGATGGTGCTGCGGCAGCATTCGTCAGCCGTATGCAGCGAGCCCCGTGGCGCATAGTCGGCGATGGCGATAGTTTGCCGCAGCGGCTGAAGGAGCAATATGCAGAGGCTCTGACCATCGTGGCGGAGCAAGAGACGAACGACCTGACGAAGGCCACGCTGTTTCTGGAGCGGCAGGGCATACGCCGTATTGCCTATCTTGGAGCAACGGGCAAGCGCGAAGACCATGCGTTGGGCAATATCTCCCTGCTCGTGGACTATGCACAGAGAGGACTGGAGGTGAGGATGCTGACAGACTATGGCATCTTCATCCCCTGCCGTGGCACGACGCGCTGCCAAGCCCCCGTAGGCACGCAGGTGAGCATCTTCGCCTTCGGGGCAACGCAGCTGCGTTCGGAGGGTCTGCGGTATGCGCTCCACGATTTGACAAACTGGTGGCAAGGCACGCTGAACGAGGTGACGGCATCAGACTTCACCATTCATGCCGATGGCTGCTACCTGATATACGCTGCCTACGCCGCTGGAGAACGCTGAGCGTAGGGAAAGGAAAAAGTCCCATCTGCCGCTGTTCTGGCAGATGGGACTTTGCTGTATGGGGGTTGGTCTTGCCCTGTATGAGGGAGGAGATTAGTCGAACTTGTAGCCGTAGGTTTCGAGGCGTTTCTCGTTCTGTCGCCAGTCTTTATCCACTTTTACATAGACTTCGAGGAAAATGCTCTTTTGGAAAAACTTTTCCAGTGTCTTTCGGGCCTCTGACGAGACTTTCTTCAGAGCAGTGCCTTGATGGCCGATGATGATGCCCTTTTGGCTATCACGTTCCACGTAGATGATGGTGCGGATATGGATGCTGCGCTCAGTCTCCTTGAAACTTTCTACGGCTACTTCCGTAGCGTAGGGAATTTCCTTGTCGTAGTAGAGCAGGATTTTCTCGCGGATAATCTCTGTGACGAAGAAGCGCGCAGGCTTGTCGGTCCACTGGTCTTTGTCGAAGTAGGGCGGAGAGTCTGGCAGCAACTCTTTGATGCGCCGTAGGACGACATCCACGCCGAAGCGCGCCTTGGCAGAGATGGGATAGACTTCGGCCAAAGGCAATACCTCTTGCCATTGGCGTACCAGCTCTTCCAGCTCCGCCGGGTTGCTCGTATCGATTTTGTTGATGAGCAGCAGCACGGGAATCTTCTTGCCGTCGATGCCGCGCAGGGAGAGTTGCTGAACTTTATGCAGAAAGTCGGCGTTCTTGTCCGGCTTCTCCACGGTGTCTGTGACGTAAAGCAGCACATCAGCATCCTGCAAAGCTCCTTCGGAAAATGCGAGCATCGACTCTTGCAGTTTGTAGTTCGGCTTCAGAACGCCAGGGGTGTCGGAGAAGACGATTTGCGCCTCTGGCTCATTGATGATGCCCATGATGCGATGGCGTGTGGTCTGCGCCTTGAAGGTGGCAATGCTGATGCGCTCGCCCATGAGGAGATTCATGAGCGTTGACTTGCCGACATTGGGATTTCCGACGATGTTTACGAATCCGGCTTTGTGCATAGCTGTAGAAAATTATTTTTTTTCGAGGTGACAATTTTGTTTTTCCTCCATGTAGTGCCTGCTTGGTGGAGCTGATGAGCAGAGCCCTCTCCTTATTCGCCGTATGCCCACTTCATATAGGCAGCACCCCAGGTGAATCCGGCTCCAAAGGCGGTGAGGATGATATTGTCGCCCTTCTTGAGTTGCTTCTCGTAGTCCATGAGGCAGAGGGGCATGCAAGCAGCAGAGGTGTTGCCATAGCGGCCGATGTTCACCATGACGCGCTCCATCGGGATTTGCAGGCGGTTCACCACGGCTTCGATGATGCGGAGATTGGCCTGATGAGGCAGCACCCAGTTGATGCTTTCGCCGTCGAGGCCATTGCGCTCTGCCACCTTGACGCTGACATCGCTCATGTTCGTCACGGCATGCTTATAGACGGCGCGGCCTTCCTGGTGGATGTACTGCATCTTATGGTCGATGGTGTAATGCGAAGAGGGAACGGCAGAGCCTCCGGCAATGAGGTGGAGATAGGGGAATCCCAGACCATCGGCGCGCAAGAGCGAGTCTTTCCAGCCCAGGTCTTCAGTAGAAGGTTCCACCATCACTGCGCCTGCGCCATCGCCAAAGATGGGGCAAGTGGCGCGGTCTGTGTAATCTACAATCGACGACATCTTGTCGGCTCCGCAAACGACGACTTTCTTGTAGCGGCCGCTCTCTATCATGGCTGCAGCAGCATCCATGGCATAGAGAAATCCGCAGCAGGCGGCGGCCATATCGATGCAGTGGGCATTGTGCATGCCGCATTTGCCGACGACGATGCTCGACACCGTGGGGAATTTATAGTCGGGGGTAGTGGTGGCTACGATGACGCAATCCACTTCGTCGGGGTGAGTGTTGGTCTTGGTCAGCAGTTGCTTCACGGCTTTTCGCGCCATATAGCTTGTGCCAAGACCTTCTTGGTTGAGCAAACGGCGTTCCTTGATGCCGATGCGTGTCATTATCCATTCGTCGGTGGTATCTACCATGTATGCCAGTTCTTCGTTGTTCAGCACGTATTCTGGCAGATAGCCTCCGACACCGGTGATGATAGCGTGTATCTTGTCCATATTCTATTGAGGGGGATGGGGTTCTGAATGGGGGATGTTTTTTTCCGCGCGTCCTTTTTTTATCAGCAAAAGGGCACGACGGCGGAGAAAAGCGAAAAGCGGTTTTGCAACCTATCAGGGATATGGCTGCAAAACCGCTTATATACTGTTGTTTAGGAAGCATCTCCACTGCAAGGCGCAGACAGGGATGCCGAAATCCGTTGCTCAGGGAGTTATGGTTTACTCTGCCACTTCCACTTCGATAGCCAACTTGCCGCGATAGTAGCCGCAGGTGGGGCATACGGTGTGGTAGATGTGCCATGCACCACAGTTAGGACATACGGCGAGCGTGGGAGCTACGGCCTTGTCATGGGTGCGACGCTTGAGGGTACGGGTCTTGGATTGTCTTCTTTTAGGATGTGCCATGGTTTTTTATCGTTTTTTTGTTATGAATTTTAAGGGAATATGTGATAGACGGTTCCACTTGGAAGGTGGATGGCCTGAAAACTTTAGGCGGTGCCTTTTTTGCCCCTCGGGAATCTTGTGGGGAACTCGTTGCCATGGCTTTCAGACTTTGCCTTTCAGCAGTTAAAAGTCGTCGTTGTCGGAATCCTCTTCGATGGAGAAGCGGCTGAGCATATCAGCGTTGCACTCGCCCTCAGGATGGACGCGCTGCAAGGGGAGGTGAACGTCAATGAGTTCGTAGATGTCCCACGCCATATCGTATGTCAGCTGTGAAGAGGGAATGACGACGGCTTCACCGTTGTCTTCATAATCGTCATCGTTGCAGACTTTCACCACATCGTCGAAGACTACTGGCAGGGAGACTTCCTCCAAACAGCGGTCGCAGACGACGCGAACTTGACCTTCGATGTGATAGGCGAAGCGGAAGCTATCGCCTGCGGCTGTGCGGACGCTGACGGTGACAGCCACATTGCCGCCTACGATTTCTTCTTGGTCGAGATGCTGGAAAAAATCGTCGGTCAGGTGGAATGTGCGCTCCTGCGCAGCCTTTTCCACATCGCGAAGGCCTATGATAAGGTGCTCGTTTGTGGTCATAACGTGCGCAAAATTACGCCTTTTTCACTGTTCTGGCAAGTTTTGTGGGCTGTTTTCTATAGGAACAAGGGAGATTGTGGCTGCTTTTTGCAAGACGCGGCGTGCAGTTTTGACTTATTTTTGCTTTTTCTCAGCGTACGTTCGTGTTTTCCGAGGGCATAAAACTACGGTGGAGCGAACATGGCAGGAGGTGGGAGCGAGCCAAAAAAGGTTTCAACATATCTGCTGAAACCTTCTCTGTTGCCAAACGGCAGTGACTCCTACAGGATTCAAACCTGTAACCTTCTGATCCGTAGTCAGATGCTCTA
>CALZJF010000062.1 GCA_945787885.1 uncultured Bacteroidales bacterium | reverse complement strand
CATAATAATTCCTACTATATACTTACTATAAAATAATTTTTATTACCTACTTATGACTACAGATTCTAACTGCCTGCTCCGCGTGGGCATCCTTGAGGCAAAAGCGGTGCGCATCAGCCGCAGCGGACAGACTTATGCGCTGGCGTATGCCGGCGAGGGATGTCTGAGCGTCGGCGGCGGCGCGTCTCAGGCAGCACCATTCTGCTTGGAAGGCCCCTTCACGATTCACGATGTCATCATCGGCAAGCAGTTTCACTGGCAGCAGCGTGAAGACCAGACCTTCCGCGGCCGTCTGCGCGTGGAGGCTATAGGCGGTCTGCTCCGCGCCATCAATGAGGTGGATGTGGAAACGTATCTGAAGAGCGTCATCTCCAGCGAGATGTCGGCCACGAACAGTCTGGAACTGCTCAAAGCCCATGCCGTCATCTCGCGCAGCTGGGTGTTGCGGCAGTTGCTTCCCCGCGAGGCCGCTGCCGCGAAGCCACTGCTGCCGCCCCCGGGGGTGAAGTCCGGCGAGCGCGTGGTGAGCCGTATCTGGGACCACGATGACCATGCCTACTATGATGTCTGCGCCGACGACCATTGCCAACGCTATCAGGGCATCACGCGCGAGGTGAGCGAACTGGTGGCCGAAGCCGTCGATGCCACACGCGGCATGGTGCTGCTCGATGCCGGTGGCGAAATCTGCGACACCCGTTTCTACAAAGCCTGCGGCGGACACACGGAGCGTTTCTCCGCCTGCTGGCAAGACCGCGACTTCGCCTATCTCGCTCCGCGGCCCGATGCCTGTTGCAGTCCGGCGGCGTTGCAGACCCTGCCGGGCGGGGCAGCGGGCGTATTGCGCCTGATCCTCAACGGCTACGACCGCACCACGCCCGACTATCACGTCTGGACGGAACACTATACAGCTGAGGAACTGTCGGACATCGTAGAGAGCCGCTTGCAGCTGGGGCTGGGACGCATCGTCGCCCTCGAACCCCTCGAACGCGGTGCCTCGGGGCGCATCGTCTGGCTGCGCATCGTCGGTGCGGAGGGTAGTGTGGTGGTGGGCAAGGAGCTGCTCGTGCGGAAAGTCCTGTCGCGCTCACATCTGAAAAGCTCATGGTTTGATGTCGAGACGCTTGCCGAAGCGGGCGGACGACCCCATGCCTTCGTGCTCCACGGCCACGGTTGGGGCCACGGTGTAGGGCTTTGCCAGATTGGTGCCGCCGCCATGAGCCTGCGGGGCTTCACGTTCGATGCCATCCTGCGCTACTATTTCGCAGGGACTCGGGTGGCGGCGATGAAGCAGCCTCAGACCCGCCTGGAGAACCGCCCTCCTGATCGGGTATAAGTAGGTAATAAAAATTATTTTATAGTATGTATATTGTAGGAATTATTATGTTTTGTATGTTTGAACGCTCTCTTTGGCGCATCTTTTAGCCTTGAAAACAGTCACATAGCAGCCCAATAATATAAGCTCGCTCCTTTATTTCAAGACTAAAACCTGCATTACACTTTCTTCGCGCATATATTAAGCCTTGAAAACAGTCACGGTTCACCTATATTTTGGGAGGCTATGCTCCTTTATTTCAAGACTAAAACCTGCATCCAAATAGAGCATTCTAACATAAAACTAATTTTCATTACCTACTTAGCCCCATATACAGACACCCCATATATGGACAGCAGTGGGGGGAGGCTGAAGTCATGTGTGTCTGCATGGCTCCAGCCTCCCCCCGCTGCTGTCTTTTTTTCAGGGCGTAGCCTTATTCTTGTCAGTGCATTGCCTTACTCTTCAGTGCATCGCCTTCCTCTTCAGTGCATCGCTTTACTCTTCAGTGCATCGCTTTACTGGAAGTAGATGCGCTTCACGCGTTCGCTGACACTGGTGAACACCTCATAGGGAATCGTGCCCAGGAGTTTCGACAGTTCGCTCACGGGCAAGTGTTCGCCGAAGATTTCCACGCTGTCGCCCTCGCTGCAGTCGATGTCCGTCACGTCAATCATGCAGACATCCATGCAGATATTTCCAACGTAGGGTGCGCGTTTGCCCGCCACGAGCGCATAGCCCGCGCCATTTCCCAGATGGCGGTCAAGTCCGTCGGCATATCCGATGGGAATGGCGGCAATCCGCGAAGGACGGCTGACGATGGTGCGCCGGCTGTAGCCCACGCTCGTGCCGGCAGGAACTTGCCGGATCTGCAGGATGGTGGTGCGCAGGGTGGCCACGCAGGACAGGCGGCGATTGTCGATGGGGTCGATGCCATAGAGGCCCAGGCCGAGGCGGCACATGTCGAGATGGCGTTCGGGAAAACGCTCGATGCCCGCCGAATTGCAGATATGGCGCAGGAGTTTGTAGGGCAGTGCCTGCTGCAGCCGCGTAGAGGCCGCATCGAAACGTTCGAACTGCTGCTGCGAGAATGCGTCAAAGTCAGGGCTGTCGCTCCCGACGAAGTGCGAGAACACCGAGCGCGGCCGCAGTGCCTGCTGGCGGAGCAGACAGTCTGTCAAGCGGTCCATATCGTGTTCGGGGTCGAAGCCCAGGCGGCACATACCCGTGTCGAGCTTGATGTGTACGGGAAACCCCGTGATACCCTCGCGCCGCGCCGCATTGACGAGGGCATTGAGCAGGCGGAAACTGTAGATTTCGGGTTCGAGGCGGTATTGGAAGAGGGTGTGCAGAGCGTGCATCTCCGGATTCATGATGATGATTCCCATGGTGATGCCCGCCTTCCGGAGTTCTGCCCCCTCATCGGCGTTGGCCACTGCCAGATAGTCGATGCCCAGATCCTGCAGTGTGCGGGCCACTTCCACGCTTCCGCTGCCATAAGCTCCCGCTTTCACCATGCACGTCAGTTTCGTTTCGGGGCGCATGAAGGAGCGGTAGAAGCGCACATTTTCTGCCAGCGCGGCCAGATTCACCTCCAGCACCGTCTCGTGGACCTTCAGTTCGAGCTTTTCAGCGATGCTGTCGAAGTGAAATTCGCGTGCGCCCTTCAGCAGTACGATGTCGCCGGTCCAGACATCTGCCAGCGTGCTGGCGAAGAAATCTTCCGTCGTCTCGAAGAAGTGGGTCTCCATTCCGCTGAAGGCGGTGTGAGCGGAGCTGATGTGCGGCCCGATGCCCACGAGCACGTCAACATGGCGGCTTTTCAGCATCTCGTCGATGCGCTGGTAGAGCATGGCGTCGGCAATGCCCGTCTGCTGCAAATCGCTCAGGATGACCACTGAACGCCGCGCTTCGCGCCGCCGCTGCAGGAAGTCGAGGGCGATGTCGAGGCTGGTCAGGTCAGAATTGTAGGAGTCGTTGATGAGCGTCAGTCCGTGCACACCCTCTTTCACCTCCAGGCGCATGGCGACGGGTTGCAGCTGCTTGGCCCGCGCAGCCAAGGCATCTGCTGGAATGCCCAGCAGGAGGCATACCGCCAAGGCGTGAATGGCATTTTCTATCGAGGCGTCATCGCTGAAGGGGATGCCCGCTTCGTCTTCGTGGCCATCGAAGGAATAGCGTATGAGCGAATGCCCCACGGTGCGTTCCACGCTCTTGATGAAGAGCGGAGCCTGGGCGTTCGTGCGCGACCATCCCAGCCGGCGTCCGTGGAAGCGGCTTTGCTCCAGACACTGCGCGATGACCGCATCGTCGGCATCATAGATGAGCGTCCCGGCATCATCGAAGAGCGAGAGCTTCTCCATGCATTTCTCTTCTATCGACGCAAAGTTTTCCTGGTGCGCCTCGCCGATATTCGTCATGATGCCGATGGTGGGCTGCACGATGGCTTTCAAGGCAGCCATTTCGCCAGGCTGCGAGATGCCCGCCTCAAAGATTCCCACCTCCGTGCGGTCGTTGAGCAGCCAGACGGAGAGCGGCACTCCCACCTGGGAGTTGTAACTGCGGGGCGAGCGTGTGACGAACATGGAGGGCGAAGCCAATTGGTAAATCCACTCCTTGACGGTCGTCTTGCCGTTGCTCCCCGTGATGCCGACTGTGGGCACCTCGTGTTCCTCGCGGTGACGCTCTGCCAGACGTTGCAGGGCTTTCAGAGGCGATACGACTTTGAGGAAGTTGGCATCAGGATAGAGTTCTTTCGTCTCCGCCGTCTCGTCGGCCGGCATCGTCGGCCGGCCGAAATCCGCGCTGCCAAGGCGCCCCCCCTTCCAGGGCACGGCACTGACGACAAAATTGCGTACGCCGCGCCGGTAGAGGTCGTCGATATAGCGATGTCCGTCGCCCGTACGCGTGCGCAGGGCAAAGAAGAGGGTCGTTTCGGGAAATGCCAGCGAACGGCTGTCGGTCAGCAGCCAGTCGATGTGTGCATCGACATGGCCATAGCGATGGGCGCCGATGAGCGTTGCCACCTTTTCGATGGAATATGACATGGTCTGTGTCTGTGTGTGTGTGATGGTAGGTTCTATAAATTAGTTTTTAATGTAAGGCAGTGTTCCTGTTTTACTTGGATGTCTTCACGCCTCTCGCACTGTAGTTTTTTGATTTTCATTCAGTCACGTAGCCCGCTACGCTCCCTCATGAAACTCAAAAACCTACGGTACGATAGCCGCGAATACATCACAAGCTAATTTATAGAACCTACCTGATAGGGTTTTTCTGAGGGTTGATGCTGCAAGCACCCGTGCAAAAGTACAAATTTATCCTGATGCCGCAAGATGAAGCCCCCCTTCAGGCTTTTTTTTTGAAAAAAGAGGGCGGCCGCTATCAAATGCCGCCGTCAAATCGTGTGTTTTGGAGGTTGTCCGCAGATGAAAACAAGGGAGTTTGACGATTTTCTGTGCAGATTTTTCATCAAGAGCTCGTTTTTCTTTACTTTTGCATCCGCAACGACGGTTCCTGACCGCTGCTTCCCCCCTTGCGCGAGGAGGGAGGCGGTGCGTCAGGCTAAGAGGGAACGCAGTGTGAAGCTGCGGCTATACCCGTAACTGTGAATCCTTTTTTCGTTTTGGGGAGATGCACCATGTCACTGGTCAGAAAATCAGACGGCCGCCCCGCCCTGATTTTCCAAGACTGGGAAGACGCGTCTGCCAGAGGATAAAGCCAGGAGACCTGCCGATTGTTTGCCATTGACCGTCAGCGTCAATACCCCCAGCAGGCTGCGGGATTACGGCCTGCTCTGAACGTTTCCGCCGGAGCCAGACAAGCAGAGCCGAGCTTTGCTCGAGCTATGCCGTGGCGAGCTATGCCGTGGCGAGAAATGAAGGATGAAGTCCAACATTTTTCCTCCTCTCTCCTTATATTTTATGCACCAGATGCCCTCTGCCCTCATTGGTCGGCGGGGCAAAGAGTTGTCGTATGAAGCATTCCCTTCGTAGCCTCTTTCTTGCCTTCATGCTCCCGCTGGCCCTTGCGGTATCAGCCCAGAGCATGGTGGAACGCGATTCTCTGCTCCCCACGGCCTACATCGTGGGAAGCCAGCGTCGTGCCACATCGCCCCGTCAGAGCCTCTCCGGGCAGCAGTTGCGCGCCTTCGATGGCCATAGTGTGGCCAATGCCCTGCGCTATTTTGCAGGATTGCAGGTGAAAGATTATGGCGGCATCGGCGGCATGAAGACCATCGATGTGCGCGGCATGGGCAGCACCCACGTAGGCGTCTTTCTCGACGGTATGCCCGTGGCGAACGAGCAGAACGGCCAAGTGGATTTCGCACGCTTCGAGACCGACGGTCTGGAGCGCGTGGAACTCTACAACGGCCACCGCACCCAGTTGCTGCAGAGCGCGCGCGAATATGCCAGCGGCAGCACCGTCTATCTGGAAAGCCGCCGCCTGGATCCCCATTTCACGGGGAGCCGCCTGACGCTCAAATGCCGCACGGGCTCATTCGGACGCATAGAGCCCTCCGTGCGGTGGGAACGGCGTCTGGCCGGCGGAATGACTGCCGATGCCAGCGGAGGATGGCTGACGGCCCACGGCCGCTATCGCTTCCACATCCGCAAACGATTCCCCGATGGCCGTGTGGCCTACGATACGACGGCCGTCCGCGTGGGAGGCGATGTGCACGCCCTGCGCTTCGAGGCCAATCTGCACAGCGCCCCCCATAGCCGCGCACAATGGGACATCAAAGCCTCGGCCTACGGCTCCGAGCGTGGCATACCGGCCGCCATTGTCAACAATGTCTGGAGCAGTGCGCAGCGGCAGTGGGATGCCACGGCGTTTGTGCAGGGGCGGTGGCAACGTTCGTGGAGCACCTCGCGGAGTGCCTACACCCTGCGGCTGTCGGCAAAGGGTGGGGTGGAGCGGCTGCGCTATCAAGACCCCGATACCACCCGTATGCCCACGGATCGCACCTTCCTCCAGCCGCAACTCAGCCTCTCGGCTGTTCAGGCTCTCGTGGTGTCTGAGGGCGATGCTGCCCGGCCGCGCCTCGAACTCTCGTTTGCCACGGACTATGCCTGCAATATGCTCCGTCAGACCTCTCGCTACGCCCTGCCCCCCGATATGCTCCAGCAGCCTGTCCGCCATACGCTCATGGTGGCCTGTGCGGCAGGTCTGGGCTGGCAGCGCTGGCGCATTCACGCCGTAGCCCTCGAAACGCTGACGGCAGAAGAGGCGGGGACACCCTCCCTGCAGCGCCGGAGTCAGGATTTTTCGCCCGCCCTCCATATCTCCTATCGTCCGGCGGCAGGCGTGGCGTTGAGATGCTTCGCCAAACGCCATCAGCGCCGCCCGACGCTGAACGAGCTCTACTATACGGAAACCGGCAATGTCCGCCTCCTTCCGGAGCGGTGCTGGCAGATAAACATAGGGGCAGAGGCCGGACGCTCATGGGCCGCCGGACGCTGGCAGTTCAGTGGGCGGGCGGATGCCTATATGGAATGGGTGGACGACAAGATTATCGCCGTGCCGCGCGGCAGTGGCGGATGGCGGTGGCTGATGATGAATGTGGGCAGGATGTTGGGGCGCGGCTGCGATGTCTCGTGCCGGCTGTCGTGGCAATCCTCGCCACGGCTTCCCCTGCTGACAGCCGGCGGCAACTATGGCTTCCTGCGCGCTGAAGACCGCACAGACCCGGCGGACAACGACCCTCATTACGGCACCTACGGCGGACAGATAGCCTTTCAGCCCCGCCATGCCGCGGGCGTGTTCCTCGGAGCGGCCTGGGGTGGGGTGCAGCTGCACTATTCCTTCACCTGTGTGGGCGAGCGTTTCAAGTCGTCGGCGAATCTGCCGTCTGACCGCATGGCACCGTGGCAGACGCACGATGTGGCTCTTCTGGCCGATATCCCTTTCCTGCGCGGTGTGCAGTTCGGGGCGGAATGCTGCAATTTGGCCGGCCGGCAGTATGCCATCGTCCCGAACTATCCCATGCCCGGCCGACATTTCTCGCTCACGCTGAAGGCTTCTTTCCCGTTTCTCTAATTCCTTCTTTCTTATTCCTTATTTCTCCTTCCTCATTTTCCTTTCTCTTTTTCCTTCCTCCTTCCTCCTTCCTCCTTCCTCATTCTTCATTCCTCATTTTTCATTCTTCCTTTCTCTAATTCTCTAATTCTTGATTTAATTTTTGATTTAATTCTTGATTTATTCTTGATTTGATTTTTAACAGATGAACCTTTACAAATCTTTTTCTCTGGCTGTCTGCGCTTTAGCATTGGCAGCATGCGACAGCGACGATGTTCTTGACGATTCCGGCAATGTGCCCCCTGCCTCCGAATCGCAACTTCCCTCCCGTCTTTTCGTGCTCTGCGAGGGACTGATGGGCAGCAACACGGCCAATCTGGAATATCTGGATGCCGACAGCAGCATCTATTACGCCAATGCCTACGTCAACGCCAACCCCGGCACCGTGCTCGAACTGGGCGATGTAGGCAATGATTTGCAATACTATGGCGGCAAGCTCTGGGCCGTCATCAATGGCAGCAACAAAGTGGAAGTGGTGGATGCCGCCACGCTGAAGCGGAAGGGGCAGGCCGAAGTGCCGAATGGCCGTCAGGTAGCGTTCGATGGCGGCTTTGCTTACGTCACATCGTATGCCGGTCCGATCGTCGATAAGGCCACGGGCGAGCAGCGGGGCTATGTGGCAAAGATAGACACCGCCACGCTCGCCGTCGTCGATACCCTCCATGTGGGGCGTCAGCCCGAAGGCATCGTGGCGTTGGACGGAAAACTCTATGTGGTGAACTCCGGCGGATATGCCACGCCAGCCTACGAGCAGACGCTGAGCGTCATCGACCTTGCCGGCTTCAAGCGTGAACGCGAGGTGGCGGTGGCGGTGAACATGCAGCATATCCGTGCCGACCGCTATGGCCGCCTGTGGGTGAACTCCATCGGCAACTATAACGACATCGCCCCCACGCTCTGCTGCTATGACACGCGGTCGGGGCAGGTGGAAACATGGGATGTGCCGGTCAGCGCCATGACGCTCCAGGGCGATTCGCTCTATATCGTGAGCAGCACGTGGGATGTTACCCTTCAGCGCAGCATCCCCGCCTCTGCCATCGTGAATGTAGCCACACGCGAGGTGGTGAGCCGCAATATGGTGGATGCCGCTGTGCTCGATGCGATGGTGCCCTACGGAGTGGCAGTTGACCCCCGTACGCACGACATCTTCGTCAGCGATGCCCGCGACTATGTCTCCCCCGGCCTCCTCTACCGCTTCGCTGCCGACGGCACGCTGAAATCGAAGGTCTCTACGGGCAACGTGCCCGGACATCTGCTCTTCGTGGAATGACCCTCCCCCTTCTTTTCTAACGATTGTAAGATAAATAGTGCTGGCACCCCTGAGGGGCTGCTTCCCGCATCATCAGCATCAACGTGCGTACGTTCGTGATTGCGATGTGTGGGCAGTCGCCTCGGGGGTGCCAGCATGATATGCAAGGGGCATTACATGGCTTTGACTATGTTGCGCCTGAGAGATGAATGGGAGATGACAACACTGATTGCTCCATTCTGACCGCTCCGAGGGGTGAAAATAATCACAAGGAGGGGCAAAAACAATCATTTTTGAGCCAAAAGCTCAGTGGTTTGTGACTACACAACTATCAACGAGCAAATCTGCCTGTCGAACATGGAAAACCTCGATGCCGTGTTCATCGAACAAGGACTGCCCCAAGGCGAGCAGCTCATAAGGCTTAACCAGATAGCCATACAGCAAATGCGAGTGCTGGAGGACAATCATGGCAGACGGCTGTTGCAGTAGTGCCGTATGCAAGAGTGACTTTTAGTTGATAAACTATCATAAACAATGTTTAGTTGGGGAAAAGAGAAATTTTTCAGGAGTCGGACAAGTTTTTTGTCGGTGAATGTTTATAAATTTGCAGCCATAAGAAATATCAATGAAGTTAAAGGCAATATGGCAAAGATTAAAGTATAAGATACACAAGTAAATGTCATTTCTCATAACGAGAACGACTATATATCCCTAACAGACATCGCAAAATATAAAAGTGATGATCCTACAGCAACAGTGGCAAATTGGATGCGCAATAGAAACACCATTGAGTATTTGGGGATTTGGGAAAGTCTGTATAATCCACATTTTAACCCCCTCGAATTCGAGGGGTTTAGAAAGGACGCTGGGCTAAATGCGTTTACTATGTCACCCCAGAAAAGGATCAATGCCACAAATGCTATCGGTATTATTGCAAAGGCTGGCAGGTACGGCGGCACATACGCCCATAAGGATATTGCCTTCAAGTTTGCAAGCTGGATTTCTGTTGAATTTGAGCTATACATAGTCAAGGAGTTCCAGCGTCTTAAGGAAGAAGAGCAAAAGCAAATTGGATGGTCTGCCAAACGTGAACTTTCCAAAATAAACTACCGCATACACACCGACTCCATCAAGCGCAACATCATCCCCGAGGAGGTATCTCCACAGCAGGCAAACATCATCTATGCCCATGAGGCAGACGTACTGAACGTGGCAATGTTCGGCATGACCGCCAAGCAATGGCGTGAGGCCAATCCTGACAAGAAAGGCAACATTAGAGACTATGCAACCATCAACGAACTAATCTGCCTGTCGAACATGGAAAACCTCAACGCCGTCTTCATCGAACAAGGACTGCCCCAAGGCGAGCGGCTCATAAGGCTTAACCAGATAGCCATACAGCAAATGCGAGTGCTGGAGGACAATCATGGCAGACGGCTGTTGCAGTAGTGCCGTATGCAAGAGTGACTGAACACGAATCCCTCGAATCCATTGGAATCGTTCTCCATCCACATTCGTGCTATCCGTGCCATTCGTGTTCAATATTTATCACGCGGAAACATTTGATTGAACACAAATTTCACGAATTTCACGAATACTTTGCAACGTTGTTCATCCACATTCGTGCTATTCGGCCTATTCGTGTTCTATATTTATCACGGGAAAAATTGTCTCAAAACGTTTTTTGCTTTATAATGAGAAATATGGCAGTATCTTGAGTAACTGGCCCAAACAAAATGGTTGGCGGGGTTTATGTGGGAGTAGTGAAAACTTTGCTGCAAGAGTTAAAAGAAGAGGCTTGAAATACTATGTGTTTGATTGGTGTAAGTAATTTTATAGGCCTTCTTATTGCCTGTTTATAGAAAAAACCGCCCCGCATGCTGACTGGCAAGCAGCGTGTGGGGCGGTTCATCGTGTGTGGGTGAAAGATATGTGTGGGTGAAAGGATTTTCTGAAGCGGCAGGGCTTTATTCCACTTTCTTTACGAATACATAGCCATAGGCATCGGGGTCTGCGCCGCAGTCGGTCTCGACTTCTATGTAGAACGGCACTCCGGCTTCGAAGGCGGTCTGCGTGAGGCGGTAAGTGGCAGTCAGGGTGCTGGCATCTGCCGTGATGGTGGGGGCTGCTTGGGCAAGCACTTCATCGCGCTTGTATTGCACCAACTGCCCGAACGCGAGGCTCTTCGTGCCGCGCGTGCGTACGAACGAGATTTCGTAGGTGCCGTTGCCCACCATCTTGCCCGTAGCTTCAAAACGCCAGACACCCTTGCCTGCGCTCAGGTTCGCGGGCTTCCACTCAGCCACGAAGGTGCCATACTGCTCATAGGCAGAGAAGTCGGGCTCGAAATAGATGGGCAAAGAGAAGTGGCGGCTGTCGATTTCTGTGATGGCCCGGAAGTCGGACTGGCGGTCCACCGTCACCTTGCCCGTGTAGATGGCAGAATGGCTGTGAGGATAGGAGCCATCGGTGGTGTAGCGAATGGTGGAGCCCTCGACGGATGGTGCCAGTTCGAAGCAAACCTTGTCGCCCACGTTGGTCATCTTGACGATTTCAGGTTCGGGGACGCGATAGTGGCAGCCCTTATGGTCAAGGCGAGCATACTGTTTGCTCAGACGCTGCTTGAAGCTTTGCCAGCTGCGCGTGGCGTTGTCGCACCAGCCCAGTTCTGCCACTGCCAGCAAGCGGGGGAAGCTGAGGTATTCGGCATACTTCTCCGAACGGTTTTCGTTGAGCAGCGGCAATTCCTGCAAGAGGGTGCCGTGTATGAACTGGTCGCTCCAGAAGCAGCCCTGCACGCCGAGCACGGTGGATGCCGGCGAATAGTCGTTGACGGGCATGGAGTAGCACTTTTCGAGCGAGATGGGGGGCATCCATGTGGCAGCCTTGATTTCGCCGGGAGTCTTGCCTTCGGGGAAGTCGAGGTAGAGATTCGTGGCGGGCGAGAGGATGGCTTGGTGGCCCGTCTCGGAGGCTTTGATAGTGTCTGCCACTTCGTGCCAAATCACGGCCACCACGGGTTGGCTCACCTTGCCGCGCATGATGATTTCTTCCCATCCGACGACGGTCTTGCCTTTCTCCTTCATCATGTTTGCCACCACATTCGTCAGATAGCCTTGCAGCTCAGACACGTTCGTCAGCCCTTCGCGCTTCATCACCTCTTGGCATTTGGGGCATTCCTTCCAGCGGTCATAGACGGCCTCGTCGCCACCGATGTTGATGTATTTCGAGGGGAAGAGGCTGACGGTCTCTTCAAGCACGTCGGCAAGGAATTCATACGACGACTCTTTGCCCACGCAGAGCAAATCGCGGCTGATGAAGTGTTGGCGTGGCACTTCATGCTGCTTGCCCGTACAGGAGAGCCAGGGATAGGCCACCACGGCCGAGAGCATGTGGGCCGGAAACTCAATCTCGGGGATGATTTCTACATTGCGCACGGCGGCATAGTCGATGATTTCGCGGATGTCGTCCTGCGAATAGTAGCCGCCCAGGCGGTTCTGGTCCGTGCCTGCCCATGCTCCCACCTCTGTGAGGCGGGGGTATTTCTTGATTTCGAGTCGCCAGCCAGAGTCGTCGATAAGGTGGAATTGCAGTTTGTTCATCTTATACATCGCCATCATGTCGATGTAGTGTTTCACAAACTCCTTGTCGTAGAAATAGCGTGCGACGTCGAGCATCATGCCGCGCCACGGACGGTTGGGGGCATCGCTGACGCTGACGTAGGGCACCTTCCACTCCACGTCGGGCTGATAGGCTTTGCTGTGGATGGCAGGCGGAAGGAGCTGCAGGAAGGTCTGAATGCCATAGAAGAGTCCGCCGTTGTCGTGGCCGCAAATCTTCACGCCGCTGCGGTCGATGGTGAGCGTATAGCCTTCTGTGGCAGGGACGCGCCTGGCATCAATCTCAAGCACCACGTCGGCACGCTCTTTTTTCTTTGCCGTGCTCCATCGATAAGCCGTGGAGCCGATGATGGCTTGTCGCAGATAGGCTGCCTGCGGCTCGCACTCCGCGGCGTATGCCATCGTCATGTCGGCGCGCAGTGTGAGCAAGCCGTCCTGCTGTTCGATGTGCAATGGCTGCGGAATGATGGCTGCGGGCTGTGCATCGGCTTGGGGGACGGTGAAGGCCAATGCCGCTGATGCTACCATCCATTTCAGAATGATTTTTTTCATACGGTTAGTAAAAGGTTAAGGTTAAGGGCATCGCGGGCTGGCTGCCCTGATGGTGCAGCCCACGCGCGCGCAACAACATGTGTGAAATAAATCTGTGGAATAAAAAAGACGCAAAATGCTTTTGCAAACATTTCGCGTCAAGCCGTCGGCTGCAAAAGTAGTCGTTTTTATCGGAGTGACCAAATTATTTCCTGACGAATCGTCATTCCTCAACGATGTTTGTGGGAAAATAGGCTCCGCAGAAGGATGGGGGAGAGGAAACCATCGTGCCTCGTCGATAAATCCTTGCACTGCCTGCTGCGCGCTATTGGCACGCGATAGCAGTCGGGCAGGAAAATGCGTCAAGAGAGTGTTTCAAGTGGTGATTTCCCGTTGATAACGTCAGATATAGTCCTGTTTTTTGACCTATACGCCTGTTTTTTCTTGTGTGATGATTCAACGTTCTTAGCTGACTTTTTGCCCCATGTACGGTTGGAGTGTGGTTCTGGGGGGCCGTGCTTTATGTATGTGCACAAATCCCCCCACCCAAGCTAATGGGGAAACAGGGGAGCCGCAAATGTATGGACTTATTCAAGGAACACTTCCGAAAAATATGCTTTATGCGTATATAGGTTCAGTACATTCTGCCTTCCTGTGCGTATCCA
>CALZJF010000061.1 GCA_945787885.1 uncultured Bacteroidales bacterium | reverse complement strand
AGTCACGTAGCCCGCTACGCTCCCTCGTGAAAAACAAAAACCTGCGGCACGATAGCCGCAAATACATCGCAAGCTAATTGATAGAACCTACCTTAAAAGAAGAATTAAAAAAAAAGTAGGTATTTAAAATTAGTTTATACTAATATTTATTTATGTTTGCCCACTCTCTTTGTCGCATCTTTCAGCCTTGAAAACAGCCACATAGCCCCCAATCATATAAGCTCGCTCCTTTATTTCAAGACTAAAATCTGCATCCAGACAGAGCATCCATATATAAAAATAATTTTGAACACCTACTTATGAAAAAAACAAGATAGTTATGGCATACAGAGATATTATAAAACACATTTGCAGCAACATCCATACAGGTCTTGTTGACTTTGATAAACCACGTAGCGAAGCTTCAATGCCTACACAGGCATCTTCGGAGTTCATTACCAATAAGCAGCAAGGCGATTGGGCGGAGGATGTCCTGTTTAGGGCAATCAATGACAATTCCGAGAATATCGTTGCTGTGAAGTATGGTAAATCGGATGACCTTGTTGCAGGAGATGAAGGATTTGAAAATTTCTTCAATGACTATCAGGCAGAACTCGATGCCATTGGCAAACGTCCAGACATTCTGCTGTACAAGAAGGAGGATTTTGATGAATCTCTTGGTTATGACATCAGTTCAAAATCAAGTAATGAGATTGGCGATTACGTTGCCAAAGCTATTGCTGGCATTGAGGTTCGTTCGAGTGCTTTTCTCATCAACAAATATACAGCTGAAGCCAACAGAGTTGTTCGTGAGAATCTGGAAAAAGCTATCGAATTAAAGAATATTGTATTAGACGAATACGTTGACTTGTTAGAGCAGAAACGGCCAGAGCTGATAGCGATTCTTCAGCAGCTTGACGAAACTTCTGTACGATCTATCGACTACCGAAAGCTAACATGGCAGACTTCGCAAAGGCTTCAAGAATTAACTGATAAGCTGTCTGAGCTAAAAGATTGTCTGAAGATAATTCAAAAGCGTAATTCATTATCCATCACCCCAAAGGTGGAAGATTTGAAGGTTGTTCACAAATGGATAATGACCTACAATGTGCCACATTTTTACGTACAGGTATTTTTCGATAAAATATATGGTGTATCGTTCCAGCACATTCTGGAACTTGTGTCAAACCCAGATCTGGAGGATGATAAATACTTCATCGAACAAGATACAAAGAATCAGAACAAGACAACCATTAAGATACCTTCTCAAGATGGTACTTGCCTTGCAGAAGCGGTTACCGAACCAAATCATCAAAGTGTAAGAAAGGAGTTAAACAAAGGTAGATTGTTGTTCTATGTAAAATTTGATGGTGGTGAGGCATGCTTGGATGCTAACAATTTTGAATCTCTATTTGGAATAAAACTCTAATAGGATGACAATCGAACAGCTATACATTTCATCAACATCTCTCGACCATCGCAAAAAATATGCTCAGTTCTTCACCCCTGAAAAGATTGCTGAGTTTATGTGTCAATGGGTGTTACAAGGCAAGCAGAAAACCCGTATTCTCGAGCCAGCATATGGTTTGGGAATCTTTTCACGTATCCTTGCTCAGAATTCGACTCTACCTGTCGATGCGTACGAAATTGATGGAAAAATTTTTGCAAGTGCAGTTACGGCTCGCCCCAATGGAGTGAATCTTAGGAATGAAGATTATTTCACTTGTGATTGGAATACAAAATATGATGCCATTGTTTGTAATCCTCCTTATCTGAAATTTCACGATTACGACAATGCTACTTACATACCAGATGTAAACAGCCATTTAGGAACAAAGCTTAATGGGTTCACAAACCTCTATACTTTGTTTCTCCTAAAATCAATTGCCCAATTGCAAGAAGGTGGACGTCTGGCATACATTATTCCTTCAGAGTTCCTCAACTCCGATTATGGTGTAGAGGTAAAACGCGCTTTGATAGAGAGCAACACCCTGCAGCACATAATAGTTGTCGATTTTACCGAATGTGCTTTTGAAGATGCCTTAACGACGGCCTGTATCTTCCTTTGCGAAAGAACGACAGGTTCGGTAAGTGTACGTTTCTCGCTTGTCAACAACATAGAAGGGTTAAACACTTGTTTTAATGAATATGTGGAATATAACACTTCAGAGCTTGATGCAAACATAAAGTGGAAATCATACTATGAGGAAGGTAATAGCTGTAAATACAATCATCTTGTGCCATTCTCTAAGTTTGCCAAGGTTTCGCGTGGTATTGCCACTGGTGCAAACGATTATTTTACGTTCAAGCCTTCAAAGGTTGATGATTACGATATTCCCGAAGAGTGCTTGATACCATGTATCTGCAAAGCTGTAGATGCTCCACAGACTTTTTTTACTCAAAATGAATTTTCAAAATTATTAAATGAAGATAAGGCTGTCTATTTATTCAATGGCAGTGCTGCGCCAAACAACACAAGTGTGCTAAGGTACATACATCTTGGTGAAGAATCAGGAATCAACAAACGCTATCTTACCGCAAGTCGTTCTCCATGGTATGCTATTGAGAATCGACCTCCTGCGCCAATATGGGTTTCTGTTTTCAGCAGAAGCGGTTTGCGTTTCATTCGCAACGAAGCAAATATTTATAATCTCACAACATTCCATTGCGTTTATCCCAAAAACACTGGAGTTGATGTCGATGTTTTATTTGCATACCTCATTACTGATGTTGCAAAGGAGATTTTTCTCGACAATTCGCGTCAATATGGGAATGGTCTTGTTAAATTTGAACCAAACGATCTAAACAAAGGCATGGTTGCGGATTTGACCATGTTGAATACAAAGGAGAGTTCGTTTGTTAAGGATGTGTATGCATTTATTAAAGAGACTCAGAAAGAGAAGGATGGAATACAGTTACTGAACGAATTCTTCTCATCGAGATATACTGACGGCATAAGCACGATAGACATCTTTATTGAAAAGCTTCAATTCCTAAAACAGAGCATACCAACATAAAACCAATTTTGAATACCTACTTATCCCCGAATATACTAACCCCCCAAAAAAGAAACAGAGATTATGAATCCATCAGTCCCTTCACTTATCAGAGAATATAAATATAAAGAGGCTTTTTGGGCAGCAGCCGAAGATGTGATGACGGATGCTGAGAGCCAACAGTATTTCCTTAGTATAGCCAACACTGTTCAGAGAATAGTAAATCTGCGCGATGATACAGAGAAAATCCATCAACTCGCCAAAGCCGGAAATCCATATATGGCGTTTGCTTATGGTCGCCTTCATCAATTGCTTGCTTGGGAATCTGACTCAGCACTCACTGCTCAACAATACTATATAGATGCGGGCGAAGAAGGCTTGCCCGACGGTATAGCATGCAATGCCTTTCTGGAAGCTTCGGGAGCATTAGGAGAGAAAGATGAAAATCTTTACCATACACTCCTCAGAGAATCGCTGGATAAAGGTAGCAGAAAAGCCATGATTATGAGATTGTCGGATATAATATATGGCGAGCATGGCACGAAAAAAGACCCTGACGCCGCCATTGCCATGATAGAAAAGTTTATGGCCGACAGCACTGCTGCTGCCACAGATGCACCTTTCGTGGATTTGCTATATGAATGGCTTGGATTTGCATACAAGGAGAAAGGGGATGAGGAGCAGGCAAAAGCGTACTATGAAGAGGCATCTCGGAGGGGTGTGAATTCTGCATTCTACTATTTGGCGATGTTAGTGCTGAATTCAGAAGACAGCAAAGACTATTTGAACTTTGAGCTGTACGAACAACTCACGCTTAAGGCGCTGGAAGCCAATGACCCCCAAGGATATCTGCTGAATTATTTAGTGTTGGATTATATAGATTTAGATAGACTGGACGACGAAAGAAAAGAAACCATCTGTAAGTTAGCTGTTGAGGATCTGGAAATGGCTGAATATTACGGCGAGTCCCTTGCAGCTTTATTCTTGGGATGGATTTATGAAGAGGGGCAATATGGTGAGGAAAAAGACTATGAAAAGGCTTTCCGGCATTATGCAAAAGGCGCTACTTTAGACGACGGCACTTGCTATGCTGCTTTAGCGCGCATGATTCTCACAGACCATACTGCTCCGCAGAAATATGATGAAGAATTTGGATATGAATGTGCATACAAGGCCATGCTGCAGGGCGATGAAGATTCTCTGACAACAGCCATTAAAGGATATAAAAACGGATATCTCACTCATCATGCCGCTGCCATAGAACAGTTCTACCTTCCGAAGTATGAGCAATGTATGGCCTCGAAAGAAGAAGGCTTCGAACAGTTCATGCAATCTGTGGAAGAAGAAGAGGCAAGGGCAGCGGAAAAGGAGGAGGACACTGAAAGCGGCAATGAAGGAAAATCATCTGCCGGCGACCTCTATTCAGAACTCTGCTTATACAGCAATGAGGCGACGGAAGAAAATCTGAACCTCGGTGTCGATATGCTGTGGGAGAATGTCAAACGGGCAAAAAGCCTGCTGTCGCATGACAACTGCAATTATATCAGTGTAGATGAAGAAGGCCGGGAATGTGTGTGCCTCGTGGCGGACTATGCAAAGTCGTTTATAAAGATAGCCGGCTGGCTCAAGGATTATGAACATTTGGCCAATGCCCTTTATAGCCCCATCAACATGATGCTGGAATTGATAGCCGAACATCCGCGTCTGAAGCTCATGCTCCTCAATATTCAGTTGAGCGTACTCCGCGATATTGAAATACAGAGCAATGCCCCTTACGAACTCAGCATAACGGAAGAGGTGGAGAAGGAGATGGACGATTTGAGCAAATGTATAGCACTGGCAGATGCCGGAAAACTGGATGAAATACCACAGAGCGGGGCTCTCAAGCGTGACCCTGTGGAATGGACACGCGAGTGGGAGCGCGCCATTGATGATGCCGACAGGGAGGTATATAGTCATCTCAATGGTATTCCGCGTGGCATGGGCTGGTGCTTCCAGTTCTGGTATGAGCGCAAAGCCGCTCTTGAGAAGAGAGGTGTTACGTGGCGTAGCCCGTCAGTGATGAATCCCGGTGTCATGTTTGACTGATTCATCTCACAGGGTGCCGCTGCGCTTACCCTGGACTATGATATATTGCCCTTTCAGGGCGCAGCCGTGTAATTCGTGTTCAATCAAATGTTTCCGCGTGATAAATATTGAACACGGATTTCACGAATATCCCGAATGTGGGTGAAGAGCTATTGTGAAGTATTCGTGTAATTCGTGCAATTCGTGTTCAACCCCAATATTCGCATGATAAAAATTGAACACGGATTTCACGAATATCCCGAATGTGGGTGAAAAGCTGTTGTGAGAGATTCGTGTAATTCGCGAAATTCGTGTTCTATCAAAATATTCCGCGTGATAAATATTGAACACGAATTTCCCGAATATCCCGAATGTGGATGAAGAGCGATTGTGAGAGATTCGTGTAATTCGTGAAATTCGTGTTCTATCAAATGTTTCCGCGTGATAAATATTGAACACGAATTTCCCGAATATCCCGAATGTGGATGAAGAGCTATTGTGAAGTATTCGTGTAATTCGTGAAATTCGTGTTAATTCAAATGTTTCCGCGTGATAAATATTGAACACGGATTTCCCGAATAGCTCGAATGTGGATGAAGAGCTATTGCAAAGTATTCGTGTAATTCGTGTAATTCGTGTTCAATCAAAATATTCCGCGTGGGAATACGAATGGGCAACCTGCCTTTGCCTTCCCTTTAGGGCAATGGCAATCATAAAAAACGTATTTTCAGTGCCTACTTATTTTGTATTTCACGTATCTTTCTGTACTTTTGCACCTTGTAACATAAGTAGCTGTATATAATCCTTGCACTGCCCACTGCGCATTGTCAGCCGCATGATAAGAGTGGGGCAGGACTCACTACACTCCTTTATGTAGCCTGCTGCCCCTGCAGCATCATCCAATGCTATCATCATAAAAATAATTCTGCACTCCTACTTCAATATCAAAAATACTCCTGTTATGGAACACTCCTTATTCATATATAACACGCTGACGCGCCAGAAGGAACTCTTCAAACCTCTGCATGAAGGGCGCGTGGGAATGTACGTCTGCGGCCCGACGGTCTATGGCGATGCCCATCTCGGACACGCACGCCCCGCCGTCACCTTTGACCTCCTCTTCCGCTATCTGCAACACATAGGCTACAAGGTGCGCTATGTGCGCAACATCACCGATGTGGGACATCTGGAGCACGATGCCGATGAGGGCGAAGACAAGATAGCGAAGAAGGCCCGGCTGGAAGAGCTCGAACCGATGGAGGTGGCGCAATATTACACCAACCGCTTCAATGCTGCCATGGCGCGCCTCGGCGTACTGCCCCCCAGCATCGAGCCGCACGCCACGGGACATATCATCGAGCAGCAGGAACTCGTGCAGCAGATTCTCAACAACGGCTATGCCTATGTGTCGAACGGCAGTGTGTATTTCGACGTCGTGAAATACAATGCCGACCATAAATATGGCGTGCTCTCCGGCCGCAACCTGGAGGATGTGCGCGATGCCAGCCGCGAGCTCGACGGTGTGGGCGAGAAGCGCAACCAGGTGGACTTCGCGCTCTGGAAGAAGGCACAGCCCGAACACATCATGCGCTGGCCATCGCCCTGGAGCGACGGATTCCCGGGATGGCACTGCGAATGCACCGCCATGGGACGCAAATACCTCGGCGAGGAGTTCGACATACACGGCGGAGGCATGGACCTCGTGTTCCCCCACCATGAATGCGAGATAGCGCAGGCCGTGGCCAGCCAGGGACACCCGATGGTGCGCTACTGGATGCACAACAACATGATAACGATAGCGGGGAAGAAGATGGGCAAATCGTACAACAACTTCATCACGCTCTCGCAATTCTTCACGGGCGACCATCCCTTGCTCGAACAGGCGTATTCGCCGATGACGATTCGCTTCTTCATCCTCCAGGCCCACTATCGCTCCACCATCGACTTCGGCAACGAGGCTTTGCAGGCAGCGAAGAAGGGGCTGGATCGCCTGACCGACGCCGTCAAGCAGCTGGAGCGAGTGGAGCCCGCGGGCAAGAAGGCTACGCTGACGAAGGACTATGCCGACGAACTGGAGCGGAAATGCTACGAGGCACTCGACGACGACCTCAACAGCCCCATCTGCATCAGCCATCTCTTCGATGCCTGCCGCACGGTGAACAACTTGGTTGACAAGCGCGAGACGATTACTGCCGAGGGTCTGGAGGCGCTGAAGCGCGTCTTCGCCACCTTCGTCTTCGACATCCTCGGCCTTCAGGCTGAAGACAATGGGAATGCCGAGCGCGAGGCTGCCTTCGGAGCTGCCATCGACCTCCTGCTCGACATCCGCGCCAAGGCGAAGGCCGAGAAGGACTGGGCCACGAGCGACCGCATTCGCAATGAGCTTGCCGAGCTGGGATTCGTGGTGAAAGACACGAAGGACGGTGCTACGTGGAAATTGTGTAAGTAAAAAGCCTATTTCTATGAAAACCTCCTCGAAGAACCTCCTCCTCCGCACTGCCGCCATCGTCTGTGCCGCCGCTCCGCTGTATTTCAGCAGTGCAACGTCGGAAGCGGCAGAGCGCACCTTCCGCATGGAAGCCTACGGCGTGAGGCCCGGAGCCGACAGCCTGTCAGTGCGCATTGACCGCGCCCTGCGAAGCATTCGTGCCTCACTGAAGAAGGGCGACAGGGCAGTGGTGAAATTCCAGCGCGGAACGTACCGTTTCCGTCCCGAAGAGAGCGTGGTACGCGAGCTTTACATCTCCAACCACGACCAGCCCGTGCAGCACCCCACGGCGTTCTGCATAGAGGCGTGGGAGAACATCACCGTCGATGGCAGCGGCGCAGAGTTCCTCTGCACGGGGCGAATGCTCCCCTTTGCCATATCCAAGAGCCGGAACGTGACGCTGAGGCATCTCAGCATTGACTTCGATGTGCCGCACATATCGCAGGTGGAGGTGGTGAGGAACGATGAGGGGGGCATTCGCTTCCGCCCCTCTGAAGAGGTGAACTGGCGCGTGAACGATGCCGGCCGCTTCGAGGCGCAGGGCGAAGGATGGGCGATGACGTACAACACGGGCATCGCCTTCGACGGCACCCACCGCTACATCGTCCCGCAGACGGCGGACCTCTGGATTGACATGACAGACTGCCGGGATGAGGGCAACGGCGAGGTGACGGCACCGAAATGGACGGACGCACGCCTGAAGCCCGGCACGCGCGTAGCCCTCCGCAGCTACGCCCGCCCCGCTCCCGCCATCGTCGTCACAGAATCGGAGGGAGTAAGCCTCCGGGAGTTCACCGTATATTATGCCGAGGGCATGGGACTCGTGGCGCAACGCTCTGAGAATCTGCACCTCAACGGATTCCGCGTAGTGCCGAACAAGGCGAAGGGCCGCTATTTCTCCACGCAGGCGGACGCCACGCACTTCGTGCAGTGCAAGGGCAACATATTGGTGGAGAACAGCATGTTCGACGGCATGATGGACGATGCCATCAATGTCCACGGCGTATATCTGCGCGTTCGCGAGCGGCAAGACGACCATACGCTGCGGCTGCGCTTCGAGCACAATCAGGCGTACGGCTATACGTGGGGCAATGCGGGCGACACGGTGGCATTCGTTCGCTCCGCGACGATGGACGCGCTGCCGCACCGCAACGTCATCAGCTCCATCCGCCAAGAGTCGCCCTATGAGTTTTTGGTGCGCTTCCGCGATGCCCTGCCAGCCAGCATAGACGCTACGGAGGGCTATGGCGCAGAAAATCTGACATGGACGCCCAGCGTCACCTTCCGCCGCTGCACGGTGAGGAACAACCGCGCCCGCGGCGCACTCTTCTCATCGCCACGGGCAACGGTGTGCGAAGACAACACCTTCGACCACACCTCCGGCACTGCCATCCTGCTCTGCGGCGACTGCAACGGATGGTATGAGAGCGGAGCCGTGCGCCATCTCACGATTCGCCGAAACCGCTTCATCAATGCCCTCACGAGCCTCTATCAGTTCACCAGCGCCATCATCTCCATCTATCCTGAAATACCAAACCTCAAGGCTTCCACCACCTGCTTCCACGGCGGTACGCCGGATGCCATCCGCATTGAAGACAATGTGTTTGAGACGTTTGATGCCCCGCTGATATACGCCAAGAGCACGGACGGAATCGTCATTCGCGGCAACAAGGTGAAGCGCAACCATGACTTCGAGGCTTTCCACCCCAATCAGCAGCCCCTCCTCTTCGAACATTGCAAGAGAGTGGAGGCGCAGGATTTCTGATATTTTTTTCTCTACGACATATATTTTTCCCCACAATATCCCCCCCTACGGGCATCCCATATCCACAAAAGCTATGCAAATACCCACATCCTGGAACGAGAAAGGCTATGTCTGCGAGCCCATCCCTGAAGGCATCGACCTTCCAAGCGAAATTCGCCGTTTAGCCAAGGAGAAGAATGCCGTCATCCTGGCGCACTACTACACCGACGGCGCACTGCAAGACCTGGCAGACTTCGTAGGCGACTCGCTGGCATTGGCGCAGCAGGCTGCCAAGACGCAGGCAGACATCATCGTCATGTGTGGCGTACACTTCATGGCAGAGACGTGCAAAATCCTCTGCCCGGAGAAGCGCGTGGTCTGCCCCGACCTCCGCGCCACCTGCTCCCTGGCAGAAAGCTGTCCGGCAGACCGTTTTGCAGCATTCGTACGGCAGCACCCCGACCATAAGGTCATTTCCTACGTCAATACGACGGCTGCCACGAAGGCATGGACCGATATCGTCGTGACATCCACCAACGCCCGCCAGATCGTAGAAAGTTTTCCCAAGGAGCAGCCCCTCATCTTCGGGCCTGACCGCAATCTCGGCGCATACATCAACAGCGTGACAGGGCGGCAGATGCTCCTCTGGGACGGTGCGTGCCACGTTCACGAGCGTTTCTCCGTCGAAAAGCTCATCGCCCTCAGGCAGCAATATCCCGATGCCGAGGTGCTCGTGCATCCTGAGTGCAAGAAGGTGATAGCCGACATGGCAGACGTGGTAGGCTCTACGGCAGCCCTCCTCAAGCATGCCGTGGAGAGCCCGGCGCAGACCTTCCTCGTCGTCACCGAGAGCGGCATCCTCCACAAGATGCGGCAAAAAGCTCCTGAAAAGACCTTCATCCCCGTCCCGCCCGACGACAGCCTGGAGAGCGAGGCGTGCGCCATAGCCGGCACGGGGCAGACACCGAAATGCTGCGCCTGCAACGAATGCCACTATATGCGGCTCATCACCCTCGAAAAGCTCTACAACAGCCTGCGCCATGAATGGCCGCTGGTGGAAGTGGCAGAAGAGGTGCGGGCGAAAGCCATACGCCCCATACAGCGGATGCTTGAAATTTCACAGCGTCTCGGACTCTAAGAACAGACAATGGAAGCCCTCCTCACCCATTTCCTCAACACCATCAACGACCCCTTGGGCGGACTGATGGTCTTCCTCCTCGCGCTCACGGGCGTTTGGTTCACCATACAGACGCGCGGAGTGCAGTTTCGGCTCATCGGCGAGATGCTCCGCCTGCTGTTCCGCCCCGAAGGCACATCGGGCGAAGGCAAGCACGTCAGTTCGTTCCAGGCTTTCACCATCTCCCTCGCCTCGCGCGTCGGTACGGGCAACTTGGCAGGCGTTGCCACTGCCATCGTCATCGGCGGGCCGGGCGCAGTGTTCTGGATGTGGGTCATGGCCCTCATCGGCAGTGTCAATACCTTCGTGGAGTGTACGCTGGCACAGCTGTTCAAGGAGCGTGCGAAGGACTCCTTCATCGGCGGGCCGGCCTACTATATCACCAAGGGCATCGGCAAACGCTGGTTTGCCAGCATCTTCGCCGTAGCCATCATCTGCCAGTTCGGACTGACGAACAATATGGTGCAGGCCAACACCATCTCCTCGGCCTTCACGCAAGCCTTCGGCATCAGCCCATACTGGATGGCAGCCGCCCTGACCGCCCTCGCCCTCCTCATCGTCTTCGGCGGCATACAGCGCATAGCGAAGGTGTGTGCCATCATCGTCCCCGTCATGGCATTGGGATATCTCGCCATTGCCGTGTGGATAGTGCTGACGAATCTGACACTCATCCCCAGCGTGCTGCGCATCATCATCGAAAATGCCTTCGGCCTGACGCCCGTCGTAGGAGGTGCCATCGGCAGGACGGTGCTTATGGGCTTCAAGCGCGGACTCTTCAGCAACGAAGCCGGCGAGGGCAGTGCGCCGAACGCCGCAGCCACCGCCAGCGTGTCGCACCCCGTCAAGCAGGGACTCATACAGACCCTGGGCGTCTTCACCGATACGCTCGTCGTATGCTCCTGCACCGCCTTCATCATCCTCTGCTCCGGACTTTATGCGGACGGGGCGAACGGCATCGAACTCACGCAGATAGCCCTCTCCCACCATATCGGCAGCATCGGGCAGACCCTCATCGCCGTTGCCATCCTCTTCTTCGCCTTTTCAAGCATCATTGGCAACTACTATTATGGCGAGAGCAATGTGGCGTTCCTCTGCAACGGATGGCGCCACACGCACTACGTCGTCAATGTCTATCGCCTCGTGCTCGGACTGCTCGTATTCCTCGGCTCCCTGATGACGATAGATTTGGTGTGGGCACTGGTAGATTTCTGCATGGTGATCATGACATCGTGCAACCTCATCGCCATCCTCATCCTCGGCCGCTATGCCCTCCGCCTCCTCGATGACTATCAGCAGCAGCGTCGCGCAGGGCGCAACCCCGTCTATCACGCCAGCACCTGTCCGGAGATTGCCGACAAGACGGAGTGCTGGTAATCATACTTTTACAGACCACGAATGGCACGAATGTATGTCCTGATACATTCGTGCCATTCTTTTATTCTAAGTAGGCTACGGCGTGGTGAGCGCAATGCACACCTTGTCTTGAAAATTCCGCCCCTCGCGCGTTCGCAATAATCCCTGATTCATAATTGCAAAGGCAAGATAGTGGTTGTCCGGGGCGAGGGCATATCCGCTGAGCGTGCTCACACCATCCACCGTCCCCGTCTTAGCCCACACATGGCTCTGCGCCGCCGTGTGAAGACAGCGCTTCTCCAGCGTCCCGTCAACGCCCATCACTGGCAGAGCCGGACGCAGGGCGGCAAAGACGGATTCATCCCTCCATGCCGCACGGAGCGTGGCGACGAGAATCATGGGCGTGGTATAGTTATAGAGCGAGAGCCCACTTCCATCCGCCACTTGATACCGCTTCTCCGACGGGCATACGCGGGCGATGAACTTCCCCACGGCCTTCGCGCCCTCGCGCCGCGAGGCATAGGGCTTCCCGCTGTGGGCAGCAAGATGATAGAAGAGCGTCTCCGCCATCAGATTGTCGCTCCGCTTCTGCATCGGCAGCAGCACCTCTTGCAGTGAATGGGAGCGCACGAGCAGGGGAGTGCTGTGGCGCGGTGCAGAACCATAGGCGAACGTCAGGCTGTCGGCATCAATGCCCTCCGCCTTCAGACAGCGGCAGAAAGCATCGAAGAATCCCTCGCCACCCTCGTAGAGCAGCGGCGAGAGCGGCGGATTCTCATCGTCCCAACACCATCCCCATCCCGCCTGCAGCGTGTCCTTTATAGAGCGGTCGATGACGACGGGCCGCCGCAGCCGCGTGATGCCAGCCTGACGGAGCGCACCGACGAAAGCCCGAAGGTCGGCAGAGGAGAAGAGAGGGTCGAACCCCGCGCGAATGCTCACGATGGTGTCTGGCATCTGCAGAGAGAGCGTCGTGGAAAGCTTGTAGTCCACCCCAAGCGTGGTGAGGGCAGCGACGGCGGTGATGAGTTTCTGACACGATGCTGGACGCAGATATTGCCGATGTCCCGACGTAAAGACCATGCTGTCGGCAGTGAGGTCATAGACGCACAGTCCGAGTTGCGAGTATTGCAGGAGCGAATCGCCGAGCAGGAGGTTGAGTCGCTCGCGGAGCTGCAGCGAGAAGGGCGAGGTGGCAAGCGCAGTCTCGGCATCCCCGGCATCAGCAATTGCGCCGTCGGCCTCCGATGCAGGGAGTTCGGCGACGGAAGGCATGGTGCTGACGGCGATGGAGCCAGGCGCCACCTCCGCCGTTTGCGAAGACACCCCACAGGCTACGCAGAGCACCATGAAGCTCCCCGCCACCAGTAGCCTGCGGCTGAAGCGGACGAGATAGGCGGAGGCATTGAATATGAGTGAGGAGGTAAGCATACGAAGAGAGTATCGAGGTGAAACATTCTCGATAGGGGAGAAGAATTGTAAATTCTCTGAAAAAGGAATCTTTACGGAGTAGGCAGTGCAAGGATTATTTGTACGCCTGCTTAGCTACTTGTCAATTTTCCGTATTTCTTCTAAGGTCAAGCTGGTAGCTTGAGCTATCATCTCGTCGCTCAATCCCATTGACCTCATGTTTAAGACTACTTTTGCACGCTCTTCCGCGCGTCCTTCTTCAATGCCTTCCGCGCGCCCTTCTGCAATGCCTTTAGCATGTCCTTCTGCAATGCCTTTAGCGCGCCCTTCCGCAATGCCTTTCGCGTGTCCTTCCGCAATGCCTTTCGCGTGTCCTTCCGCCAGTCCGCGTCTGAGGGCACT